>NZ_SVFW01000013.1:41493-81177 GCF_015056685.1 Butyrivibrio sp. | reverse complement strand
AAAGAATACTTAGACATAAAAATACCGACCTCCAAAAGTTAGATTTTTGGGTCTAACTTTTGGGGGTCGGTACAAAAAGCTATTTAGGTCATGTTTCTAAGTAATAGCATATATCCATGCAGGCGTATCCTCGTATGTTACAATAAATCAATTATCACAGTAAAATGAGCATATAGCCCTACACATCCTTGAAAGTAGCCACCCCTGCTGTTCTCGGAGTCAGAGCCTGAGGCGCTTGTACCCAGCCACACCGAAGGTGCTTGCCATTGACGGGTTCTGGGGAAAACGCTAAAATGCCGAATCCGACGGTGCATGAATCTAACTACTGTTCCCATCATCCTCACCGTCGGCACGCAGAACAAGGCGTTTTCCTCAGGCTCAGTCAATGGTGGCGTACTCAGCCGCAATCTAAACTTTTCTTATGATGAAAGTATTGTTTCCAATACGTATGTTTATCATCATGTGATCTGGTCTATAAAGGATGATCTGATAACTAAAGAATGCTTGCTCCATCGGAGAAAGCATTATGTACGAAAAAAGAGACTGCATCATGCAGTCTCTAGTGGTAAATGTGATAGTTCCTCGATTACGCGGCTCTTTACGACATCCTTTTCTGTCTTCAGTGCAAAAGCCATTTCTGTAAAAAGAAGTTTCTCAGCGATATTAAGGTACTTTTCATTAAGAGCAGCGAATTTCTTGCCCTCTGCCTCACGCATCGCCTTGATCTTGTGAAGTGTCTTTACAAGGCTCATCATCTCTTCCACAACGTTACGCTTGATGACACTTGTGATGGCCGGTTCAGCCTTTTTACCCTCAAGTAGTTCAATCTCCGGTGTATCCTCGATATCATCTATAAGTCCCATAGCTTCGTCAGCGCTCATAACATCTCGAACCTTATCCTCAGCTCCGTCAACCGGAACATAAAGGACACTGCCCGCATCTACAGCAGAAATCATCATGTAATATTCTTTTTCATTTCCCCTCTCAAGAAACGACGGTACGAGAATCTCTCGAACCTTACATAAACCATGACTACCGTAAATAACGCACTCTCCTACATTTAACATATTGTTCCTCCTTCTAAAAAAACAACCTGCTGTATCTGTCTGAAAGCGCTTTCATCTATGGACTTTTTTAAAGTGCCTTTGGCACTTTTCGAACGTGACTAAATTATAACATATTATTACAAATTTTGTAATAGTTAATCGTTTTAAAATTTTGATAATTTTGTGTCTTTTTTATGTGCGATTCTCAGTATCTATGCTATATGCGCTCAGTTGCGTACATCACATTCACGTACTCTTTTCTAGTTTCCTCAAGCATTGGAATGTACGTTTTATCGTTTATTGTATAGGGCACAAATCCACACTTTTCCTGAACTCTTTTTGACTGTTCATTTCCATCAAAATAGCAGCAAAAGATGCGTTTTAGTCTTATATCTTCAAATCCATGTCTTATTATCTCTTTTGCCGCTTCCGGAGCTATTCCTCTTCCCCAAAAAGGCACTCCGACCCAATATCCCAGTTCAGCATCACCTTCCAAAAGAGGTCTCTCCTTGCTTCCCGTAAGTGTAAGACCTATGCTCCCAACCGGTTCATTATTGCCGCCTTTAAGGCAGATGGCATACACTTCTTTTTTATTAAAAATAGTCCTTATCACTGCCCTGCTATAGCCCACGCTTTCATGGGGCAGCCACCCGGCAGAAAGGCCTATTCTCTCGTCACTTGCAAGCCTAAAAAGGCTGGCAGCGTCGCTATCCTGCCAGCCTCTAAGTATCAATCTGTTTGTCTCAAGTATTATTCCCATTTTAATGACTCATGTAATTGAAACCGGTTTTTTCAGTGAACACATCAAAAGCTTTCTTGAACAGGATAAAATATGCCTCTTCCTTATACTGTGCGTCATGCGCAAGGAAAAAGATAACTTTTCCGCTCTTTATATCCCACTCGATATCATGCTGAGGGTCAAGTGCATCTATATCCTTAAAAGAAAGGCCATACTTTTCTTTACAGAAATCGTCCTTATTTTCCATATCCATCGTAGCTTCGATAATATTGGATTTTATCTTTAAAAGATTATCAAGCTGTTCAAGCATGATCTGATGAACAATATTCAGGGATGTAATCTCATAGCCCACAAGACGCATGTCGGAAATGATCCTGTGAAAATCAACATTAGTATGTTCAAAAGGATCTATCCTGTTCTCACCATAACAAAAAACCGCATCATATAACGCCTCGTTCATAATCATTCTCCTTTCATGCTCGGCTCAAAAAGCCCTTTTTGTGTGTTCAAAAACTCTATGTATTCTTTTTCAGGAATAGGCCTTGAATAATAAAATCCCTGCAAATACTCAACTCCGTTATCTATCAGGATCTTTGCCTGCTCCATTGTCTCAACACCTTCAGCCAGAATATGAAGTCCGTACTCCTTCAGGAAATTTATGGTATACTGAAGCATTTTCAGGTTTTCAGGCCTTTCCTTATCAAGGCAGTTCCATATGAATTCCTTATCCATTTTTACCAGGATATAATCCATCTTTAGTATTTCAAGGAGATTTGAGTACCCCGATCCAAAGTCATCCATCGAGAAGGTGCTTCCCATTTCCTTGAGCCTTCTGACATTTTCTCTGAAGGCCTCATCATTATTTATGTAAGCAGTCTCTGTTATCTCAAAGTTGATAAATTTAGGTGGAATGTGATACTTTTCCATTTTCCGGCTAAGTCTTTCAAAGGCCTGGTGATCAACAACTTCATTGCCTGAAAGGTTAACCTCAATAGTCTTTACTCCAAAGCTTGAAATATTTTCTTTTGCAATGAAAGAACATACTTTTTCAAACACCAGATCATCAATCTGCTGGATAAGGCCACATTTCTCAGCTATTGGAATAAAATCTTCAGGAGAAATATAATTAGCCGAATCAGGCCTCTTAAGTCTTACCAGCGCTTCTGCTGATGAAAAAGCTCCGTCTTTAACCGAAAGGATTGGCTGGTAATAAACTTCGAAAGCCTTGTTTCTTACCGACTCTCTTACCACATCCTCGATAGTGTTTCTGTACCTCATCTTATCGATGACACTCTCATCGATTACCAAATTCGGTGCTGACTGTTTGTAGATATATTCTCCGGAAACATATGTCAGGATCTGAAGAGCCTCATTGGCATCTTTTGCACACTTAAGAGCATCTATTACAGCAAAGGTAAGTTTATAATTACCACCATCCACTTTGTAATTGTTAATGATAGTCATAAACTCTTCTATCTTTTCAGGAGAAACAACCACAAAGCTCAATGTGTTCCAGTTTGGGAGATAACCGTCAACATCAAGCTTATCCTGAACAAGCTCAGCTACATTGGCCTGAAGTTTATAGAGCTCATCTCTGTTGGCTGCAGTCTGAACACTTGTCTTTCCGGTAAAAATGACAGAGACAATGAAAAACGGCTTCTCGAGTCCATACTTCTCCAAAAGATACATTGTGAAGGCATCCTTATTTTTTACATTAGGAAGTGCCCTCTCAAACAGTTCCTTAGGATTCTCAATGACTAAAAATACCACAAGAGCCATGACCATCATGGCTATGGAAGACACCTGAATTCCCTTTGTATAATACTGGTATGCCGCAAGGAAAAGCCATGCTAATGCTCCTGAAAAAAGAGCTATAAACTCTTCTCGCCTAAGACGTTTTCTATGAACCACAAGACCTACCACCATGGAAAGTAGGTAAAAGAAGCCTATGGAATAACAAACTATTACCATAGTTCCATAGTTGTAATAAAAGCCTGTCTGAGTCCTTCCATACCTTGCTTTTCCAGTAAGTATCGAAATCAATCCGACCACAAGCGGGATAGATGGTATTGCGCTCATCCTTGCAGATATGCTTCTTCTGATAGTTACTTTCGAACAGACGTATAATGTCATCACATATGTACATGTCAAAAGAGATCCTATATAAAAATTCTGAACACCGCGCCTTAAGACATTGTACGAACCTCCAAGATATACAAATACATAGCATTCTGCTATCTCAGAGAGAATATTTATAAAAGCCATCATGAGGAAGACAAAAAAGACACGCGATGAACTAAGCTGCGGTCTTGTCCTGCGCAGGTAAATGATGATCAATATAGAAAGTACTATAATTGCAACAATAGGTGTACGTATTTCCATACATTGATTATAATATAGTTTCTTTACAACAACAACTTATTTGCTTTTACAACCTTGGTATAAAACAAGGCAAGTGGCAAAAATCCCTGTGCAAAAGCCTTAGGTGCTCCGCTGCCAACAACTACAGTATCTTCAATAATTTTTTTCTGCCCCAGACTATATCCTGCTGATGCCATATGTTTTTTGAATGTCTTTATTCCCTTATCCAGATATGAAACATCCCCTGTAAGTTCATAGGCAATAGCCATAGCTTCAAGAAGCAGCGGATTATTTCCATTTCTGGCAAGACTTGGAAGCTCTTTGTAGTAGAAAAGTCCATAAGGATTCATCTGATTCTCTACTATATCGTCTATAGCGCCCAGGATCATCTCTTTTAACTTATCCGAAGGGAAAACTCTGTAATAGCGCATAAGCGAACCGACAGCAACAGAGATCATAAAGCCAACTCTGATGGTTGTATTGTCAGTATATGGTGCAAGCCAGTGCCCGTACTTCTTGTTCCATTCATCAAACTGAGAAACGATCCATTCGCACTTTTCTATCCAGCTCTCATCATGGGTTTCAATATACAGCGCAGACAAGCTTCTAAGGGCCCAGCCGGTCTCTCTGGCACTGCTCTCTCCCGGAGTCTTGAACATCGGAGTATCAAGGAGTTTTTGAACATTTTTACCTATCCCTATTGCCGTTTCAAGGGCTCTTTCATCACCTGTGAAATGATAATAGTCCAACAGGCCTTCTACCCATTCATGGCTGCAGGCCAGAACGCCGGTGCATCCATTCCCTTCTTTTGAGCCTCCGGTATGGCCATTTATATGTTCCCACTGCCCGCCGATCTGTAGATCGTCCTTGCTGTAATGACAAACATCCACATCCATCCAGTGCATAGCTGCCACATTGGCGTAGTCCAGAAATCTCCTTATTCCACTCCTTGCGTACATCATATACATTGCATGAGGATAATCGTACTCGTTATTGGTCCAGACAAGCCTTCCGCCTCCGCGGCCCTGGCTGGTATATCCCGGATCAGGCCCATCTCCCCAGTTAAGCATTCCATAGCAGCGCACATGATTATCTGCCTTGTCGATAAGCGCAAGTTCATAGTCATCTACTTTTTTATCTTCAGGTAAAAAGATATCCGGCATGATCCCAGCCTGTTCAAAGACCTCAGGATCAAGCAAAGGTGTGTCCGGCATCTGATAAACAAGGCTTCTGTTATTTATCTCATACACATCCATATCCGCTTCATGAAAATGAAGTAAAATTCTTTGCTCTCTTGCCATTCCTGAGCTAAATACCACAGGTTCACTCTGTGACTTTGCTTTTGTCTCTTCCTGGTCAGGAATAAGAGAAATGCATATTCCGTCAGCTGACGCCTTTACTGCTTTTGGAAAGTTCTGCTGTGCCTGAAATACAGTTGCACATATTCCCATTCCTGAATCATAGCTTGTACAGTCAGCAAAAAAAGTCCCATAGAACACTTCTGCAAAATGCTCATTAGCTTCCTTTTCAAGCATCTCAGCCATGATCTGCAAAGAGACCTCTTCGCCCTCATTGCCAGTGGTAAAGCTGGTCTTATAGTTGGATTTTGCAACCATTGTTCTGATCTTGTCTTTTTTATCTTCAGGGCTGTTTTTTATTTCAAATGTAAGAGACTGAGGCTCAAAGTCTCCATCAGTGCAGTTAAAGAGTCTTATAGCGCACTCGATCCACGGTTTTCCAGCAGTTACATAGATCCTGAAGGTGAACTTTATCCCCTCGCCCGAAAGGTGTTTTTCTTTTTCTATAAATCTTCCGTTCGCCTCCAGTGCAGCGTATATTTCGCCCTCTTCAACTACTTTGAAATCATCAAAAACTGTTTCAAATTTTTCACCAGCTGCGCATAAAACAGGCCCTGAAAACCTCTCCCTGTCTATGTTTTTGCCCTGATAAATAAATTCTTCAAAAATATTATCTGTATTATTTTTTACCTTGAAGCTTAAAGCTCCATTGGAAACAGATATAAGGTCTTCATCTTTACTTATATCAATCTTCGAATCCAAATCAGCTTTTTTGCCTAAAAACTCAAGGTCAAAATCCTTATCTGCATTGCCCGGAAGATCAGCAAGAAACCTCGCAAAAACATATTTTACAGTCCCGTCGTCCCAGGTAGAAGTTATCTTAAACTGAGAAGGAATCGCTTCATCTTTATCCATAACGCACAAAGACTCATATTTTTCCAAAGAAACTTCACCCTTTGGAAACGGAATACCAAGCCCGCACAGTTCTTTTTTCCTATCATCCTTATAAAGCTTGTCAAAATGGATTTTCATGTTCTAAGCATCCTCCATATACTCTTTTGTTGTACTACATAAATAATATCTTATAAGCACTCTAAAAAAGTATTTTTGCTTGTGACATGGAGACTCAAAATATTATTTTTGTGTCTATTTAAACCTGGATAAGATACCCTGTGTAAGGAGGTATATCCAGTCCTCCGCCAAAATCAATTTCTTTTCCCGTTATCACATCTTCCCCCCTGCCGGCTCTTGCATTGAAATCAGCATGAAAACTATTTTCGTCAGCGTTTATCACGACTATCATCCTGTCTCCATCTGCCTCTCTTTCAAATATGCATTGCCTGTTAGTTAAAAGAAGTGACGAAAAGCCGCCGTAGCTGAGCGCCTTAGACCCTTCTCTTGCCTTACACAGCGCTGCGATCACATCTGTAAGCTCATTCCAGTTGGGGCTGTCAAAACATGGCCTTAAGGCCGGGTCTCCCTGAGATTTGTCAGCTTTTTCACCCCATTCACTTCCATAGTAGATCGTAGGAATACCAGGCATCCCGAACATTAGTATATAGATAAGCTTTAAATGCTCCGGTCTTGAAAGTGTGCTTGCAATCCTGCTCACATCGTGGTTGTCCACAAAAGACAGAAGGTGCTTTCCCTTATAAAGTGTCCAGTTTTCAGGTCCAAACTGCCTAAGGAGCGAATGGACTATTTCAAACATATTCATGCTGTTAAAGGAAGAATACATTCCCTTATAGCACTCATAATTAGTGGCACTGTGGCAGAGTTCATCAGACATAATGCGGTTATAGTCGCCGCCTATCATCTCGCCCATTAAAAAGAAATCTTCTTTCCAAGCTGTAGTTTCATGGCGGAGCCTTCTTAAGAAGTCAGTATCCACGCAATAGGCCACATCGAGTCTGAGTCCGTCTATTCCAAACTCATCGATCCAGAATTTAATGCTCTCCAAAAGATAATCCGTAACAGCAGGATTCTTAAGGTTGAGTTTTACCAGATCGTAGTTGCCTTCCCAGCCTTCATACCAGAATCCGTCGTTATAATTGCTGTTTCCGTCAAAGCTTATGTTAAACCAGTCTTTATAGGGGGAATCCCACTTCTTTTCCTTAACATCTTCAAAGCCAAAAAAGCCTCTGCCTGCATGGTTAAACACGCCATCAAGCACAACTCGTATTTTTTCCTTATGCAGTGCTTTGCAAACCTTCTTAAAATCAGCATTTGTCCCAAGGCGCACATCGATCTTTTTATAATCCCTAGTATTGTAGCCGTGAGTATCCGACTCAAACACCGGATTAAAAATAACTGCGCCCACACCAAGTTTTTTCAAATGAGGAATCCAGTCAATTACCTTTAATATTCTGTGTTCCAGCACACCGTCATTTTCAAAAGGTGCCCCGCAAAATCCAAGGGGATAGATCTGATAAAAAGATGTTTCATATGCCCACATGAGTTTACCTCCTAAACTTCTTTTCCAATCTGAAAACATAAGGGTATAAGCCAATAGCAGCAAAAGAAACCAAAAAGTATCTGATGCTTCTTACAAGTCCTGCAAGAAAAACTCCGGAATCCAAAAACTCCTTACTAAATGGAAGTTTTAAAAGAGTATTCACTGCAAAATAGATTGCAAAACCACCAATAATCCTTGTTATACAAAACAGCGGATTTCTGGTATTTTCAAAATTAACAAATTTCTTTTCAAATTCGATAGAAACAAAAAATCCGCCCATAAGACCTAAAGAAGTGAAATAGTCGCTGGTCTTACAATAAAAAAGTCCAAGGCATGAAATCAAAAAGATCACAATATAAACGATCCAGTGCTTCTTCTCATTTACCTTGCTGAAGATAAATGGAATAAAAAGAACGATCAAAAGACCTGAGAGCCATCCACAAATAACATCAGTTGGATAATGTACACCAACTGCCACTCTTGAAAAGCCAACCAGTAGCGGAATAACAAAAGCAAGTACAGTAAAAGCCTTTTTCTTTTTGTACATAGCTATCGAGCTATACGCTGTAACTGAGTTTGTAGAATGGCCACTGGGAAAAGAAAAGCCCTGCGCTGCAATGTCATAAAGATCAGCATCTTTTTCCACCGGTCTGAAGCACTTTATGGCCCCATGATCAAAATATGGTCTTCTCCTCCAGAAAATATTTTTGATAAGAGGATTAAGGACAAGTCCAACCATAACATTTATTCCAATATAGGTTCCATATTTCTTGTCATAGCACCAAAATATAAAGCCCAATATACCTATAAGCAACATTTCTTCGCCAAAAGCAGAGAAATGTGAAATTATTCCTGCTCCTTTTTCTCCCAAAACACTTTGGAGCCATTGCATAAATTCCACTTCAAAATCAAAATAAAATGATCTCCCAACAACTAAATTCATAAATTTTTTCCTCGTTCATTTCCAAATGATGTCTAAAGTGCAAACACAGCACTTTACTATATCTTAACACAATTAAAATTCGGTGTTTGGGTAACTTATGCTTGAATTAGCACAAATTAGAAATTTAAGAGATATTTTTCCAAGATTTTTTAAAAAATTATGTTGACAATACTGGTTAGTCTGAGGTATATTATACAAGTCGGTTGCGACAGGCAGTACAACAAAGCCCATATGGCGAGATAGCTCAGTTGGCTAGAGCACGCGGTTCATACCCGCGGTGTCGAGGGTTCGAATCCCCCTCTCGCTACTAAAAAAAGGAAAGCATTCATGCTTTCCTTTTTTGTTGTCCCCTAGGGCCATGGTCCTAGGGGACGGGGTTGTAGGACCATCGAATCTCACATTGCAAAAGCAACTGTTCCTAAGAATTCTGTACTTACCTGAACTTTGCCGTTTGTTACTACTGCATCATATGAATGAATTTCTCCTGTAACAGTTCTTACATATACAGTTACAGTCTTTCCTTCATAAGTTTTATCAAGAGTAAATGTATATTTAACAGGTACTTCAAGCTTTGTAAGGCTTACTCCTGCTGCATATGCTCTGATAAAGAGTGCACCTTCAATTGGAGTCTTTCCAGACTCTGTTATTACTGCATTAAGAGCCTGTGCATTCTTATCAAGTCCATTGTTTTCATTTCCGTTTCTATCAAGAGCAGGAACTATTGTTGCTGTTATCTTTGAGCCATTAGAAGAGCTTGCAGAACTTAAATCAACGGCAACGTTCATTGATTTTCCATTTGAATCTTTTACTGCTACAGTAGCCGCACCTGAACTATTTGATACAGCTGCAAAATAACCGTTTGAAATATCAGATGTATATACATTAGCATAGTCTGATGTAGTTGTTACCTTTGTTTCTGAAGAAGCAGAATCATTGTTATCTGATGATGCACCGCTTCCACTATTTGCATCTGGTGAAGTGCCACTTCCACTGTTTGTATCAGAAGGCACTGAGTCTGATGATGGCTTTGAACCGGCTGTAATTGTGACTTTACCTGTATATCCATCACCTTCAGATGAAGTTTTAATTCTTCCAACTTCTCCTAAATAAATATCTGTTCCATAATAACCCTGATTTAGAGTTGAACCATCTGAAGGGGAAGATATATAGCTACCATTAAGAGCGACAGTGCCTCCTACTGCAACTATGGGATACTGAGTTCCTACAGAAGAGTCCTTAGCTTCAGCAGTGACATTTGAATTGTTGATAACAACATTATGATTTCCGTATTCGCCCTGAGCATGAGAAGAAATCTGTTCATCATTACCGGCTGCAATTGTATCTGTACTTGTTACATTTGAATCAGTGATGATAACATCTCCAGCTGTTCCTTTACCGTCTTTTCCGCCGTTTATGCCATCAGCTGATACTGTTGAGTCTGTTATCTTTACATTTCCATCAGCAGAAATAGAGCCACCTGTGGTAATATTAGCATTATTAATTGTTAAATCAGCACTTGTTGAAGAATCAGATGTACTAACTTCAATATTTCCGGAAACCGTAACATTATCATTTGTTGTAATAGTGATATCATTATCCGCCACGACATTACCATTTACGTCATTTGTTAAAGTAAGTGTGCTGTCGTCTGAACTCCAAGTAAAGCCTGCCCCACTTGAAGTTTCATCATTAAATACATTAGTTGTTTCACCAACATACCCTGATGATCCTGCATAAGCAATTATCGGAGAACCGATGAGACTTGCTGCAACAAGCCCACTCAAAATTTTTGCTGCTACTAAATGTCCTTTCATTAAAACACCTCCATGAATTGAATAAAAAAATACTGCTTACCATAAAGACAAGCAGTTTCCCGACTAAAAAAATGCAACTGGCTGTCTCATAAAGACCCTATAGCTTTGCGTCACCGGATTGCTCCGGCTTTGCTAATGTATTAACAGCATAGCGTATAAGATATCTATAAAAACATGATAACGTTAGCTATAGCTAATTTTCATTAATAACAGATTATTCTCCTGTTGTAAAGGATTTTTCATATAAAAAAGGTACAGAACCAAAAATACATATATATATAAGATATGTTCATTTTTCAAGAGCTTTGCGGGCAAAAAGAACAAAATGCAGGTTTTTACCCATGGGTTAGTGAATGATTTGGGTAAAGAAAATAAAGAGAGGATTTTTACCCGAGAATTATTGGACAAGCTTGGGCAAATATGAAAATAATGATAGATTTACCCAATGATTATTTGATACCCCGGGTAAAAGTCAGAGAAAATCAAATATTGCCCATGGGCACTAATAAAACACGGGTAAAAGGTCGGATAATTAAAAAATTGCCCGTAGGTAGAAAAGTAGCCGCCCTACTGTTTCTGGATTCAGAGCCTGAGGCAGAAAAAAAAGCCACACCGCAGGTGCTTGCCCTTTACTGGTTCTGATGGAAACGCTACAATGCTGTGTCCGATGGTGAGTGAAAATCTACTGTTCCCATCATCCTCACCGTCGGTAAGGTAGAGACGGCGTTTTCATCAGGTTCAGTCAAGGGTGGCGTACGCAACCGATTCACTTACAACCATACAAAATTTGAATTCTTTTGCTTGTAATAATACTTACGCACACATAAAGGGATAGTATTTTGACGTAAGCGAAATGCTACATTTGCATTTCGCTTTTTGATCATCCCACCTTCTTAAGTACCATTTCATTTGACCATGTATAACTCTCTGTGTTTGATTTTCTTCCAAGATAACGTTTTGTCGTGAAAAGTACAAACTGAACACTTCCACAGATCAAAAGCTCTATCGCCGAAAACGCAAGGGCAAAGCCCTGTTCTCCAACGCAAAGCTCTCTAATCATCCCAATCACAACTATAGCTATAGATAATGATGATAATGAAAAAAGAATATTCACTTTAACTCTGCTTACTGCAGAGAGAGTCGACATAATGCATAGGAACACGAGCAGGCTTCCATTTAAAGCAAGAGCACTTCCGTGAATAAAAGCATCTATCATAATATTTGTTATGAATAGCTCACTGCTAAAGCTAAGAGCACTTGATACAACCATAGCCATTCCAAATATCAGTTCTGCAAGACCAAGCATCATAAATGCTAAAGTTATATCGTTAATTTTCCTCATTCGAACAATCTTTTTCATACTAATCTCCCATTCTCTTCCATTTTTTAGTTCCAATAGTTTATACGAACTAAAATCAAGAAAAGCAAAAAATCTATATTTAGTATAGACAGGATTTCGTACGAAAACGATTAAGAATCTATAAAATAAAGTAAATATTTAATTATGTTTATTAAGTAAAAATACTATATCTAGTGATCACGCAAACTCTTTAACTCAAAACCAAGCATTGTAATATCATCAAATTGCTCAGCTTTTCCTCTAAAGTTTGCAATATCCTGAGAAATTGCCGGTAAAACTTCTGTAAACGGTTTGTCTTTTACCGAATTGATAGTAGTAAGAAGCCTGTCAGTGCCATACTGGACAATATCTTCATTGATTGCCTCAGGAATACCGTCCGTATAAACAAATACCTTATCTCCGGGCACCAGTGTTATCTCATATTCCCTTGCCTGCAGGTTCTCCATTGCTGCAAGAGCCAGGCTGTGTTTATCCTTAAACAGCTCATAATCGCCACCGGCGTGTTTGATAAGAGGATACTCATGACCGGCGTTGGCGCACTTCATAACACCTGTAGCCACATCCAAAATTCCGATCCACACAGTTACAAACATCTCTGCATCATTTCCATCACAAAGTGTATTGTTGGTCTTAAAAATAATCTCAGCAGGGCTCTTGCCAAGCTCCGCAAAGCTTCTGATGGCTGTCTTACTTCTCATCATAAACAAAGCCGCAGGGATTCCTTTTCCTGAAACATCAGCAATTACAAAAGCAATTTTCCCGGGACCGGCAAAAAAGAAATCATAGAAGTCACCACCGACCTCTTTTGCCGCCTTCATGGAAGCAAATATCTCGATATTATCCTTCATAGTAGCGAACTGGAAGTTTCTTGGCAAAGATGATTCCTGTATAGTTCTCGCAAAGATAAGCTCCTGTTCTATCCTCTTTTCCGCAGCATCTATGTATCCTTTCAGGGTTTCAACTGTCTGATTGATATCGTCTGAAAGTGAAGCAAACTCTGATGAGTTTCTTACCTGAACAACTTCATCAAGATCGCCATTTGTTATCTTATCAAGGGAAGCATTGATAAGATCGATATTGCTGATAACTATCTGCTTTACCAAAAATGCGATCAGTACATAGATAACAGTAAACAAAAGAATATCTGCAAGGGCAGCTTCGTAGGCCTGGGCATTTCTGTACCAATAGAGCTCACTGTAAGGTATATATGTCAAAAGAAGCATATCAACGCCAATGCCGTCAACCTTATTAAGTGACATCTCTTCAAAGAACTGTCCTTCAAAGAGTTCCGCATCCTTTTTTTCTAAAAGAGCATTAAGAACGTCTTCGCTAAGCTTACCTTCTTTATGCTTTCCGGCAATGATATCGCCGTCTGCATCTATGATTTCAAAGAATTCATTTCCTTCAGCGGTAAGTCTTTTTGATACTTCAAGATATCTGTTCTTTACGCTCTGAGAAGTCTCTATTATGCTATTTCTGCCATTTTGAGAAGCAGACTGAGTCTGGATAATGTAAGAAAAGGCAAAATTGCCGGCAATAACAATTGTGGTTATCAAAAAGAGCCAGCGCTGAAATCTCTGGGAAACAGATACTTTCTCTCCTGTCATATCCTTAAGAGGATTCTTCCATTCACCGGATCGAATCTGAAGAATAATTGACATAAGTGAAAGGGATATTCCAGAGAATACTATCATTGGCCCGGCACAGAGGCTTACTACATGAAATGCCATTCTCATATCATCTCTGTGAGTTATGAAAACCACGTACATATGGAAAACTTCCATAACAGCGCCCATGAACAGAGCATATACAGGAGAAGGCTTTTTTCCTTCAAATACTTTTGAATGCATAAGCCAGGCAACAAAACCGGCAAGGCAGGTAGATACGCTACAGGCTATTCGGGTGTATGAGCCAACACCGAAATATGTTCCGGCAATATATCTTTCTATTCCGCCGATAAGACCTGCAATGATACCTGAAGCAGGGTTAAAAAAAAGTCCCGCTGCAAGTGGAGCGACATCTCTGAGATTAAGAAGCATGTCTCCATAATCCACAGCGCAATGCGTAGATAGTACAGAACACATACCATAGATAAGTCCAAGAGACAGCTTTATGATAAAAGTCTGTCTCCTGTCCTTTAGAAGTTTCCACAGGAACACCGTCAGCGCAACATAAAGTGCCGTTATTCCTGACATTTTCATCAACATAAGAATCATATAAGCAAATCCCCTCATAGATAATACATACATGATCAACAAGGATTATTTTATCTTTCTTTCCCCCAGAAAAAAAGTCCAAGCATTCCAGGTCCCACATGGGCTCCTGAAAAAGGTTCATGCTGACAGATCGTGATCTCAGCCTTTGGATTTATCTCTTTTACCATCTCAGAAAGCTTAACTGCATCATCGTAGCAATCGCCGTGAGAAATGCACACGATGTTGTCTTCAGTTTCCATCCTCTTTTCAGAGTACTTAGCAGCTATAGCACTTATAGCATTTTTCCTGCCTCTTACTTTGCTGCAGGAAATAATGTGACCTGTGCTGTCGCCAAAAAGAATCGGTTTAATATTAAGGATTGTCCCGATACTTGCAGTTACTCCGCTTACTCGTCCTGTATTCTTTAGGAAATTAAGATCATCAACTGTAAAGTACTGGCATGCATGAGGCACAGCATCATCCAGAATCTGCGCTGCCTCTTTGCAGCTCTTGCCCTCTTTTGAAAGCTTCGCAGCCTTAATTGCTAAAATACCGCTTCCAAATCCGCAGCCCTTCGAATCAACTATATGGATAAATCTGTCAGGAAATTCTTCCATAAGTTCATCAGCGGCATTAATAGCAGCATTGTAAGTTCCGCTTATACCTGCTGCCATAGCTATATATACAATATCCTGTCCATTCTCCAGTACAGGTCTGAAATGTTCCAAAAAAAGATGTGTATTTAAAAGCGATGTTTTCACTTTATCGCCATTCTTAAGTCCCTCATAAAAAGAATGAGCATCAAATTCCTCAACATCTCCCTCATACACAACCTCAGTTCCGTTTAACATATAACTACACGGCAATATAGTTATCCCCTCAGACATTTTCCCCGGAAGGTTTGCCGACCCATCCGTAAATACAACAAAAGACATACTAGCTCCTCGTAAAAAAAAATTATTGTAAACTTTATTATACCATGAATAAGGCATAAATGCGCGTTTTTCTCCCATTTCTATTTCTTTACTTCAAAAGAAATTGCCTCATTCGGATCAAGTGGCTTACTGAAATAATACCCTTGTATAGTATCAGCTCCATAATTGCGAAGCTTCTCATACTGCCACTCATACTCCACTCCCTCTATGGTTATAGTCTTGCCCATATCGTGAACAAGCTTTATAACATCCTCAATAAAGCTATCCTTGCCATCAATCAAATAAGCGTCTACCAATGATTTATCAAGCTTTATGTCATCTACAGGGACATAGATAAGATAAGCAAGTGATGAATAGCCGGTTCCGAAATCATCGAGAAGAGTTTTAATTCCCAGTCTCTTCAGACCTTCGAACAGGTCGTCAGTCTGTATTGAGTTTTCCAAAAGAAGACTCTCGGTAAACTCGATCTGAAGGTACTTTGGATCTACATCATAGATATCCAATAGTTCTTTTAAGAAAGAAACATATCCAATATCATGTATCTGCTTACTTGAGAAGTTAATTGATACAGGATATATCTTTTTCCCCTGTGCCATCCATTCAGATAACTGTTTAACTACCATAAGCGTGACATGTCTGCCAAGTCTTGTGATCCACCCGCTCTTTTCAACCACAGGGATAAAAAGATTTGGTTCATATAATCCATCTTTCATTCTGATGAGCGCTTCAAAGCCCACAAGCTCCTTCGCTTCAGCTGAAACCTTTGGCTGATATTTCATATAAAAGCCGTCTTTTTCCATGGCCTTTATAAACTGCGTCTTTATTTTTTCCTCGTTGTTTACCTTATCTTTCATCACGTCAGCATATACGAATATCATGCCTCTTCCGCGTTCTTTTGCTTCATACATTGCAATCTCAGCATTTATAATATGCTGCTCGGGATATGAAAGGCCATCCGAATTGGAAATACCCATGCTGGCTGAAAGAACAATATTTATCCCGTTTGAGGTAAAAGACTGTGAAAAGAGCTTTTTCAGATCACATATCTTCTTAGAATTCTCATCAAGCCTTTCTGAAGGACAATAGATCAAAAATTCATCACCGCCATACCTTCCCAGAGTCATTCCGTTGGAGTGACAAAAACTCTGCAGATGATCAGCTATAGTTTTAAGAATTTTGTCTCCTGCTTCATGTCCATAATTTTCATTAACATCTTTAAAGCCATCTATATCGAGCATTATTATCGAATAGACCTGATTCATTGTCACATTGTCATTGAGGTACTCAACCATAGCTCGCCTGTTAAATACATCAAGGAACTCGTCGTGCTGGGCCTGATATTGCAATTTGTAACGAGAATTTTCTATTTCCTCTTTTGAATCTCTAAGCGCCTTATTTACTTTTTTCTCATTTTTAAGAGCCGCATACATTGCAGCGATAAATAGTACCATTGATGAGATCATCAGCAATGCTACCGGAAGTATTTCACTATAGTTATCAAAAAAAGTCTTAGGTCTGTCTATATATATAGTGTCTTTTGGCAGATTATCTATAGGGATTCCATACTCCATTACAAGAGGATAATTGTATTCAGTCATGCTTGGAGTATCCAGGATCAAACTATACTCCGAAATCTCTACATCATGATTTAAAACATCACACATGATCTGCGCAGCATTATGAGTCTGAACCCTGAAATCCATAAAGGTTCCACCCAAAACTCCCGCGTCTCTTCCTCCGGAATAATTTCTAAATATAGGAACAGTCACATTGTTGACAATAGTTCTTGTTCTGTTGAGCATAGAATAACTGGTTCCGTACTTGTCATTATAACAAGTCATATAAAACAATATTGAGTTTTTAGGCAGATTCTGGAGACTTCGTATGAGCTCCTCCTGGGAAAGTGTGGAACTGTCTATATCTATAAAAGTATAATCAGGATACTTATCAGCTAATGAATAAAATATATTCATATCTGCTATTCCCGCCGCAGATTCATCATGAAGAGCGACGAGATTTTTTCTGTCAGGCAGGCTTTCCACTGCAGTTTCCATAGTCTCCTGCAGATAGTCTTTTTCAAAAAAACCTGCTACCATAGGATTGCGACTTGCTTCCTCAGCAAATTGCAAATCATTTATTCCATAAAACACCAGAGGCATTCCGTCAAAGAGTTCCTTTTGATACCTAAGCGCAAACCTAAGGGCATCATCATCACCTACAAGAACACCCTCATATGTTTTATCCCTGAGGAACCTATCCTTGAAGTAATCATGGAAGGTCTCAATATCTTCCTCGGTACCAAATTTCTTTGTATTCATATAAACCGTGTCAAATTCTATTCCATTGGGATATAATCCCTCTTTAAGGCCTATTTCCTGATCTTCAAATGTAAAATACGTAGGTTCGTAGGAGCTTAGAACTAACACCTTATGCTTTACTTCTGAAGGAATCTGCGGCAGACGACTGAATGCACTTTGCTGCATATGTTGTCCGAGCATGCCAAAAGCTGCAATAAGACAAACCACTCCCATTGCAGCTAATATATACCTTAAATAAAAAAGATAGTTCCTTCTTTTCATGCGGTTTTACCTAAAAATGCTATCGAAAAAGTGACTATCTTAATTATATTTCTATTCATTATCAAATTGAATTAAAATTGTATAAAATCTCGAATACAAAATTATTGGATCACGCAACAACCTTGTGGATCCAGTTTCCACGCCTGAATCTTATGGTAAAAATAACACCTCTTATAGCCCAGTCAGCAAACATTCCAATCCACACGCCAATAGCACCAACTCCCACAACTCTGATAAGGAATGTAGCAAGTGTAACTCTGCAAAGCCACATGGTAAGTGTTGCTACTATCATCGAAAACTTAACATCTCCCGCAGCTCTTAAAGCATATGGGATAACAAATGATGGTGACCACAAAATAGGCTTAGCGATCGTGATCCATCCAAGCATGTATATACACAGGCTCGCGCTTTCAGGGGTCATTCCCGCAAGGTAAGTCACTGGTCTTGCGATCGCATAAGCAAAAAGACAGCTACTCAAAATAGCTATGTAACCCCAAAGGATCATCTTCTTGGTATAGTAAACAGCCTCATCTTTCCTGCCTGCACCAAGACACTGGCCAACTATCGTCATAAGTCCTATTCCTACGCCTATTCCAGCAACACCATTTACATTCTCAAAAATATTGGTCATAGACTGAGCTGCAATAGCTGTTGTTCCCAAAATAGATACAGAAGACTGGATCGCCAGCTTACCAAACTGGAACATAGAATTCTCTATACCATTAGGAATACCCATGGCAAGAACTCTGTGAATCTTGTCTTTATCAGGCCTGATCGACAGATAATCTCTTATGCTGATCTCCAGGTCTTTATTCCTTAGAAATATCAAAAGAACTACCGCTGAAAAGATTCTGGACAACATAGTAGCAAGAGCTGCGCCATATACACCAAGTCCAAAGCCCCAGATCAAAATGGCATTACCTGTTACATTAAGAATGTTGGATACTATAGCTACATTCATTGGAAGTCTTGTATTGGCCTGTGCCCTGAATATCGCACTACCAGCAGCTGCCAACGCAACTCCGGGGTAAGACAGAATTGTAAGGAAGAAATAAACACCTGCCGCTTCCATTACATCAGCTTCAACAGTTCCAAATACGAGTTTTAACAATGGCATTCTGAAGATAAGGCCAAAGATCATCAAAAGAACTGAAATAAATGTAGATACTAAGATAACCTGCCTTGCAGCTTCTGAAGCTCTTTTTATATCCTTCTGTCCAATATATGTGGAGCAGATAATGACGCCGCCTGTAGCCATGGCATTAAAAGCTTGCACCACAAGGTTATTGATGGAGTCTACAAGTGAAACTCCCGAAAGAGCTGCTGCTCCAACGTTACTAACCATCATGGAATCAGCCATTCCCATAAGGGAGTTTAAGAATTGTTCAGCTATAATAGGAATCAGCAACAGAAGAAGCTTTCTGTTGCTGAACATATGGTTATTATTCATACTATTCCTCTATTATTACATGCGCTCAGGTGCGTCAAATCCTAAAAGATCGATACCTGTTTCGAGGACCTTAAGAGTGATAACAAGGAGTGCAATGTAGCTTTCCTTCTTGTTCTCATCTGTTTCAGCAAGGATCTTTGTTCCATGATAGAAACTGTTAAATGCATTTGAAAGGTCATAAATATATGCACAGATCCTATTTGGAGCAAGGTCTCTTGCAGCGCTTTCTGCTGCATCTGCAAATCTTGTAAGCTGAAGCATAAGGTTCTTCATATCATCGCTGTCAGGCTTATCAAGCTTAGCTTCCTTAGCACTCTTTCCTTCTGCCTCGTACTTTTTAAGAATAGACTTGATACGAACGATAGTGTAAAGGATATAAGGGCCTGTATCTCCCTCAAATGAAGTAAACTTCTCAACATCGAAGATATAATCCTTGGATGGCTGGTTAGAAAGATCGCCATACTTGATTGCTGAAAGAGCAACCTTGTGAGCTGTATCACGAGCTTCTTCATCAGAAATATCCAGGTTTCCTTCCTTGATTCTTGTGTACATCTTCTCATCAATCTCAGCTATGAGATTTTCAAGACGCATAACTCCGCCATCTCTTGTCTTAAATGGCTTGCCATCGCTTCCATTCATTGTACCAAAGCCTACAAAATGAAGCTCTGTCTCAGGCATAACGAGTTTTGTCTTTCTTGCGCAGCGGAATACCTGCTCAAAATAAAGCTCCTGCCTTTTATCAACCACATAGATAAGTCCCTGTGGATGGAACTCTTCCATACGCTGCTTGATAGTAGCAAGATCAGTTGTATTGTAAAGAGAAGCTCCATCAGACTTAAGGATCATGCATGGAGGAACCTCTTTTGTATCAGTCTCTTTTGCAACATCAACAACCAGCGCTCCCTGACTGAGGTATGCATACTTGTGCTGCTTCATGTAGTCTACCATTCCCGGTATAACGTCATGAACGTCAGACTCACCTCTCCAGAGATCAAAGTTTACATTAAGTTTTTTATAGTTCTGTTTAAGATCGGCAACAGATACGTTCAAAATATGGTGCCAAAGAGCTCTGTATGGCTTGTAGCCATCCTGTAAAAGCTTTGTGGCCTCCATAGCTGCGGCCTTAAATGCCTCATCCTCTTTTGACTTCTTGCTGGCTGCAGGATATATCTCTTCAAGTTCACTGACAGTGAAAGGAGCTTCCTTAGGATATGCACCTTCATAATCAGGATCAAAATAGCAAAGGTCAGGTTTTCTCTCTTTGAGGCCTGTGATAACAAGTCCCATCTGAAGTCCCCAGTCACCAAGATGAATATCGCCTATTACCTTGTAACCGTTGTATTTCAAGATTCTCTTTATACTCTCACCTATAACTGCTGAACGAAGGTGTCCTACATGAAGAGGCTTTGCAACGTTTGGTCCGCCGTAATCAAGCATAAATGTAGGCTCATGTCCCGGAAGAGTTACTCCCATGTGCTTCTCATGGAGCATTCTTACAATGTAGCCTCTTACAAAATCTCCGCTTACAGTGATGTTAAGAAAGCCCGGTTTAACAGACTCTACTTTTTCAAACATTTCATTTCCCTGGAGCTTTTCGGCTACAGCATCAGAGATCATAAAAGGAGCCTTGCCATACTTTTTGGCACCGGCCATTGCACCATTACACTGGTATTCGCACAGATCAGGTCTGTTGGATATAGTTACCTTTCCAAGTTCCCTGTCATATCCTGCTGCTTCAAAAGCATCAGAAACCTCTTTTGATATGAGTTCAAGTACTTTTTCCAAAACTTACCCTTCTTTCTATAATAAAAAAATAATCATAATTTAAAATCAGACTAATGAATTTTAACAGAATAAAGCTGTTCTATCAATGGCAAATTAGCTGTCTACATTATCATAAAGATATACCAAATAAGTAATACCCCTAAAACTCTTAATGAGATCAGAACGATGTATATCCACATAACAACTTTGGAAAAAACATATTTGGGACTTTTTACCCTTGCCACGATCATAAGTATAAATCCTGCTATTCCGCATATAGCCCCCAGCGCAGGAACTCCCAAAATCCAAGCCGGTGACAAGTTCTGAATAATAAAAAAATAAAAATATACCCAGAAATGTGAAATCAATAACCCGGCAAGAGATAAAAAGCACAGTGTGCGGCTAGTTTCCTTATTTTTATCCAATGAAGGATCCACGCCACCAGCCATGTTGGGAGTCGCAATGTTATATCCCGTATATCCCGCCGTTTTCTGCTGTGCCATAAGGCGCTGCATTTCAAGCATATGTTCCTGATCAGCAATCTGCTTTTCAGTCAAAGGATCCAGAACAATACTGTTCTCATCATATTGTTTTTGAATAGGTTCACCCGTTATCGGATCATGAAGCACCAGTGAATCCGGCAAGGCATTATCATTAATTCCTGTATCCATTACTCCCCATCTCTTTCACGTTTTTCCTGCTCCCTCTGAGCCTTTGAATAACTGCATCCACAAAAATCCTGTCTGTACAGATCAAATTTATGTGATAGCTCAATTGAACGCTTGTATCCATTTTTCTTTTTAAAATCCGATGGTAAAAATCTGCTTCCGGCCTTTTGTGCCGCATTTTCTCCCACTTCATTCAAAACTTCCGCATTTTTCAAAGGACTGATTGTAAGTGTAGTAGTAAAATAATCAAAGCCTTTTTCCTTTGCCACTCTCGCTGTTTCATCAAGTCGCAGTTCAAAGCACTTTCTGCACCTTTCGCCGCCCTCTTTTAAATGCTCCATACCTTTTGTAACTTCAAAAAACTCTTTGGGGTCATAAAAGCCTTCCAAAATCTCAATCTTTCTGGCTTTCTCATCAGAGTTCATCCCATCGAAGTCTTTTTCCTCAACCTGTCTGTTGTATTCGGCTATAAGCCTCTTTTCCTCAATAACTCGCTTTGAGTACTCATTTTCAGAAGTAATATTGGGATTGTAGAAAAAAACAGTTATGTCAAAATACTCCCTTAAATACTCGAGGCAATATGAAGAACACGGCGCACAACAGGCATGTAATAAGAGCTTGGGATATTCACCGTTTTTCTGAAAATCCTCTATTTTTCCTTCAAGCTCTTTTGAATAATTTCTTTTGTTCATTCCTTATAAACCCAGTTTATCTATTATCTCTTTTGTAATCTCTAAAGGACTCTTACTATCTGTATCAATTATCATATCAGCCACATCTTCATAGAATGCTGCCCGCTTTTCTAAAAGTTCCTCGATTTTTGCCAGCGGATCCTCAGTTTTTAAAAGAGGTCTTTTATCATCATCTTTTACTCTCTCAAAAATTGTTTCAGGCTTTGCCCTTAAGTATACAACCTTTCCAATTTTTCTTAAAAGCTCTCTGTTTTCCTCTTTTACAGGCATTCCGCCTCCCAGGGAGATAACAAACTCTCTCCAGTGATCAGAATCTATAGCCTCCAAAAGATCTGTCTCCATTTCTCTAAAGGAAGCCTCACCTTCTGTCTCAAAGATCTCATTTATAGTTCTTCCTTCAGTGTCTTCAATGACTTCATCTGTATCAATAAGCTCAAGCATCAGTTCTTCGGACAAAAGCTCGGAAACAGTGCTCTTTCCGCTTCCCATAAAGCCTTCAAGCACAATGTTGGAAGCTCCCACAACTTCAAGCATCATAGATCTGTAGATCTCATCCGCCTGATCTTTTGTTATCTTAATGCCCTTGTCCTCATTCCAGAGCTCATAGGCATCAATTCCCTGATAAAGAAGCATTTTAAGACCTGAAAATGTCTTGGCTCCCGCCTCTTTTGCAAGCTTCAAGAACTTTGTCTGAAGGGGTCTGTACACAAGATCCATTGCGGAAGATACTTTTTTATAAAACTCTTCATCCTCTATTACAGCGCTGTTAACATCCGGGAAAAGACCTACTGAAGTACACTGGATAGCAATAAAGCTATCTTCTATTTCCAAAACCTTTCGGTAGTCTCCAAGAAGCATAGGTACTACCTTCTCATCGCTATCAGTAAGCTCAAGTGCAAGGTTTACTTCATCTGCCACATTGACAGCCTTTTCAAAGGTTCTGTTTAATATATATACCTTTTTTGCCCCTTTATTGGCACACAAAAAAGCTGTAGGTCTGGCTACACCACCGGCGCCAAGAATAACCACTGTCTGATCCTTTAGCTCTATTCCTTCATCCTGCATTGCATGATAAAGACCTGTCATGTCTGTGTTATATCCCTTGAAGCCGCCATTCTCCGTTCTTACCAGCGTATTAACAGCTCCTATAGCCTTTGCAAGCGGATCAACATCTTCAAGAAATGGAATAACATCCGTCTTATAAGGTATAGTGACATTCATGCCCTGAATATCAAGAGCCACAGCTCCTTTTATGGCATTCTTAAGCTCTTTTTCCTTTACCTCAAATGGAACATAGACCATGTTTATCCCTGTCATAGAAGCAAGTGAATTATGTATCAGCGGTGACATTGTATGTTTTACAGGATTACCAATGAGTCCGCATGTTCTTGTATATCCATCTGTGTAGTTCATAACTCTCACCCCGCGCGCTTATCTTATTCAGTAAATTTTACCTTTAATTCACCTGTAACGCAAGGGAGTCAGAGGAACGGTTAGAAGGTCAGAGGCAAGTCAGAGGGACGGGCATGAAAAAAGCTACCGCAAGCGGTAGCTTCAACACTTCCAATATATCAGTTAAGTTTAATAACAAGTCCATCCTCTGTTCCTGAAATAACATTGGCAGCCTTGCCGGTCATATCCTTGTTTCCTACAAAGTACTGATACTCGTGAAGGATATGATCCTTTTTCATTCCTGAAATTGCCTGTTTCATATCATTTGATGCAATTCCGTCTCCGCCAAAGAGATCAACTGAAATGCCATCATACACTCCTAAAGAAATAGCAACATTTTCAATGGAGGCATTATCTCTTTTAGGTACCTCAACAGTAAGATCCATCTTTTTCTCTTGCTGTTTAGGTTCGCCGAGCTCTACGCTGGTATCCTGTGCTTCTTTTACCGGAGCAATCTGCGCGCTCCTGTCACTGGCTGGCGGGATATTATATGCATTGTAACCTGAAAGGCTATTTCCTAATCTATTTAATGCCATAACGTCCTGCCTCCTTTCCTGTAATTATTTCCACAATCACTTTCAAAAAGAATATCGGATACTTTTCTGAATCTCTTAATACCATTATATGGGAATAAAGTACCATTTTAGGCGGTCAGAACGTTATTTAAGAATAATTTAATCCTTTTTATATTTTATAAATAAATTGCCATTTACTGACGGATTCCTGCAGCTTTAAGAAGCTGGACAGTATATTCATCCTGAGGATTCTTATAAACATCGCGGGTCTTTCCATATTCCACGACTCTTCCTGATTTCATGATCATCACATGATCACTTATCTGATACACGACTCTAAGATCGTGGGAAATGAATATAATGGAAATTCCAAGCCTCTTGTGAAGGTTCTGCAGAAGTTCCATTATCTGCGCCTGGATCGTAACATCAAGAGCTGATACAGGCTCATCAGCGATCAATAACCTCGGCGATCTCATAAGTGCTATCCCGATACATATTCTCTGTCTTTGTCCCCCTGACAATTGAGAAGGGTACCTGTCAAGCATCTCCAGAGGAAGCTCTATCTCCCCCATAATTTCTTCGACTCTCTTTTTGCGCTCCTGACTTGTCCACTTGCGCTTTTTATCTACCTTTAGCGGTTCTTCCAAAAGCCATCCAATCTTCTTGGCCGGATTAAGCGAGCTGTACGGATCCTGAAACACCATCTGAGGTCCATCATATTTCTGCCACAAAGTGCCGGTGTAATCCTCATTGATACCTACTATCGCCCTTGCAAGAGTTGATTTTCCGCAACCACTCTCACCTGCTATAGCAAGAACCTCACCCTCTTCCATCTCAAAACTGACATCATAGAGAGTATGGATCTTCCTCTGCCCTGAAAAAGGCTTTCTTTTTCTGTTTTTATAATATACGTTAAGGTTCTCTACCTTAAGTACCTTTGATTCTTCCATATTCGCAGACCTTTCAATCTCCAAGATCAATTTTAGGTATGGCAGCTATGAGCTTTTTAGTATATGGGTCCCTGGGGTTTCTAAATACATTTTCTGTATTTCCTGTTTCCACAATCACGCCCTTCTGCATAACAATAACTCGCTGGCAAAGCTGTCTGACAAGACTAAGATCATGGGAAATAAAAATAATCGATGTTCCCATTTCTCTGTTAAGCTTTTTAAGGAGCTCTACAATCTGAGCCTGTACAGTGACATCCAGCGCTGTAGTCGGCTCATCAGCAATCAGGATCTGCGGATTGCCTATCATTGCAGCTGCGATCATAACTCTCTGCCTCATTCCGCCTGAGAGTTCATGAGGATACATATTGTAAACATCGCTTGCATTTTCCAGTCCAACAGATTCAAGCATCGCAATAGCTCTCTTTTTCCTATCAGCCTTACTTATCTGGGGATGATGGATAAAAAGAGGTTCCTCCACCTGCCAACCGATTTTTTTAACCGGATTGAGAGAAGTCATCGGCTCCTGGAAAATGATTGAAATCTCATCGCCCTGATAGGTCCTTAGCTTATTTCTGTTACAGGTAAGAAGATTGTCGCCGTTAAACATTATCTTTCCTGTTTTTTCCATGGAATGCCTGTTCAAAAGACCTGCAATTGCCAGGGCACTCATGCTTTTTCCTGAACCTGACTCACCTACAATGCCCACAATTTCCCCTTTGCCAAGCATCAGATCAAAGTCCTCTACTACAGTTTCAGGAAGCTCATGATCATGAAATTCTATATGAAGATCTGTTACATCCAGTATTATTTCCATCTTCTGATACCTTCTCCCAAAAAGGAAAATCCTAAAACCATAAGTACTATTACAATTCCCGGGCATAAGCATATGCTGGGCACTGTAAACATGTACTGCTGCGCATCTGAAAGCATTTTACCAAGGCTTGCAAAAGGAGGCTGTGAACCTACTCCAAGGTAGCTAAGACCAGCTTCGGCAAGGACTGCATTGTTAAATCCAATAAGGATTGAAGAAGCTAAAACATTTTTAATATTAGGAAGTATGTGAACAAATATCATTCTGATATCTGACACTCCCTGAAGCTTGGCACTCTCTATGTAGTCCATGCTCTTTACTCTTAAGACCTCGCCTCTTACTATCCTTGCAAAGCTAGGTACAAAGGCAATTCCAAGGGATAAAAGAAGCTGTGACCATCCGGTTCCAAATACACTGACAATAACAAGTGCCAAAAGAATACTTGGGAAGGCAAAAAGAGCATCTATAGCTCTCATTACAACTTCATCAAAGGCTCCTCCGTAGTATCCTGTAAGTGCGCCTATTATGGTTCCCACACCTGCACCTATCAAAACGGTTCCAATAGCTATAAGGAGCGTGATCCTGCTTCCATACATAACTCTGCTGAACACATCACGTCCCATGTTATCAGTTCCCATAAGGTGCTTAAAAGAAATGCCCTGAAGCTTTTCTGTTGCACTCATCTTGGTAGGTTCATAGGGCATCCAGAATATTCCCACTACTACAAGGAGTACTATTAGCCCTGTTATTATTAATCCCGCTATCATGTAGGGATTTTTTTTCAGCTTTTTTAAGAAATCCTTCATCACTCTGCTATCTCAATTCTTGGATCGATTATTCTGTAAATTATATCTACGAAAAGATTTATCACGATAACTATGGCTGAAATTCCCATAATGATCGCCTGTACAACGGGATAATCCCTGTTGCTGATACTCGCCAGCAAAATCCTGCTGATTCCGGGAATGCTAAATACCTGTTCAATAACGATACTGCCTGCCACCATGTCTGCAAGAAGCATTCCAAGGAATGTGATAACCGGTATCATGGCATTTTTAAGTACATGCCTGTAAAGCACACCACTTGTATTATTTCCTCTGCTATAGGCCGTTCTCGTGTAATCTTTTTCAGCCTCATCAAGAAGGCTCGACCTAAGCATCTTAACTGTCATTGCAATCTTAGGAAGTGCGATGGCAACTGAAGGGAAGATCAGATACCTGATAAATTTAGACATATTTTCTGTATAAGATACGAATCCTCCCGGAGTAAACAGCTTAAAGATCATTCCAAATATGAAAGTGATCAGGATTCCTGAAAAGAAAGGCGGAATCGCCATAATTATCTGATTAGTTATGGTGATCGTCTTGTCCAGAAGACCGTTTTCATGTTTAGCCGTAGTGATTCCAAGAGGAATTGACACCAAAATCGTAAGCAAAAATGACATAATAGCCATTGTCAGAGTAATCGGGATCTTATCAATGATCATGCCCGCAACCGGAACATTGTAGTTATAGGAAGTTCCCATATCTCCATGAAGAAAAGAGGTAAACCATCTGGCATATCTTACCAGAAGCGGATCATTAAGTCCCATCTGTTGTCTCGTCTGCTCAATCAGCTCCTGCGAAGCTTCTGTTCCAAGTTTTCTTAGGGCCGGATCACCCGGAATAACGTTAAAAGCGAGGAATACGCAAAACGAAACCACCACCAAAGTCACAATCATTGAAAAAAACTTTTTGATGATATATTTCATATCGCATTCCTCGCTATATCTTACTTTTCTTTACTGTGCAGGTCTGATCTTAGCTATATCCTGTACATAAAGAGGATAAAATTCATATCCTGTGAATTTCTTATTAAGAGCAACAAACTCAGGAAGGTCCTGAATATATACATTAGCTGCTTCTTCTGAAAGGATCTTAAGGCACTCTTTATAGTACTTGGTCTTTTCAGCATCATCAGAAGTTGCTACTGCATTTGCATAAGCTGCATCATATGCATCGCTCTTGAAGTTGAACATGTTCTTGCTTGAATCTGAGCAATATCTTGCAAGAAGAGCTGAAGCTGAAAGAGTAGAAGCATCAAAGCCTACAACTGTTGCCTCATAGTTCTTGTCAGAATAAACATCACTGAGCCATGTATTCCATTCAACTTCCTGAATATTGGCTGTAACACCAATAGCCTTAAGTTCCTCTGCAATAACCTGTGCAGTATCAACGTGCTGCGCATAGTTTGATGGAACTGTAATTGTAAATGTAAATCCATCAGGGTAACCAGCCTCAGCCAAAAGAGCTTTCGCTTTCTCTACATCCTGATTATAAGTGTCATTAAGAGCTGGATCATAGTACTTTGTAAATGAAGGATACATAGCACTACCAATCTCTGTTCCGGCGCCATCAGAAACAAAATCCATAATCTCCTGAGGGCTTATTGCATAGCACAGAGCCTGTCTTACCTTAACATCATCAAAAGGCTTTACTGCGTTGTTAAGGTACATGGCCTGAACCAGGTTCATTGTGCCTTCGTAAATATCAAACTTATCTGAAAGCTGAGCTACCTGAGCGCTTGTAAGACGGGCAACCATATCAAGTGATCCGCCTTCAAGATCGAGTACGATCGCATCTGAGTTAGCCTCAACTTTAAATACTACATCCTTAATGTATGCCTTATCACCCCAATAGTCATCAAATCTTGTAACAATGAAGTTCTCCTGTGGTGAGCTTGAAACATACTTGTAAGGGCCTGTACCAATTGGATTAGTAGCAGGATCTGTATTGCTCTCTGGGATGATAGCCACTGTAAGAAGTGGTAAAAACTCAGAATTTGGAGTTGTAAGAACAATCTCCACATGGCTGTCATCAATAATATTTACACTTTCAATATTGGAAAATGAAGAAACAAGTGGCTCGCTTCCATCAGCGCCCCTGTTGCGGTCGATAGAATACTTGATATCCTCCACTGTAACCAGACTTCCATCATGGAACTTGATTCCATCGCGAAGTGTAAATGTGTAAACCTTGTTGTCATCAGAAATGTTAACTTCACTTGCTACAGCTGGGATAAGATTACCGCTAGCGTCAGGCTTTACAAGGCCTTCAAAGACGTTAAATAATACCTCTTTGATTCCAGCCCCCGTTGCGTAATGAGGGTCAAGATCGCTTATATCCTGAGGTATACCTACGATAAGCTTAGAAAGATCATCTGCAACCGCTTCAGACGCTGTATCAGCTGTGCCAGTCACTGTTTCAGTGCTCGCCCCTGCGCTTTGGTCCAAAGAAGCAGATTCCCCTGCCTTGTCACTTGAGCATCCACTCAATGCAACAGTCAGTGTTGTTAACACGATCATCAGAAGTGATGATACTCCCTTTCTCATAACATCTCCTCTAATCATGCTAAAATCTTCCTCCTATGAAATTGTTTTTTCGCTACGTATGCGCATGATATAAAGCAACGCAGCAATACGTATGTAAATATATAGCCTTGACAATAAGTTGTCAAGGCTATTACTTGTACTTTTTATTCTTTCTTTAAAAGAGGTGTATTCTTGTCTGTGCTGTCTGTTATGGTCCCCTCTGCTTCCTTCTTAAGAACTGATTTAAGCTCATCCATAAATGTGTTCACATCCTTAAACTCTCTATAAACAGATGCAAATCTGACATAAGCTACAGGATCAAGATTCTTCATCTTGTCCATAACAATCTCACCTATAGATCTGCTGGGGATTTCCTTCTGCTCCATATTAAAAATCTCTGTCTCTACTGCATCAACCATTTTAGTGATCTGCTCAGCACTTACAGGTCTCTTATGACACGCTCTGAACACTCCTGCCTCAATCTTGGCTCTGTCATATGGTTCTCTCACATCGCCCTTCTTGATAACAATAAGAGGTATTGTCTCAACTTTTTCATATGTAGTAAAACGCTTGCTACAGGAATCACAGACCCTTCTTCTCCTAATTGACGTATTATCGTCAGCCGGTCTTGAATCAATTACTCTGGTATCATCTTTCCCACAGAATGGGCACTTCATAACTTTTCCTCCATTTCCCGATTTGACATGTCCACTACATATTGGTGAAAAAATCAAACAACCACACAAACTATTGTAGCATTGTTCTGGCAAAAATAAAAGCCTTTTGCATAATTTGCAAAAGGCTTTTTAATACTATTTCGTTAATTTTTACTTTCTCTGTAAGAAATCAGGAATTTTAAGTGACTTTGGCTCTACTGTACTCTTGATATCTGTAGGTCTGTTGATACCAAGATTTGGCTTAGGAGCTGCAGCACTGTTCTCACGAGAAATACCAATTGTCTCTACTGAAGGCTGGATAGGAGTTACTACTGAAGATGGTGTAACAGTTGTAGCATGTGCTACGTTAACTGTAGGCTGTGGAATTGAAACTGGTGTTACAGGTGTTGCCTGCTGAACCGGTCTAGCTGCAGCTGGCTTAGCTGCCATAAGCTTATCATCAATTCCTGTAGCGATAACTGTAACTGTGCAAGTATCAGTCTTATTCTCATCATACATTGCACCAAAGATAACATTTACATCATCGCCGGCAAGTCCACGAACATAATCAGAAGCTTCCTGAGCATCTGTAAGACTGATATCACCGGAGATATTGATGATAACATCTGTAGCTCCGTTAACCTTAGTCTCAAGAAGTGGACTCTCAACTGCCATCTTAACAGCATCAGCTGCCTTATCATCACCCTTACCGGTACCAATACCGATATGAGCAATGCCTTTATCCTTCATAACAGTCTGTACATCTGCGAAATCGAGGTTGATAACTGCAGGTACATTAATAAGATCAGTAACACCCTGAACTGCCTGCTGAAGTACTTCATCAGCTTTCTTAAGGGCATCAGGCATAGTTGTACGTCTGTCAACAATCTGAAGAAGTTTATCGTTAGGGATAACAATAAGTGTATCTACATTAGTCCTGATATTAGATATTCCGAGCATAGCGTTCTGCATACGAACACGAGCTTCGAAACTGAAAGGTTTTGTAACCACACCAACAGTAAGAATACCCATCTCTTTGGCAAGTTTTGCAACAACTGGAGCAGCACCTGTTCCTGTTCCGCCACCCATACCACAAGTAACGAATACCATATCAGCGCCCTTAAGTGCAGCAGAAATCTCTTCTGCGCTCTCCTCAGCAGCTTTCTGGCCAATTTCAGGCTTTGCACCGGCACCAAGACCCTTTGTAAGCTTCTCACCGATCTGTAAAAGCTTAGGGGCTTTACATAACTGAAGTGCCTGCTTATCTGTATTTATACCGATGAACTCAACACCGGTAATATTTTCGTCTACCATTCTATTTACAGCATTATTTCCTGCACCGCCGACCCCAACGACAATTATCTTGCAGGCATTTTCTGCTTCGTTTGACTTTATCTCCAGCAAAACAACTCCTCCTTCATAATCCATAGACTCCTAATAGCTATGATACGATTTTTTTGTTCAATTATCAACCTGTTTTTTCCTTTAAATTTTTGTTTTTTGTACAACAATTTACTGCTTTTTTTCCTGAAAAGTCACGTTTTTTGTGTCTACATCATAATCTTTCATTTCAAGCAGACCTGTTTTACCTTCAAGTTCAGGTAAAATATACTGAAGTTGTATTATTTTTTCATCTATATAGTCTTTTGTGCCTATACTTACTTCAACTCCCTCGAAATACAGGTAAAGATTATACTCGCTGTCAAAAAAGATCTTGTTTGCCTTTAAGTTGTACTTGGACAAAAGCTGTGTGATATCAAGGATTTCCTCAAAAACATCCTCGTTATCTATTGGCAGTTTTTCGTAAAGTACAACATATGAAAAGCTAAGTCCTAAAACCTCAGGAACGTCATCACTGGCCTCCAATGAGCTTTCAACCACTATTCCATCTCTGTCAAAATAAATATAGTGCCCAAGATACGAAATATATCCGGCAACCGCTTTTTCGTAAACATTTATTCTTACAGTGTCAGGGGATACTATCTCAACACTCATTTTCTCTACAAAAGGGACACCTTCTATGGACTTGTTCCTGTATTTTAGTGAAAGATACAGTGAATTGTGACAGAGCTTATCTGTCATTACCATATCTATGACTTCTTCGTCCGTGTAATGTGTGTTGCCTGTTACATAAACGTTTGTAATGGTGTAATTATCCCTTATGTAAGTAAATGCCAGAAGTCCCACGATAAAAAGAGCTATGACTATTCCGATGATAATATAAAGACTCCTGTTATATCTTAAGGAGTCTGTGATCTTTTCAAAAAAACTTCTGATATCTATATTATTCTTTTTTCTTGGTCTGGGTTTTCTACGCTTTTTCTTTGCCATCTATATCATCTTCCTATATTTCTGGCCACATTAAGCGCCATGCCAATTTCTGCAAGCTGAACAATAACCGCGGAACCACCGTAACTAATAAAGGGAAGTGTGATTCCTGTATTAGGGATAGTATTGGTTACAACCGCGATATTAAGAATAACCTGAATAGCGATATGACCCATTACACCGATAACCAAAAGTGCCCCAAACATATCTGGAGCATTATTGGCTATTACCATCAATCTCCAGATAAGAAGAAGGAACATGAGCATTACTGCGATAGCTCCAAAAAGTCCCAGTTCTTCACAGATAATGGAAAAGATCATGTCGTTCTGAGCCTCAGGGATGAAGCCCATTTTCTGCATACTCTCGCCAAGGCCTTTTCCAAAAATTCCACCAGAACCAATGGCATAAAGGGCCTGAATGGTCTGGAATCCCTTTCCACTGGCATAAGCAGCAGGATCAAGCCATACAAGTATTCTTTTAAATCTGTAGTTCATTCCACTTGAATCTGCTGAATTAGCAACTATAAGAACAATTACAGTGGCCAAAGCCAAAACAGAAAGAGCTGCGATAATGTACCTCTTATATCCGGGTGTAGACACAAAAAGCATTACTACAGCAATACCCATGATAATGATCGCAGAACTAAGATTTTTTGTGATTCCATATACTAAAAGTGAAAGAAACGCCGGGAACGCAAGCATTGTTCCAAAACCTTTTGGCTCAAGCAGTTTCTTTTTAAGAGAAATAACAAGCGTCGCTGAAAAAACAATTACGGCAAATTTCGCAATTTCGGCTGGCTGGATTGAGATACCTCCAACATATATCCATCTCTTTGCGCCGTTGATGGTTTTTCCTAAAGGGATAAGAAGAAACAGTAATCCGGCTGCGACCGCATAGATTGGAAAAGCAAATTTCTTCAGGATCCTATATGGAAAATAGGACATAAAAATCATAGCTCCAAGTCCAATGATCGTTGGTCCGAGCTGATGTTTAAAGTAATAGGCTGAGTCTCCATAGTCCAGATTGGCTTCGTAGGAACTTGTTGAATAAAGCATAACCAGTCCAAATGCCAGCAAAAACAGAACTATGAAAACCAGACTATAGTCTATATATGATTCAACTTTTGGCTTTCTAAGTGTTCTGACTCTCTCCACTTTAATCCCTCATAACATAACAAATGCCGTAAAAAAGCACATTACAGCGCATTTACGTATTCCTTGAATATCTTTCCCCTGGTCTCATAATTCGGGAACATATCCCAGCTTGCGCATGCAGGTGATAAAAGAACTGCATCACCCTCATCAGCACTTTCTGTACAGAACTTAAGTGCATCTTCAAAGCTGTCTTTAAAACAGTAATTGGTAAATCCATGCTTTTTAGCACACTCTGCGATTTTTTCTTTTGTTTGGCCAATAAGAACCAGAAGTTTTACCTTATCTCCAAAGTTCTCAATCCACTCGTCATACTCACTACCCTTATCATAGCCCCCGCCGATAAGGATTGTTGGCTTGCTCATGGCCCTTATACCCTGAATAGCTGCATCGGGATTGGTTCCCTTGGAATCATTGTAATAGTCAACGCCATTCTTTGTAGCGACAAACTCAATTCTATGCTCTACTGCCTTAAAATTACGAACAACATTAAGAATTGTATCAAGCGGAACACCCATAGAAAGAGATATTGCTATGGCTGCCATAACATTTTCAACGTTGCAAAGGCCAACCAGATTCATGTCATGAATATTCATGATCCTGGTTGCATTACCTGCTGTACTCATAAAGATCTCATCGCCATCAAGGAAGAATCCGTCAGAGAGCTTTTCTTTTGTTGAGAAAAAGATCACCTTAGATGGGCATCTGTTTCCAAAATCTCTTGTATATTCATTGTCATAATTAAGGACACAGGTATCATCCTTTGTCTGTCTGTTTGTGACATTTTCCTTCATGGAAGCATAGCACTCCATCGTATGATGTCTGTTGAGATGATCAGGCGTAATATTAAGAATTGCTGATACATTTGCATGGAAATTATCAACAGCCTCAAGCTGAAAAGAACTGATCTCACCTGTAGTAACAGAGTCTTCAGTCATCTTAAGTGCACTCTCAGCATAGGATACGCCTATATTTCCAACTACATATGTATCTGCAAAATGAGCTTTCATAATATCGCCCACAAGAGTTGTAGTGGTAGTCTTTCCATTTGTTCCTGTTATTGCAACCAGCTTACCTTTGGAAAAATTGTAAGCCAGCTCAATCTCACTCCAGATAGGTATATTTTTCTCTTTAATTCTCATAACTGTAGGTGCATCAAGAGGTACTGCAGGACTTGGAACAGTCAGAGAAAGTTCATCTAATACAGCATCTTCGATATTTCCAATAATGATCTGTGCATTATCCCTATCTTCTTCGTGGAGTTTTTTCCTGATATCCTCTTCGGTCACCTTTGTGTTCTCTTCCAATACGATCGGCACTGCACCAACCTGATGAAGAAGTCTTACTGATCCGACTCCGGAGAGACCTGAACCAATTACTAGTACTTTTTTTCCAATAATATCTGCTGCTTTCATTTTACATTCCTTCGTATATCATTAGTTATCTCAAACCGGCATAAGCAATAAGGCACATGAGTATTGTCACTGTAGTAAACACATTCACAACCTTAGTCTCAGACCAGCCACCTTTTTCAAAATGATGATGAATAGGGGCCATTCTGAAAATTCTTTTACCGTGTGTTATCTTAAAATATGAAACCTGCATAATAACTGAAACTACTTCCAAAGCGTAAATAAAGCCGACTATAACAATGAAAATAGGCATTTGCATAACGTACGCTATTCCGGTAACAAATCCGCCTATAGCAAGGGATCCTGTGTCTCCCATCATTACTTTCCCGGGATATACGTTATATACAAGATAGCCTAAAAGAGCTCCCATCATAGCTGAAGACATAACCTCTGCTCCTGTTGCTCCTGTCACCATTCCAGCTATCGCAAAAAATCCTGCTACAACTGCTGTTACCGATGCGCAAAGGCCATCAACTCCGTCTGTAAAGTTTGTTCCATTAGCTGTTCCAAGCGCTATAAAGAACAGGATCGGAATATTCCAAAATCCAAAATCAAGCATTATATTTGTGAATGGAACCTTCATTGCAAGGGAAAGATCAGTAAATTTCTCTACATAGAGGGCAAATACAACTACAATAATGAGCTGTCCAACGATCTTCTGCCATGCACGAAGTCCGAGATTATGCTTTTTTACTACTTTGATATAATCATCAATAAAACCAATAAGTCCAAAACCAAAGGTGAGAATAAGCACCGGAATAACTTCCTTATGAGCTGCTCCGTACAATATTCCTATGATAAAGAAAGGAACAAGGAATATGATTCCTCCCATTGTTGGAGTTCCGGTCTTTTTCTGATGGGACTCAAGTCCCTCTTCGCGCTCTGTCTGACCTGCCTTAAGCTTTTTTAACATACCTATTACTGAAGGTCCGATAATAACTGCTACAAGAAATGATACAAGAACAGGTATCAGTGTTCTGGTTAAATAGTTTTCCATAATTACATCCTCAAATCTTAATTACTACTACTTGCCGAGGCGGCCTCTTCCGGTACTCCCTCAAAATCAGGAAGTTCATCTCCGCCAACTACGCTTCCGCTGTCCGGATCTATAAGATTTCCGTTACTTGGGTCTACATAATAGCCCGTAGTAGGATCTTTGTCAAATGACTCCCAGATTGAATTTCTTTCTTTTTCCTCTGGGGCTTCAGTTGTCTCCTCACTGGTCTCAGCAGCTCCTTCTGTAACTTCCTCCGGATTTTCCTCCTGCTCTTCTTCCGCAACTGCTGTTGTAACAAGCTGCTCACGAAGAGTCTCAAGTTCCGCTTTTTCTTTTTCAGAAAGTTCCTCTGTCATAGGATAGTTAAGATAAGGAAGAGCCTCTGTAAGAATAGCTCTTACTATTCTGGTTGCAAACTTGGCATCATCCTGATAAAGCACGTTGGGTCTATCAACAACAACGTAGATTGCTATGTCTGGGTCAGATGCCGGTGCATATCCCATAAATGAAACAACATACTGATGGTTTCCACGGGGCAGAGTCTGAGCCGTTCCTGTCTTACCACCGATCATATAACCCGCAGGTCTTGCTGTTTTACCCGTACCTTCTGAACCTGCAACTACCTGATTACAGTACTCTATTATCTTATCAGATGTGCTCTGTGATATTGTCTGTCTTAAAATTCTCGGTTCAATATTCTTAATTGTTGCTCCGCTGCTGCTCACAACCTTCTTAACAACATGAGGTTCGTAATAGTAGCCACCGTTGATCAGCGAGCTAAAGGCTGTTATCATCTCGATCATATCTACGTTAAAGCCCTGTCCAAAAGAGTTAGTGGCAAGGTCAGTAGATGTCATATTGGAAGCGCTGTAGGTAAGGCCCTCAGTTCTGGCTTCTCCGGCAAGATCGATATTGGTCTTAAGTCCGAATCCGAAATCTTTTTGAAACTTGGTAAAAGTATTTACTCCAATAGCCTGTGCTACATACATCATAGCTACGTTACAGGAGATCTCAATTCCTCTTGATACTGAAACAGCTCCGTCACCGTAGGTGTTATGGCACTTGATCTCCCAACCGCCGACTTCAAGCTTACCAAGGCAGTTATAGACTTCGTCACCTGTTATAGAGCCACTCTCAAGTCCAGTAGCTACAGTAAAAGGCTTGGCAACAGATCCGGGCTCGTATGTATCTGCAATACAGAAATTTTTCCATAAAGCATTGTAGTTCTGATAGAGCTGCTCATCAGTAAAGTTTTGAAGCATTTCCTCAGTGATGTACACACCGGAATCATAGACTGATTCACCCTTTACTTTGTTTCCCTTTTCATCAACCGCAGGCATTCCGATAAGGGCCGCCGTATCTCTTGGGTTGTTCAGGTCAAAGTTTGGATAACTTGCCATAGCAAGGATCTCACCTGTATGGATATCCATAATGATACAGCCTACATTATTGGCTCCATTGCCTTCTCTGGCATTGTTTTTATACTGCTCATTGAACTCGTTTAAATGTTTTTCAACTATTGTCTGAAGATTACCATCAATAGTTGTGACGATGCTATCACCGTCTGTAGCTGAAATAGTTGTTCTCTCAAGATTGGAATCATCGTCAAGATATCCATATTCTCTTCCGGGAGTTCCACTAAGAGTGTTGTTGTAATACTCTTCAAGTCCATACATACCAGTGTTGTCACTTGAAGTAAAGCCTATAATGTCACTGGCAAGAGAACCGTTTGGATATTTACGAATGTAGCTTTCCTCGAACCAAATGCCCTGAATATTTTCATCATAGGTTTCAGAGCCGGGAGTAATAAGTCCCTGGAACTCACTTATCTCTGAGTAAGTAAGTTTTTTGGCCAAAATATAATATTGAGATGATGGATGCTCTGAAAGGTAATTTCTTATATCGCCTCCATCAAGCCCAAAGCATCTTACAAGCGCTTTTATCGTAGGATCAAGATATTTGGAATCCCTTAAAAGAATCTTTGCATCAAGGATGACATTGTATACTTTCTCACTGTAGGCAAGAATAGTATTGTTGGCATCCAGGATCTCGCCTCTTCTAAAGGGAATAGTTGTCGAATCATATTGCTGCTGAGAAAGAACCTGTTTCTGATACTCCTCACCGTTGTTCTTGGTTATAAGGATAAGTCTGACCCCTAACCCAACGAAAGCCAGTAGTACCAATACAAATAGCACCACCAGCTTTTTTCTCATTCCTATAGTAAACTTCTGCTTATTTTTTTCCTTACGCCTTTTCATCTAAACATAAAATCCTTCCAATTACACCCTTTCAATTATAGTCATATTTTGTACCAGGGGCAAATTATTTTAAGAAGTTATTCATGCGGGATAGGCGCAATCTGGCGTACATAGTCATTTCCGCCGCCATCAGAATATGTGATGATCTGTCCCTCACTGGCATACGTCATTCCGTATTCCTGAATTGCTATTCTTTTTACCTCATCAAGATCAACATTGCCGTTAGCTCTGTTGTAAGCCTCATCGTTATCCTGCTTTAATGCATTGAGCTGGCTTTCAAGCTGAGCTACATGCTTAACGCTGTTCTTGATCTGTGACTGCAGATTGATGTACCACGCAAGCGTTCCCACCATAAGCACCATTGCCATTGATAAAAACACAAGGTATCCAAGGCTCATGTGGTGGCGCCTTCTATTTTTCTTTTGAGGCTCCTGCACATGGAAGCGGTCTTTTTTCTCATTTGGTTGTTCATTGATCTTTTTTACGGTATTTCCGTGAATATATTCATTTGCCATGTTAGCCTCCCTTCTTACTGCTATTGCAGTTAAGTTAATTTCATTTAATCTTTTCAAAAACTCTAAGCTTTGCACTCTGAGAACGTTTATTCTCAGCAAGCTCTTTTTCACTTGGTAAAATAGGCTTTCTTGTTATTACCCTGCCTTTTGATGTCTTGCCACATACACAGACCGGGAAATTAGGTGGGCATGTACAAGGATTCTCATTTCTTCTGAAGTTATTCTTGGTTATTCTGTCTTCCAATGAATGGAAAGTAATAACGCAGAGTCTTCCTCCGGGATTAAGGAAATCAATAAAACCGTCCAAAGAGTTCTGCAAAACATCCAACTCTCTGTTAAGGGCTATTCTGATAGCCTGATAAGTTCTCTTGGAAGGATGGCCTCCCTTTTCTCTCATCTTGGCCGGTATAGCCGCCTTAATGATGTCATTGAGCTGTCCCGTTGTTTCTATTGGGGATTTAGCTCTTTCTATACAGATATGCTTTGCAATATTCTTGGCAAATTTATCTTCTCCAAAATCTCTTATGATATGGAAAAGCTCCATTTCAGAATAGTCATTGATAATATCTCTGGCCGTCAGTGTCTGTCGCTGATCCATTCTCATATCGAGAGGAACATCTTCTTTATAGGTAAAACCTCTTTCAGCGTTATCAAGCTGATAAGATGAAACTCCAAGATCAAGCAGTATTCCGTCAACTCCCGTAACACCAAGAGCCTTCAGCCTTTCAACTGCGTTTTCATAGTTATCTCTGATGATAGTAACTCTGGATTCATAAGGCTCAAGTCTCTTTGTTGCAGCGCGGATAGCGTCCTCATCCTGATCTGTACCGTACAGATGTCCTCCATCTGTAAGTCTCTCAGCAATATGTGAAGAATGTCCTGCGCCACCAAGAGTTCCATCAAGATATATTCCATCAGGTTTAATATTCAAATTGTCCAGGCACTCATCCAGGAGTACTGAATAATGTTTGAATTCCATACTTTTTCCTTA
>NZ_SVFW01000013.1:0-41393 GCF_015056685.1 Butyrivibrio sp. | reverse complement strand
TCACTCATCTTAGCTGCAATTCCATTGATGTCATCGAAGGTGCTTGCCTTCTCCCATTCTGCCTTACTCCAGATTTCAGCTCGATTACCTACACCTGCTATAACAGCTTCTTTTTCTATTCCTGCATGTTGCAGGAGATTCGCTGGCAAAAGAATTCTTCCCTGCTTGTCCACTTCTGCATCAATTGCTCCTGCAATGAAGAAACGGCCAAGCATTCTGGCTTCAGGTTTATCCATGGGCAGGGACTGAAGTTTTTCCTCAAACTGATTCCATCCCTCTTCTGCGAACACAAAAAGGCATCCGTCAAAGCCCTTGGTAACCACAAATTGATCACCCAAAAGCTCGCGGAATTTAGCAGGTATTATGAGTCTTCCCTTAGCATCTATGGAATGACTATATTCGCCTTTAAATGCTGCTCCCACTTAATTTACCACTTTTCTACCACTTTTAACCACTTTTTGCCACTTTTTACCACCTAAACACATTATAGAACACTTTTTTCTTACTGTCTATTAAAAATCCATGAAAAAAAATGCCCTCCTGAATCAAAAATTCAAGAAGACATTTTTCATTGAAAAAAATATTCTGTTTATTACTTTTCGCGCATTTTAAGACGTTTAATAATCATAGCCGTCACTGAAAATACAACAAGACACATCGCAAGCATCTGTGACACCGGAAGTCCTGTGGTATGCATTATGAGCTGGTCCGTTCTAAGTCCTTCTATCCAGAATCTTCCAAGGCCATAGCCACCAAGGTATAACAAAACTATCTCACCATCGAACTTCTTATGTTTGATGTATAAAAGTATTATTATAAGAAGGCACAGGTTCCACATACTTTCATAAAGAAATGTTGGGCTTACCTGAATATAGTTTGTTCCTTCCACCATGTGAGCCTTCATAAGCTCAGTTATCTCTCCGCTTCGTACAGCTTCCACAGGAAGTCTCATAGCAAAAAGATTATCTGTATATTCACCAAAAGCTTCTCTGTTGGTAAAATTGCCCCATCTTCCCATTACCTGGCCAAGTAAAAGCCCCGGCATAATAGTGTCTGTAAGCAAAAAGAAATTTACTTTTTTTATCCTGCAATAAATAAACGCCGTAAGGAATCCCGCAATCACGCCACCATATATTGCAAGGCCACCATTTCTGATGTTAAACACACTGATAGGATTATCTTTATAGTAATCCCAGGCAAAAAACACATAATATATTCTGGCTCCAATAATTGAAAAAACAATTACAAAAGTCGCCACATCCCAATATGTATCAGGATTTTGACCAGTTGCCCCTGCAATTTTCGAAATAAGGATAAGCGCCAGAAAAAAGCCCAATCCTATGATCACTCCATATAAAGCAATACTAAAGCCAAAAACAGTAAAACTCTTAGGGACATTCTCCAAATAGATGTTTAAGTGCGGGAACGCAATATCCATCTTCCCCATTATATCCGGCATAACATCCTCCCATTTTATCAGACGTTAAATCTGAACAATATAACATCTCCGTCCTGAACCACATATTCTTTTCCTTCCATGCGGACAAGACCTTTTTCTCTTGCTGCTGCAAGTGAACCCTCTCTCAGAAGATCCTCATAATTGATAACCTCAGCCTTGATAAATCCTCTTTCAAAATCTGTATGGATCTTACCTGCTGCCTGAGGAGCTTTTGTTCCAATCTTGATTGTCCATGCTCTTGTCTCATCTTCACCTGATGTAAGGAAACTCATAAGACCAAGTGTCTTGTAGCTTGCTGCAATAAGCTTATCAAGTCCAGACTCTGTAAGTCCCAAGCTCTCAAGGAACTCTGCCTTCTCATCAGCTTCAAGTTCTGAAATTTCAGCTTCAATCTGAGCGCTGATAACAAAAACCTCGCTACCTGACTTTGAAGCAAGTTCTCTTACAGCTGCAACATACTTGTTAGAAGCGCCATCATCAGCAAGATCATCATCCTTAACATTAGCCGCATAGATTACAGGCTTCCATGTAAGAAGATCATATCCATTCATAAGAGCAAGCTCATCTTCATCAGTGATCTCAAGCTCTCTAGCCATCTTATTTTCTTCAAGAGTTGCCTTTATCTTGTTCAAAAGATCCAGCTCTTTTGCCGCAGTCTTATCCATACGTGCAGTCTTAGCAACCTTTGCTATTCTTCTCTCAAGAACCTCAAGATCTGCAAAAATAAGCTCAAGGTTAATTGTCTCTATATCTCTTGCAGGGTCAACCGAACCGTCAACGTGAACTACGTTAGGATCCTCAAAGCATCTAACAACGTGTACAATAGCATCTGTCTCACGGATATTTGCAAGGAACTGGTTTCCAAGTCCTTCACCCTTTGATGCACCCTTTACAAGTCCGGCAATATCAACGAACTCAATTGTTGCAGGTGTAACCTTCTTGGAATGATAAAGATCCCCCAAAAGTTTCAGTCTCTTGTCCGGAACTGCTACAACTCCAACGTTAGGATCAATTGTTGCAAAAGGATAATTAGCTGCAAGCGCTCCTGCATTTGTAAGTGAATTGAAAAGTGTTGACTTACCTACGTTTGGTAAACCTACGATTCCTAGTTTCATTTTTTATTACCTCCAGCCCGTATTTACGGGATTCTTTCTATCTAGAATAATGAAATATACACCATTTTACACCAGAAATGATAAGTTTTGATTATTTTTTTACTTCCCAACTTTTATACAAAATTATAAAGGCTATACAGCAGCCTCAAACTGTTTTATCGCAAGAAGTAAAGAATCATCAGTCACATGTACATATGTATCCATCGTGGTGGACAACTGTGCATGTCCCAAAATCTTTTGAAGAGACTTCGGATTAACTCCTCTCTCAATACATCTGGTAGCAAATGTGTGTCTTAATGCGTGCATACAAAAAGGTTTAATTCCTGCCTTGTCACATATCTTATAAAGGTTGGTATCATAAGTAGAATTCTTGATAGGCTCTCCGGTCCGGAAATTCACGAATATCAATTCCTTCATGTTTACTGTTCTCTCAAGTCCGGTTCTCGGATCCATGAAAGTTAATACCTGTGACAGTGCCATGGATTCTTTCCTGGTGTGCCGCTTTTGATACAACCCATATAATATATCAAAAGCTTCTTCAGTAAGCGGTATTGTCCTGAATCCTGCCATTGTTTTTGGTGGTCCAGCTCTCCAATACCCACGCTCATGTCTATACTCAAGTGCTTTATCAATTGTCAGGGTTCTATTCTCAATATCAAAGCTGTCCCAAGTTAGACCTATCAGCTCACCGGTTCTAAGTCCTGTCTGCAAAAGCAACCTAAATTGTTTTGCATTATGATTCTTATCTGCAAATTCGAGGAATTTTTCCTGTTCCTCCACAGTGAGAACTCTGCGCGGTGTCTTTACTTTTTTTGTTCTGAAGTTCACTGCATCAAGCGGATGCTTAGGAATAAGATCGTTTAGCAAAGCAGATTTGAACATTGAGCCAAGACAAATGTATGTCTGATAGACTGTAGATATTGCGTAATCTGCCTGCATTTCATTAAGAATCTGCTGACAATGCATCGCCTTAACATCTATAAGCAACATTTTGCCTATATAGTTTTGAACATTAGTGTAGTAGCGATCCTTATAATTTCTTATTGTATTGGGCGATAAATCCTGCTTAAATGTTTTGATCCAATACACAAACCACTCATCAACAGTCATGCTATATTCAATGGCTGTGCCTGGTTTTTTATCATCCTCAAGTCGACTTATCGTAACCCACTTTTTGGCTTCTGCAGCACTATCAAAATATTTTTCTACTCTTTTTCCACTCTTATTAGTAAATCTGGCAGAATATAAACCATCCTTTCTCTGCACAATTCCTTCGCCGATTTCTCGACCTCTTAAATCTTTACCCACAATAACACTCCTTCTTATAAAAGAAGCATCATCACGCGTGTATAAAAATAACATAGAAAAGCCTTTTTTTCAAGATTGGCAGGCTCTGTCAGATGAGTTCCACATTATTTAAATACTCGTCAAACGCCTCTCGTTTTATCAATATTTTTCTTCCTACCTGAAATGAAATTTTGATCAAAGGGTCCTTACATAATTCCCTTATTCTGTTTATCCCAATATTCGAATACTCCGAAGCTTCTTCAACAGTCATTGAAGATTTGTGCCAAATTGGTACTCCAGGCGAATCAGACTTTGCCAAATCCTTCTTAACAGTTTTCTCTATCTTCTCCAATCCCAACTGTATACGAATTGACTTATTGATCTTTGCTTTCATAAAGTCCTCTGACAAACTGCCAATGTATCTTATGAGCTTACTACGACTTATAGTAGTTATCTGCTCTGCCATAGATGCTGATTCTTCATCAAGCCCCCCAATATGATCCAAAAGCACATGAGTGGGAAATCCTTTACTTCGATGAATCTTAGTCGTCACAGGTATTACCGTAATTGTAGGCGAATACTTATTTCCTTTATTATTTTGTACTATTACAACAGGACGCTCGCCTCTCTGTACAGATCCTATGTTTTCACCCAGATCTGCTAAGTATATGTCTCCTCTTAAAACTTCTCTCATATTTGTTATATCTCCTAAAAAAGGAGCGCTTCCTTCATAAATAAAATATGGAAGAAACGCTCCAAAATATTTATATTGTATCTATTTGTCCTCGACACCCGGATTTCGGAAGTCATCAGGCGGCTGCAGCTGACAGCTCCATAGGCTCTTTACCTCCCCGCGGATCTCGCCGGGCCGCTCCCATTACGATGAGTTGTGGCTGAGCGGAAGTATCATTATCCATGTTATTGTCATCGCCAGACCGGTGCTAACGGCTTTCAGTGAGGCTATATCGCACAAGGCGTACCTTTGGGGCTTGAATAACAGGAACGTACCTGATGAATGGCTATTTACTTTTCAATGTCCGACAAATGAGTTTTTATCCTCTCATCTATCCGAACAGAGAAGTTACTGATGGTACCCCTTAGTTTTTATATTTTTGAATTTTCTTAATTGCCTCGTTCAAAGATTTCAACACATTCTTATGTGAAACGCCTTCTAGTTCAGCTATTTCACGCGCAGTCAAATCATTATAAAAATATAGTTTGAGCCTCCTTTTCTGAATATCTGTAAGAGTTTCAACAGCCTTACGTAAGCATTCTACCTCATCCATCTGGACAACTATATCCTCTGGTTCATCCTTTGAAAAAACAGAATATATATACTCAGTTTCTCCCTCCACATATCCGTCCAGTGAGCAGGTTCTGACTCTTCTCATTCTATGTTTAGCCTCATTTCTGTCATAATCCTTAAGCACCTCTCCCTGAGCTTTTGTCATGACAACAAATGGCTTGAACATAGATAATTCATCTCCATATTTTTCTATAAGCATTTCACTATCCAGCTCCGTGATAACAGCCCACTTGATTCCGCCTTTCATCCCAGGGTACTCATATCCCAGGTTGATTACTTCATATTCCTTATTATTATCTTTATTATTCATTTTCCGTTTCCTCCGATTTTTGAAAGTTGTCAGTTTCAAAAACCGGGCTTCACGGATATCTGCCTATGTAAGTTTCCCAATTAAAAATGTTCAAATCTGAACCTTATTCAGAGAAAACAGAGAAAAATCTCCGAAATGAGTTCAAATTTGAACGCTAAAAATTGGCATAATAAAAAGACGGTAGCAAAACAGAATACCCGTCATGGATATTTCCTCTGTTCTGCTCCGCCTTTCAACATCAATTACTGTTCATAGTCCGTCTAAGCAAACTCTTGCTGCATGCTGCGAACCTTCCACAATTACGGATTCGACGCCCAATACACACAGCTCATATCAATATTAAGTTGTAGTTGAGAATGCTTTTTTAAGCATCTTTTTTTCTTTTCTGCGGATTCTGGCAACCTTCCTCCTGTCCTTAAAGACAAACGGTACATCTCCCATATTCATTATGACAAGTCTTCTTCCGCATTCTCTACAGGGCTCTATTATTCGCCCTATATTCATATCGGTATCACACACCCATTTCCCACAATATGGGCAGTGTAATTCCTCCAATTCCCTCTCAAAACAAGCCGCTACATTTATATCTGCCATTGCATATTCTCCCAACAATTTTTTACTCTTTCTACCAAAACCTGATAACTCGGAATTACAATGGTCCACATCTTATGCGGCCATATAAACATTTACACTCTTTTTCATAACAATCACCAGCTCCCCACTCAGTGATATGTTTCCCCAATTAAATGACTCCTCCTTTCTGCAACGATAGGCATTTTATCATATGATTACTGGCATTTGGCGGATTTAATGAAGTCTGTTAAACTTTAAACGTAGTTTGTTTGTTTTTTATTGCGTAATTATTGAATGTTTCTCAATTAACATAAAAAGAGCAGCCTCAAAGCTGCTCCCTAAACATATTTCATCCACCATCTATGCTGTTCTGGTCTTGGTATAATTCCTTCTTCTATATCTTCCATTTCTCTTCTGACAGCATATATCCACATCAAGATTCCAAAAATTGCCATGCCTGCTTCTTTTTTACTCTCAAGAGTTGAGCGACTTATCTGTAATTGTCTGGCATACTCCTCGTTAGTGAGAGAGCTTGCCTCTCCAGTAAAAAAGCAATCTGTGAGTATCGTCCTGATAAGCTTACCATCCTTACGTCTGTCTTTTTCGGGATCATATGGCGTACCTGACACATTACCATCAAGCATCCTCTCTATTTTATCAAGCATCCCATCTGACTTTCCTTTGATCCAAATAGTACGTACAAGTTCCCATATAAAATCTCCACGTCCTCCATATTCGGCAGGAATTGGTATCGGTTTATCGTGATTAAAAACATTCGGCATTTGATCGACCAGAAGAATGTACCAGTGTCTCAGCCTGAGCTTTTGGGATTGTATGACTGAAGGCACTTTGTTATTAGCGTCTTCTTCACCTACCACTTGTCCAGCTAACAATCTGCTAAGCATGTCCTCTGCAAATTCAGAAGCATCTTTAACGCTAAAGCCTTCTTGCTCACATAACTCTGCTGCAAGTTTTTCCGCTGTCATTCTAGTTTCTTTAGGCATAACCCCTCCTTTATGCACAGCTTATAATCAAAAACAGGGAGACAAAACACTACTTGTTCCAGTCCCCCTGTCGTAACCATTGTTTGCATCTTTGTGGCAATGTAGTTTCAGAATTTATGATTTTATATCTCTTCTCTCCAGTTCTATTGCTAGTAATTTCATATATAAAAGAATTCTCTTTGAGCTGATTTTTCTTAGCTGATTTTCGACTACAAATTCCATTCTTCCATGCTCCCCGAAAAGCAGCTCATCTATTGAAAAATTCAGCTCTTTAGCAAGCTTTGCAACGACTTCAATTGGTATCTTAGTTCTCCCGGCTTCATACTCAGCTATGGTATTTGCTGTTCTCCCAATCCTTATTCCTAACGCTTGCTGTGTAACTCCAGCTTCAAGTCTATATCTTTGAAGTCTCTTGCCAACTTGAATATGAAATTCTTTAGCTTCAGACTTCTTTTTTGGGTTATCTCTTTTCACTCGTTTTCTCCTATTCCCTACATCACATGATACAAGCAATGGTCGTTAACGATTCACAGAGTTATCCATATTTTTTAATCGAAACCGCCAGTATTATTGGTGGTTTCATAACTACTACTGTAAAAACATCCCTATTACCGCACAAAGTACATACAAAAAATCCCGATACACGACAACCCTTATTGCCAATGTATCGGGATAAGTAATGATTATTCTGTTGTAACAACTGTCAATACTCAAAAAAGCTGACAATATCTTCATAAATAATAACTGCCTCTGCATCTCTGCCAAGTACCTACAATAAATGATGAGCTTGCTGCTGAACACATCTCAAGTAAAACAGCTTAATCCGTCTACACTAAAGCGCAGCCGATGTCTATGAACACCAGCTGCGCCTTTGCTTTACGTTAAAAAAGTTTTCTTCCAAGCCATATGCAGATGCAGGCTCCTACTGTCGATACCACAAGGCTGCCAATCCATCCGTTGGCGGATAATCCTATAAGATTGAACACCAGGCCTCCGACAAATCCTCCTCCGATTCCCAGAAGAATGTTCTTAAGAGTTCCTGAAGACTCTCCCATGATCCTACTTGCAACGAAGCCTGCAATGGCTCCAAGAATAAGTCCCATTATTATTCCCATGTTCTCTCCTCCTCATCAATTACTCATGCACGGCTGAAAAGACTTACCAGCCCTACTATTACAAGTATCGGAAGTGCAATATATATTAACCCGCCAAACAGCATTATCATCAATATCGCAGGCAGGAATACGATATACAGCATCACCTTCATGATGCTCCAGGATGCCCTGAATGCAAATCCTATAAGCTTTCCAAATATACCGAAGAATAAAACCATAAACAACAATGTCATCATAACACTCACCTCTTTCGCACAACATCATTAGCAGTTACTTTTTTCTATCCATCGGTTTTTCCTCTTTCTGTATGTTTACAAACTTTTTTATTTTTCTGTTGATGTTATCATTATAGAGGTGGCCGTTCTTAGTTTACATAATTACTTCAGTGATTTTGGAACGGTTATTTCACTTTTTCAGCAAAATATAAAGGAGCACATTATGTCAACCTACGCTATATCCGACCTTCACGGGCAATATGGCATCTTTGAAAAACTACTGGATGTAATAGATTTCTCTGAGAATGACTTCCTGTATGTTCTTGGAGATGCCATAGACAGGGGCCCTGATGGGATAAAGATACTTCAGAAAATAAAAGACACTCCTAACATGGATCTTCTCATCGGTAATCATGAGTACATGATGCTTAATTCTATTGATCTTGATGGATATTCAGAAGATCTGCCGGGAGACAGTACAGAGTTGTGGATGTACTATAATGGCGGTGATGAGACATTTGATCAGTATTGTTCACTCAATGAATCTGATAGAAAAGATCTCGTAGAATGGCTCCTGACAAGAAAGCTGACCACGTTAATCGACACGGATGGAAGGACCATATGCTTAACACACTCATATTTCAACGAGGAATGCATTGATAAAGAATACAAAGAATGCAACAACCGAGTCATCTGGAATATCGTATGGAAGACGCCCTACAGGTATGATCTTGAAATTCCAATTGACCACTATACTGAGAAAGACTGGGACTTTGTGATAGGTCATGTGCCAGTGCAAAGAGTAGCCGGGCTTGATGTCAAGTTACAGGCATTTCATGAGCAGAACGTGCTCCTTATAGATGGCGGCTGCTCCTACGGTCCAAGAAACGTCCTTGATCCTAATGAATATGGTGTCATCTGCATCCGGCTTGAAGATATGAGCGAAACAGTCGTGACCTTTGCTTCCCTATAGAGCAGTAAAAGCAGTGCATTTTACTGCTCTGCTCCCAACTAAAGCTCTCTTCCACAAAAAGAGCAGTATTTGATCTTTGTCTTAAATACTCTGACATCATCACCATAATTGCTAAGTGCAAGCTCAAGAGAAGCTTGTTCTGGCACTATTGTCAATCCCACAAGCATCTCTCCAAAAAAGCCAAAATCCACTTTATCCTCTATGATGTCACTATAACTTGTTTTGCCTGATGGGAATAAACTTGATTATCCAGAGGTTTTCCTTAACGCAACAGATTTACCTTCCTAACTGATAACAAAGCCTGCGGAGTAATCTGTGGGCTTTAAAAATGAGCCTTAAATTCAGACCCTCAAACTAGACCCTCAAACCAAACCCTCAAAAACTCCCCATACTAAAAGGGCCTGACCCTCAAGTCAGACCCTCAAAACGCTTGGCAAACCCTCAAAAAGTTTGATTATCCAATTATTTAAAGCTATAAAAAAGCAACCTATGGATTCAAAATCCACCGATCGCTTTTTTCATAGGTTATATCCCTAAATATCCCTCAATGAAGTCCAAGGGCAATAGCAGGACCTGTAATGCCCAAAAGCTACAGCACCCTGTTAAGATATTTATTGACTTTTATTCTGTTTTCCAGGATAAATTCTATAAAGCTCATAATTGCATTCTAAATGTTTTAGTATTTCAAACGGATTATTAGTTCCACTTTCACTTATTATTTTTGAGAAGAGCTTGACATACGTACTGACAAGTTTTGACATTTTATCCAGTTTAAGGTTTTTGGACCGTTCTTCGATGCATTCTTCCAGATAGTTTTCAAGCCTTCCGCCTTTATATCCGCTTTCATCAACTCCCAGGAACTTAAGTGCCATATCACTATCGTACCTTCCAAATGCAGCAAAAATACCTACTGCATCCGCTACAACTTCATCCCATATAGGATCGATCTGATCCGGATACAGCCTCCGGCATATAAAATGTGTACACTCGTGATATTTTCTTATGACCGCTGAAAGCTCAATCCATTCCGATTCGGAGAAACCAAGCTCAGATGCTGAAATCCCACTATATGGTCCCACTGAAAGAACGATTATCCCATCCTGGTAATTACATTTATTGGAAGTAAATCTCCTAAATTCTGCACTCCAATCAGGGAAATAATTCCCCCGTGCAATTTCTTTCTCTAAGAATTCCTTCTTGTGGGCATTTATCTTATCCCAGTTTATAACACCATCTATGATAGCAGCTCCCTGTGTTCGCGGAATAACCTTTTTCTTGCATCTGTTCGCCATTATCTGTATGAATATCTCAAAATCATTTCTTTCATAGAGAGATATTACCTGAACAATCCCCGCAGGTGTTTCTGTAAACACCAAGCTATCATTATCCGACATAGTAAAATGAGCAAGTGTCTTTTCAGATAAATCTTCACCGCGCCTTACTATAGCTCTATACTTCTCATCTGCTCCGTCACTACCCGGAATAAGGTAAAGTTGTTTATAAGTACGCGCAAGATATGGAATGACTTCTCTTCCCAGTATCATATACCATCTTCCCCTTTCGGGTATAGTTTTACTTGCAGTCTTGTTTTATGCTGTTTGTCCTTATAAAGCTCAAAATGTCAGGCTCTTCCAAAAATAAATTAAATCTCCATACCGGATCTATTTACCAGGGTATTGCTATTGCAGCTATTCCAAGCATCCCTACAGCACACAAATAAGCCAGGAACTTATCTGCTTCGCTTCCTCCTGCCACATCTTCAAGGTCATCTTCTGAAAGCTCATCTGATTTATTCAGATCCTCCTGGGTTATTTCACCCCTGCTAATCTTATTGATTGTCTCTCCGAGTCTATGTATCTCATCAATAGAAAACTCCACTCCATGTTCAGAGAACCATTCACGCGCCTTTTCAGGATCTTCGATTGACAGTACTTCTTTCACCTTCGCCTCATCGCTGAAAATTTCCTTTAATTTTTCGTTTCTGTTAGTCATATCTTTCCTTTCAATCTTTTAAGTATCTTTTTTTGTTTTCCCTTTTTCAGGTCCATTGTATCTGATGCAGAGCGTAGTCATGTCATCAAACTGGTCAGCTTCTCCTACAAACTCATCTACCGCAGCCCGGACAGTCTTATCAAGCTCAAGCACAGTAGCTTCCTTCCTGGCATTGAGCACTTCAAGAATTCTGTCATGTCCGAACATCTTAAAGTCACTGTCTGTTGCCTCAGTAATTCCATCGGTATAGAGATAAAGTACATCTCCCGGATTAAGGGTTATTTCATTCAGCTTTATTTTGATCTTCTTCCTGCAGGCAACAGGTGAGCCATGGTTATCCTTATATAGTTCATACTGTCCGCCCTTTCTGCAGATGATAGGGTATTCATGGCCTGCATTGACATAGGACAGCGCCCCTGTTGTAACATTCAGCACCCCAAGCCACACTGTCACAAACATTCCTGCAGCATTTTCTTCCATCAGAAGGGCATTGACACCTTCAATTGCTTTGTATACATCACCGCCATGGAGCATCACCTGACTTTGTATTATATGCTTGGTCATTACCATAAAGAGGGCTGCCGATATTCCTTTTCCGGAAACATCTCCTATCACCATGGCCAGATGGTCATCATCTAAAAAATAATAATCGTACAGATCTCCTCCAACTTCCTTGGCTGGCTTCATGTCTGCGTAAAGCTCAAACTCAGGTCTATCCGGAAATGCAGGGAAGATTCTGGGAAGCATGGAGTCCTGAATCTTGTTGGCAGTGGCCATCTCTGTATCTATACGTTCTTTCTCCGCTGAAATTCTGGCTACTTCATTGATATAATTCTTAAGCTTATAGGTCAGTTTATGGAAAACGCCTGCCAGAACCTCTATCTCATCCTTTGTTTTATAAACCTCTTCCATTTCAAAGGACATATCATCCCCATCCATGTTCTTAACTCTCTCAGTCATGGTATTAATAGGTGTTACCATCCTTTTCGAAATGATAGCAGATGCCATTGCTGCATTGAATATAAGAAGCAGCATGACAATAAGGATTACGATTGTAGTTCTCCTTATCCTTCCCTGAAACTTTGAAAATGTCTGAGTATTTGAATTGTCGATTTCCTCAAGAAGAGAATCCGTTGAGTTCAGCAGTTCTTTTTCTCCGATAAACATCATCTGAGTCCAGCCCATTATTTTTAACGGAGCATAGGCAACATAATATTTTTCGCCGTCGATATGCACACTGGTAAAGCCCTCTTCAAGCGAAAGAGCCCTGGCTACCAAATCGTTAAGCTCAGGGTTGGCGGTTTCTCTGATGTCTGTAGAAAGCATATCGTCCATGGCAAGGTCGCCCTCCGTCCTCGGAGAATAGACAAGCTGTCCATCGCCGCTTATAAGAATTGAAAAACTGTTTTCGCTAAAGCTAAGCTCTGAAACAAGCTGCTGAAGGGCATCAAGCTTAGTAGAGCCCTCAAGGACAGCCACAAGCTCTCCGTCAACGTATATAGGATAACCAAATACAACCTCAGTAAGATCGTAAAAATAACTGTGAACTGCCGCAGAAAAATACATATCCTGTTTTTCTACCGCTCCCTGATACCAGGCTCTGGAGGTTGGATCATAGTTTTTTACCTTTCCATCCTCCTCAAATTTCTGTTCGGACATTTTGTCCATGGCAATAGTAACTCCGCTGGGGAGGGCTATATAACAGTCCATGGTATAGTCGCTGTTTCCCCTTATGATCTCTGCCATAATGGGTGAAAGATTACCCAGCTTTCTTACCATCCGCATGGTCTCCTGATCGTTCTGATCAGCCCAGTCAGCAAACATTAACTGCTGCACATACTTACCGGCATTAGCCTTACTCGGAGGGTTAACAGGAACCTCGCTGTAGTTCTCCGGATGCATAAAAACATCCTGAACCTGCTCACCTAAGATTCTGAAATCATGATCAAGGCTCCAAAACTCATCGTTGGAATTGTCCGCAGCCTGCCGTATAGTCTGTTTAAGACTGCCCTCCACAATTCCTGTAAGTGTCTCCTGAGATTTTTCTTTAAGGGTAATCGTCTGGTTTTCACCTGCTTCGCCAACCATTTTTTGTATCAGCATTACCTCTATAAGTCCGCTGACAAAGAATGCGATTATTGCGGTCACTACAATGGTGACACAAAGGCGCATTATTTTGCTCCTCATAAGATTGTCTCCAATTCATCAATTCCAATCAAAATCCTGATTTACTATATCTTGTGCACCGATGATGCCGAAGTAATCCAAAGCTGTTGTCACACAAACAGCAAAAACAATTCCGCCTAAAAAAAACAGTCCACCACCGGATACCTCCTCAAGTTCTTCCTCTGAAAGTTCTCCGCTTTCGATTTTTTCAAGCGTCTCCTTTGTAATTTTTCCACTGGCAACCCCGGAAAGGAGCTCTCCCAGTCCATGAATTTCCTCCATCGTCATTTCAACACCATGCTCTGATAAAAAATCCTGAACCTCTCTGCCACTTTTGAGATGTAACAGTTTATTAAACAGTTCCTCATTCTCAAATATCTCTTTTAACTTTTCTTCTCTGGTTCCCATAACAGCCTCCTTTTTATCTGTCATTCCCACGAAACGTCTTTTCTATCGTTAGTATGTTCTTTCCTTCTTCATATCTGTAGATTATACTGTCTACTTTCTTCCTAACAAAAAAGATGCCCAGTCCACCTTTTTGCCTCTCCTTAGCCTTCAGAGTTATATCAGGATCTTCTTTGTCCAGAGGGTTGTAGCGAACTCCGCTGTCTATAAATGTTATCTCTATAGAATTATCATCCCTGGAAATCTCCACAATCAAAGTAGCCATGCCTGTGTCCTGACCGTAAGCATAGCTTGCTATATTCGCAAACAGTTCTTCTGTCACTATAAGCGTCTGTGACACTTCCTTTTGCGAAGAATTCAGTTTACGAACTCTCTGCTCAACAAAATCTGTTACTACAGGCAGGTTTTCCAAATCAGCCTCTATGTCAAGCCTGTCCTGATTCTTAATACTGTTCTCTTCCATACATTTGGTATTACTGACTCCACATCTTATTGATTGTATTTCTTTATATCCACCATATCTTCCGACCGTGCTGCTATTGTGGTGACTACTGCATCACCGGTAACATTAGCCATTGTCTGCATCATGGATATTATCGGATAAAGTCCCATGACAAGACTTATTGCCTCAGCAGGTATGCCAATCTGCGGTATAAGAAGAGTAAGGCACACAAGATTCCCTCCTGGAACTCCGGGAGACCCCACTGACAGTACAATAATAGCGATGAACAGCTGAAGAAGCATTGCGCCTGTCACAGGAAGCTGGTAAATTCTAGCAAAAAACAGTGCTGAGATCATGAGAGTTATGCAACTTCCGTCCATATTTATCGTTGCGCCAAGAGGAAGTGAGAATGAATAAACCTTCTCCGAAACACCAAGACTTTTGCACTGTCTGATTGATGATGGAAGGGCAGCATTACTTGAAGATAAGGTAAATGCAGAAACCATTGCAGGATAATACTTGCTAATGAATTTAAACGGATTAAGCCTTGCAAATATCAGAAGCAGGACCAAATAAACACATATCATTATTACATCTCCCAGATATACTACCGGTATCCAAGTTATAACATCCATAAAAGATGAAAACTTCATCGTTGCCATCATTTTGGCCATGGAGCAAAATACCATTACTGGCATAAATGAAACGATCACTGCAGTAATCTTTGAAAAGGCCATGTTCATAGCAGATACAAAGTCTTTAACAATAGGCACTGCCTTTGCCAAAGTAGCTGCAGCAAGCCCCAGACAGATTGCCATAAAGATTATCTGCAGCATATCTGACTTCTGAAAAGGAGTGATAACATCAGTGGGAACAATTCCTACTAATGTATCCTTTATGGAAATGGTCGCAGACTCTCCTTTTGCAATGGTTGCAGCTGCAGCGTCGGCATCCACAGCCTGTGCAAGATTGGGATTGCCTATAGGGAAAATATTGTATGTAACATACCCTACGCCAATAGCAAGTACGGAAGTCAGAATATACATAGCAACGACCTTTCCTGCTATTCGCCCAAGAGCTCTGATATCTGAAAATTCCGCTATACTGCTGGCAATCGAGAAGAACACCAAAGGTGCGACGATCATTTTAAGCGCGTTGATAAGCACCGTGTACACAGGTGAAAAAACATTCTTAGTAATAGTTCCTGAAACGTCTGAAGGCAGCATGTTTTGCATCAAAAGCCCAGTAGCAACACCAAGAACAAGTGCCAATAATGTGACAATAAGATTGGAATAAGGAGATTTTTTTACCTGCTGCTTAACAAAAATATTGCCCTTCTCACATCTTACATTCAGATTTTCTCCAAAGAGCTTTTGTATCAGGCCCTGCAAGGCCTCCCCAGCTCTTCCTCCTATAGAAGATGATCCGCCAAAAAGAAGCTTTCCCTGAATATCAGCAACCGTGAACTCTCCGCCTTTTCCGCTGTATTTGATCTTCACATTCCCCAAAAGGCTTTCAACACCAACTATAATTTCGCTGTCATCATTGGCGACTTCACAGATTTTTTCAAGTATCTCTTCTGCTGCCAAAAGAGGTCTTACTGCATTTTTCTTGGTAATCTTCTTTTTATCAAGACATTCCCTGATAAAATCTATGACCTTTGGTATCTCACTGCGGTCTTTTTTGAAAACATATTCCTTCATAGTGGGTCTCCTTCAAGTTTTTTTTGTATTATTTCCAAGAAAATGCATTTTTCCACGCATATTCATTGCCTTTGGATTGTAAATACTTCGTATAATATCCTTCTTGGCTTCATTTAATTCATCTTTATCTTTTGAATAGATACTAAGCTCATTTTGAAGTAACATAATCTGTTTTTGCATACGGATCATGGTATTTGCCATATTCTTCATTATCTGCATCACACTTGCGTGGTTTTCCTGTATAAAGTCGCCCATACGTCCCTCAGTCACCCTTAGCGCGTATACGTCCGAATAAGCAATGACAGTATATATTGATGGTACTGATGCCAAAAGCCCCAGCTCACCAAAGCAGGTTCCAGGCCCAATAATTCCCAGCAGCACTTCCTGATCCGTGCCATAACCTACCTCTTTAAAGCCATTGGGGCCGGCTCTCAGTGGCTCAAAAAAGTCAATATGAACCGTCCCTAGTGGCTAAACATTCCTCCTATTACTGTTCTATATCCAAAATGTCGGTAAAGCCTGTTTCATCAAAAATATCAAGAACGGCCTCATTTGCGTTTCTCACTACCATTTCGCCCTGATCATCCATAATTTGCTGGGCCGCAAGAAACTGCCTAAGACCTGCAGATGAAGTGTATTCCAGTTTTTTAAGGTCAAAAATAAGTTCTGTTATTCCTGAAAGTTCACTCTCAATCACCTTCTCAAGCTCCGGTGCTGAGACTGCATCCATGCGTCCTTCGAGTCCTATAGTGAGCTTTTTGCCTTCCTTGTTCAGAGTAATATTCATTTCTTTTACTACCTCCTTAACAAATTATTTTTTTCTCTTTACCAGCCGCACATAAAACCTGCCATAAGTATTACAGGACCCGCAACAGCCGTAAATGCCCCACCTTTCTGCAAGAAGGTTGTATCCTCACCTCCTGCTACTGCTTCAAGGTCGTCCTCACTTAGTTCATCGCCCTTTTCAATTTTTTCTTCCGTAATCTCTCCACGGCTCATTTTTGAAGAATTTCTCCCATTTTCATTATTTCATCCAGTGAAAAGTCTATGCCATGGTCTAAAACCACTTCTGTGCTTCTTCCGGCTCTGATATGGATAATATCTCCTTTAGCAGTTCTTTGTTCTCAAAAAGTTCTTTCATTTTTTCGGTCTGATCTGTCATCTCAGATTCCTATTTTATTTCATTTTCAGCTGCTTCATGAACAGGACATTCTTCCATACCAAAATTTGGTCCTTCATGAAGTTTATATCCTACCGCCTGACATGGAAGGCAGTTATTCTCATATATGCATCCCTTGCAGGGAGCCTTTCTGTTTTCTTCTACGCTCCTAAGCTGTTTTAGAAAATCAGAATTATTCCAGTAGTCTGATATATGCTCGAAGCTCTCCCGAACATCAAGGTGCCTGCAGGGGGTCAGCCTCCCGTCAACTGCTACGGAGATACCATTTCTTCCTGCTCCGCATCCTCTCGCCGGTCCCATATTTAAGTTTCCTAAAAAGCTTTTATATACATAAGCACGCATCTGGGAAAAACATGGCTCTGGTACAATTTTCACATTTCCCTTGTACTTCTTAATAAATGCTGCTGTGTCTGTCATCTGCTGCTTTGTTGGATAGCTTTTAAGTTCATAGGAGCTGTCTGGTTTAAAAGCAAGTATCGCAACAGTATTCACCCCATATTTCTCTGCCAGCTCCATAAGACTCGGAAAGTCATCAGCATTACTTGAATGCATCACCCAGTTGATATGTCTGTTTTCAAACTCCAGCTCCTTCAATGTTTCAAGAGCCCTAACTGCCAGTTCGTAACCGTCTCTTGTTCTGGAATTGATTTCCCTGGTGCTGCCGTTTAGGGAAATGAATATGTCATCCACTCCGGCATCTATAAGTTCCTTAAGAGTTTCTTTTTCTGCATACACTCCCGACAAAGCAATTGCACTACTTAGATCAAGCCTCTTGCATTCCAAAATAAGTTCCTTTAAATGGGGATAACACAAGGTCTCTCCTCCACTTAAATTCACCTGCTTAATTCCTGCCTCTGCCGCATCACGGATCCAGTATAGAGCTGTATCAATATTCATTTCGGTCCCCTGATTCAGGGATACATAGCACTGCGGACAGTGCAATGGGCACCTGGTTGTCAGCTCCAGATTCATCTGCCAGGGTGTATCAAAAAACCTGACCTTTGGATTAAAGAATCTCTCGTCGTTTTTCAATGACACTTACCACCCCACGAATATATCTCCAAGATTAAACATTACCTGAGTAAATGCATCAAGGAATCCGCTAATTCCTCCTGCACCTCCGGCTACAGCTTCGAGATCATCTTCAAAGAGTTCTCCATCCTCACTAATTTCGTCCCCTTCCTGCTGACCTCTTTTTGCTTTATTTAGTTTCTCTGCCATCTGCCCAATGTCGTCCATGGTTAATTCAACCCCATGCTTGGAAAACCACTGCTGTGCTTTCTCTGCGTTCTCAATCATTACAACTTCTTTTACAAGCTCTTCATCTTTAAAAATCTCTACTAATTTTTGTGCATTATCACTCATGTTTTCTTCTTTCCTCATCGCGCTGTCACTGCCTGTTTTTTCAGCTGTGAGTCTTTTTTTAAGCCTTCGTCTGAAAAGTTCATTTTCAGGGGGCCTGAAGTTTTTCAAATAGTATTCAAGTTCATCATCACTAAATTCTTTTTTCATATCATAGCCCCTGCATTTCAGTCTGAAGACAAAGTGGGTATTCAAAGTTTTTGAGGGTCAATCATTTTGAGGGTCTATCGTGAAGGTCTATCGTGATAATAAACAAAACCAGGGTTAATCAGTTATTGAAACTGACTAATCCTAGCTCATTTCATGTAAGAATCGTTACCTGCACTCCCTCCGTTTCCTTAATTGCTTTTAATACCGAGCCCTGTCCGATGCGAGCGGCGGGTCCCATGGGGCGTTGGGCCGTCGCACCAGGGCGACAGATAACTATATGCTATCGTGTTGGACACCCACTATAAAATAGGTTAACCAAAATAGCCCTAGAACTCTGACCCTCAAACCAGACCCTCAAAACGCTTGGCAAACCCTCAAAAAGTTTGATTATCCGACAAAGTCCTCATATATTTACCACATACATGTTGCTGCAAAAATGACTGCCAAAGGCGCCATTGCTACGCCAGTAAAACCAAGCGCGACACCCCATTCTAGTGCCGAGTATCCACCGGAAACCTCTTCAAGATCATCCTCTGAAAGTTCCCCGTTGGCTGCACTCTCAAGCTGTTCTTTCGTTATTTCTCCGCTTGCTACCTTTTTCAAGATATCTCCCAAGGCCTTAATTTGATCCAAACTCAACTCCACTCCATGTTCAGAGAGCCAATTCTGGGCATCCTCCGGCTTCTCGTTCGAAAACATCTCCTTAAGAAGCGTTTCGTTCTCAAAAATCTCCTTCATTTTTTCAATAGTATCTCTCATCTCTTATTCTCCTCTCTTTGTGTTAGAAATTGTTTCCCTTGCATTCTCTTTCCTGTTCAATTGTCATTTTTATTATCTCCTAACTACCACATTAACCCGGCAGCGATAAGTATCTGTACTGTCCCTATCCCAAGTCCTGCCACAGCAGATCCCACCAACATCACTACGTCAGATGTAGTCATTTTTCCACCCGCAACAGCCTCTAGCTCATCCTCTCCAAGTTCACCATCAGCAATTCTCTGAAGCTCATTAGTAGTTACCTCTCCCTTTAAAATTTGTGATAGCAGTTTTCCAATTGCCTTAATTTCATCAATTGTAAGTTCCACTTCATGGTCAGAGAACCAATTCTGAGCATCCTCCGGCTTTTCTATGGCCAGTACCTCTTTAAGCAAATCCTCATTTTCCAGCATCTCCTTGATTTTCTCTTCTTTAGTACCCATAATTACCTCCTTCTTTTTAGCGAACAAATTCTTCTCAAGTCGATTCTTAAAGACCTCATTTACAGGTGGTCTGTATCGTCTCAGAATATCTTCAATTTCTTCTTCGCTGAACGTCCTTTTCATTGTTTTCACCTATTTGCTCACAAAAGCCATAGTAAATGCGTGGTTCTGCTCTTGATAATTACCAAGTACAAGCTATTCCTATTGCTATCGAAACCATTGCAATCCCTATAGCCCCTAAAGCATACTCAACAGCAGTCTGATTAGTACCCCCGGCCACATTTTCAAGATCATCTTCTGAAAGTTCATCATTTACTGCCAGATATCCAGCTTTTATCTCTCCTTTTTGGACTTTGTTTATCATTTCACCCATGTCCTTTATCTCATCCAGGGTGAACTCTATCCCATGGTCTGAAAACCACTCCTGTGCTTTCTCAGGTTCTGCAATAGACAATACTTCTTTTACCATTGCCTCATCACTGAATAATTCCTTGATTCTTTCTATCCTGTTGTCCATATTATTCCTCCATTTTCAAGAATAAACCTAAGTTCCTTTAAGGTTTCCAGTGCCTTTATAGCCAGTTCGTACCCATCTCTGGTCTTTGCATTTATTTCCTCAGTACTTACGTTCAGGGAAATAAATATGTCGTTCACACCTGCTGCTATGAGCTTTTCCAGTGTCTCCTTTCCGGCATATATTCCGGAGAGCGCAATGGCACTGCTAAGCTTTAAACTCTTACCTTCTGCAATAAGTTCCTCAAGAAAGGGATAACATAAAGTCTCACCTCCACTTAAGTTAATCTGCTCTACTCCGGCATCTGCCGCATCCCTTATCCAGTAAAGTGCTGTATCAAGACTCATATGAGTTCCCTGATTTAAATGTACATAGCATTGGGGACAGCGTAATGGACATTGTGTTGTGAGTTCAAGATTCATCTGCCAGGGCACATCAAAAACTGTAACCTTGAGGTCCACAAATCTCTTTTCATTATCCATATTCAATTTCCTCAGTACTGTATTCTTTATATAAAAGAATAAGGTGCCTTGCTGTTTTATATATATACAGCCTGGCACCCTCATAAAGTAACGCTATAAAATTAAGCTTTTATAAAATGATACTTAAGAATCCATAAAGTTACTCTGACAGCTTTTTTCTGCATTTTTCCAGAAGTCTCTTATATCGCATCTTAATTGCGTCTTCAGTAGAACCTTGCAGTTTTGCTATCTCCTTGTTTGAAAACTCAAACACATATCTGTAAGTTAAAAACTCTCTTTCTTCTGCACTCAAAAATGACAGAGTGGCAAATGCCACATCTTCAGAAATATTCTCTATTGCCTTGTCCTCAGCTCCTTTAGTATCCATTTGGGGCAGCTCATTTCGCTCTCTGTAGGCGGAAGACCTTAGGAGATTTATCGCTTTATTATGGGCAATCCTTGACAACCAGGTGATAACCGACGCCTTGTTTGCATCATAGCTGTCAAATTCATTAAAAGCCGCCATAAAGGTTTCCGAGGTAACATCCTCTGCATCATGTTGATCAAGAAGGATCATATATGCATAACGATAGACCCTTTCAAAATTCTCCCGGTAAATTTTTTCAAATTTCTCTTTTCTATGAGATTTGTCTGATAGCCAGGTCATAGAAACGTCCTTTCGCATCCATCAACTCGTTGTAGCTTCCCTGTTCAACAATACTTCCTTTGTCCATGACTATGATCCTGTCACAGTTTTTAACAGTACTAAGCCTGTGGGCTATTACTATCTTGGTAGCATCTATACTCTCTAGGGTTTCAACTACCTGATTCTGAGTGACATTGTCCAGAGCACTTGTAGCTTCGTCAAGAAATATCACCTTGGGTTTTCCCACTATAGCCCTTGCTATTAGTATTCTCTGAGCCTGTCCTCCGGATATTGTTCCGGCGCCTTCCGAAATAACTGTATGAAGTCCCATGGGCATCTGTTTTATATCATCTTCAAGCCCCACTTCCCTTATTGTTTCTTCCACCCTTTTCATTTTTATCCCGGGAGAAGTAATAGTTATATTATCATAGATACTTCCTGAGATAAGGCCTCCATCCTGAAGTACAACACCGAATTTTTTACGAAGTTCTCTTTTATCCAGATCATCGATATCCTGGTTGTCGTAATAGACTTTTCCCACCTGTGGTTTTTCAAACCCAAGAAGTATTTTTAAAAGAGTAGATTTTCCACAGCCTGAGGAGCCGACAATTCCTATATATTCACCCGGCTTGACACTCAGGTTAAAGTTTGACAGAGCCGGCGGCTCATCTGGATTATAGGAGAAGCTGACATTATTTACTTCAATTCCGCCTTCAATCTTTGATGGCATCACAGAGTCTTCACTGAGCTCCGGAAGTGTCTCCAATATCGGCCTTATGTTGTCATATAGTGGTTTAATCTGATTTACCACCAGAATGTTCTGTACAATCTGCAGTATTGCAGAAGAGAATGAGCCAAAGGCGGCAGTAAACGCCGAGAATCCACCGATTGTCAGACCGATGTTCTTCCTGATCATAAGGTAATAGAATATTACAGAGAAAATGATCTGGACAGAACAGGTCACGGCGCTTACCAAAAGAGTCATGTCTTCCTTTTTGGTATTTATCCTGCGGGATGAAACAAAATCCCCAAGGTAATTTAAAATTGCTCTGTCCTCAGCTCCTGCTATCCTTATTTTGCTGATCCCGGATATGATCTGAAAGCTTGTAGCCTGCGCATGGGTGTCAACTTTTAGTTTGCTCACCTCATATTTGGTCTGCACTATTCCTATAACGACGATATAGATGACCACTACAAGCAAAAGAACCAGTGACCATCCCGCCATTTTACCGGAATACTTGAACATTCTCCAAAGGTACAAAATTGAAAACAACGCCGAAAGAAGCGAGGTTATAATACTATTGGCTATCACTTCATATATTGTTTTTACTCCCATTACCCTCTGACCAAGAGTTGCTGCGTCATAATCTCTGAAGAAGCTCTCCGGCAGGTTAAAAAGACGGTCTATAGCGGCTGACTGTGCAGCATATTCCATGGAATTCATGGACCTGAATGAGGATAGATTTTTTACTATTGAAAAAGTAATATTGCCGAGAGAACAAGCAATAAGTACTGCTCCAAGCTGCATAAGCCCCGATGCATTTCCCATAGGAATAAACTTGTCATAGGCCTGTTCATTCATGTAAGGAAGTAATAAACCGATAAGTGTGCCTATCAGTGCCATTGCAAAAAGCCTGACAATATCTGACTTATATACCTTCTCCATTCCAAAACGGATAAGGTCTCTTATATATATCTTTTTTTCCGGAAAAGGACGGTAAAACATATATGCCGAAGGCTTCAGGCCATCTGCGATAGCAGCTGTGACCCGCACAGTTTTTCCATCTTTGGGGCAATACATCATATAGCTGTATGGGCCATTGGGAACAAGTGCCACCACAGCCTTATCTTCGGCTCTTGTTGCAAGAAAAGCTCCGCAATCACTCTTATACCACTTACCTTCAAGCACAATCTCTCTGATTACAAAATGCGAGATCCTTGCTATATCAGCTATCTCATATCTTCTTCCACAGCACTCCACAATTCGATCAAGGCTGGCTATATTGATTCGCTCTTTAGCGCACAAAAAAGATACTGCATCATATAAGGGTTTTCCTGTCTCTGTAAAATTCTCAGCAGAACCTGTGTTTTTTTCGTTGTCAAAAAGGCCTAAAAGGAGCTTGAAGGTTCTCTCCTTTGTCCTCTCACCTTCTTTTCTTGTGGCGTATATATAGCCTTTTTCCCTTACGCTGAGCTTCTCATATTTTTCTATAAGCTCTTCAGCCAGGTCTCCCGGGTCGCTTATATCAAGACCTACTGCTTTGGCAAATTCAAGGATATCAGTATCTGTAACAGAATCTTCTGAAACCGTGATTGTAGCCTTTTCAAGAGCCACGATTCCCAATACCCAGTCACCAAGATGCTCGGAGCTATGGCTAAATCCGGGAAAACTCTCCCCCTTATGCATTTCTGAAAGGAAGAGCTTCCGTCCTTCCTCACCATCCTTAAGCGGTATCAGATATATGAGAATATTCCCATCCTCTGACGCATACAAAGAAGAGGAATTCTCGGCATAATATATTTCCCCACCTTTTATAGTTTTCTTATCCATCAGACACTCCCTGATATATATTTAAATGTTCTGAATAAGCCGCTGATAATGCCCTTCTAAAGCAGCAAGCTCCTCGTGACTTCCCCTCTGAACTATTTTGCCTTTTTCCATAACTATTATTTCATCACAGTCCCTTATAGCACTTAATCTGTGAGCAACGATGATACATGTGCAACCTCTTCTCTTGATGTTGTCCAATATCTGTTTTTCCACAATCGGATCAAGAGCACTGGTCGCTTCATCCATTATGAGAACCGAAGGATTTGTAACAAGAGCCCTTGCAATCTCAAGCCTTTGTCTCTGCCCTCCTGAAAAGTTTGATCCTCCCTCAGAGAGCTGATAATCGTACGCTCCGGGCTTGGAAGTGATGATGTCATGGATACAGGCGTCCTTGGCTGCCCTTATCACGTCTTCATCGCTTATGTATTTATTCCATAGAGTCAGGTTATCTCGCACAGTTCCGGAGAAAAGCGTAATGCTCTGACTCACCGTAGACACACTGGCAGAAAGAACCTCAGGAGGAATTTTCTTAACAAGGCAGTCATCAAATTTAATCTCTCCGCCCCAAGGTTTATATAATCCTGAACAAAGCTTACTTACAGTGGATTTTCCGCTTCCTGAAGCACCGACGAATGCTATAGATTTTCCGGGTTTTAACACAAAGGAAAAATCATCTATAAGAGGATCCTTTAAAATGTCATATCCAAAAGAAACATTTTGAAGTTCTACTTTACCGATGAGTTTTTCAGAATACGGTTCATATTCCTCTTCGTTGTACTTATCGTCCTCCTTATACTTCATGATGTCATTTACCCTTGCCATGTCTGCCCTGGTTGTCTGTATCTTCTGAATAAAACCTGCAAGAGAATTGATAGGTTCTGTAAAGGAATCCAGAAGTCCCGAGTATGCAATCAGCATACCGGCAGTCATATATCCTCTTATTACCAGCACTCCGCCCACAATAAGGGTAAGCACGCTCTGAAGGTTCTTGGACACCTCAGGGATAGCATTTAGAAGTTCCTGCCTCATACCCATAGACTGTTCCATGAGAATAGCCTTAGCATAATTTCCTTCAAGTCTGCTGACGTATTCGTTCTCTGTTCCGGAAGCCTTTAAGGTACTTGTAATACTAAGTCCCGCAAAAAGAGCCCCCATCATCCTGCCTTGATCCTGCTGACTCTTCATTGAGATATCTCCCATGTAAGAAGCTCCCCAACGCATTACAAGAAGATTTATGATCACGCAGGTAAAGCCGATAGCCGTAAGGATCGGACTGTAAAAAATCATAAGAACAAAATAAAACATCGCCACAAATATGTTGAGCACTGTCTGAGCCAGATCACTGGTTAAAAAGGTGCTTATGTTGTTATTATTTACAATTCTCTGGGACAGATCACCCGCATATCTCTGATCATAAAAAGAAATAGGCAGTCTTATCAGATGCGAGAGAAAGTTGTATGCACTTATGGATATCATCTTGTTCTGAAGTTTTGCCAGGAGCTTTCCTCTGTACCAGGTGAGAAATGACTTAAACAGCGCCGTGCCAAGCATTACCACCAAAAGTACACTGACCCAGTCATCCTTGCCCCCAAGAAGGATATCATCAATAAAAATCTGTGAAAAAACCGGGGTTACAATTCCCGGGACCACCAGAAACAAACCCAGGACTATAAGCGCTGCAATGGCCCCTTTCTGCCCTTTAAGCCTCCGACTGATGAAATCAAGCATATTGCTCTGCTTTTTACTCTTTGTAAATGCGTCAGTAAGCGCAAAGGTCAAGACTACACCTGTAAAACAATCGTCTATATCCTGAACTGTCAGCTTTCTCCTTCCCATAGCAGGATCATTTATGTAACAGTATTTGCCTTTTCTTCCTTCCCATACGACAAAATGGTTAAAATTCCAGTGAATTATGCATGGCACTGGCAATTCAAACAGATCTTTGAGATCTTTTCTATAGCCATGTACTTCAAGCCCAAACTTTTTCCCGGCCCTCATGATGTTCTTCATATTACAACCATCACGTGATACGCCGGTCTCTATTCGCATCTGCTCAAGCGGTATAAACTTACCAAAATACCCGAATATCATGGAAAGGGAAGCTGCCCCACATTCTGTTGCTTCCATCTGATATACCGTAGGTGTCTTGGCATATCCCAATTTTTTCTTTTTTAGCTTCATCTTTATCCCCAATTTTTCCCACTACATATCGCGCTTTACGGAAAGCTTTTCTTTTAACAGGGGAATGAGCATTGTAATAGGCGCTTTCTCCTGAATAATTGTATCTGTTGATACCATTGTTCCTTCGGTCATGCTGACAGTCTTGCCCTTTTTGCTTGACCACCAAAAGCCGCTTACCGTTGTTGCATCTCTTCTAAGACACACTTTTACCGATACCACAGGGCCATCCTTGGTAAAGGCCTGGGTTAAAGAAGGATCCCCCAGCTGGTTTTGTATTTCTTCCTGAGAGGTCACATACTCATCAACTGTAGTTACCGTCCCCTCCATGTGCCCATACTCTTGCTTGTTAACTGTAGATGGGTAAATAACAACCTGCATTCCCGGGGTTATTTTTTTACCATCAGCTACAGAAACATAGCATACAACTATATGCTCATCTTCCGGGGAAGCAATCCTGCACACACTGGCACCCTGTGAAAGAGAATTACCTTCTGTAATATTGAGCCCGGAAATGTATCCATCATGAGTGGATTTTATAGTTCCATCCTGTATCTGCTTTTCATATTTCCTGATTTCCTGTTCAATCTGATCCAAAGTTCCGTCTTTAGCACTGTCGAATTGCATCTTAAGTGCTGCGTTCTGTATAGCCAGGTTCTCTTCATCCGCAGCAACCTGTGCAGTCAGCTGAATAACAGCATCCTCGAGGTTACGCTTCTGGGAGAGTTCCGTCTGGTATGTACTAAGCGCCACATTATAGGTAACACCTGCTTGTGAGTTTTGAGCCTGCTGATTTGCTGCCGCCTGCATTGTTGAGATGTAGGCAGATTCTGCGCTGTTGTATGCAGACTGAGCATCGGAAACCCTTCCATACCATTCTCCGACAATTCCGGAATAGGCATTCTGAGTGTTTTTCGCAGTATCAACATTTGACTTTATCGATGACAGATTAGAATTATAGTTTTTAACCTCTGCCTCATACTGTGCTGCCAGCTGGGATTGTTCATTATAGGTATTTGCAAGGATATCGTTGGCAGTTGTTTTTATGTTGTTCCAATCAGAAAAATCAGGTTTAGGTGGATCATCTGTGGTAACAGGAACCGTAATGCCTATCTCATTCAATATAGAAACCATAACGTTTTTTTCTTCATCTGTTGCGTTGGTCGGATCAAATGTTTCAACTTTGTTAATATAGTTCAAAGCCTGATCAGCCTTGTTCTGCGCTTTGCTCCTATTTGACTCCGCTGAATTTCTTGAATTCTCAACACTTCCATACTGTTCCTGTAAAGGTTCTATTGAAGCGCCTGACTGCGCAAGCTGTGCCCTATAAGAATCCAGACTCTGCTGCGCCGAATTGAGCTTGGTTGTTGCCATCTGATACGCCGCCTGAGCAGCAGATGAATCATTAGGTGACATTGTAGAAAGATAAATTGCCTGTGCCTGTTCAAAAGTCGCTTTTGCATTTGCAGTAGCGCTTTTCTGGTTATCAAGCTCTTTCTGCTTGGCTGCAAGAAGTTCCTTATTAGTATTCAGGGATGAGCCGCCGGTCATTTTCTGAGCTTTTATATCGATAAGCGACTTAGTATCAGATGTTGCTACATCATTTTCTGAGTCAAAGGTTACTTTCTGTATCTCCTGTTTTCGCCTTTCAAGATTGCTTATCTCTTCTTTTGCCTTTGATGTATCGATTCTTGCTATTTCCTGACCTTTTTTTACAGTATCCCCTTCTTCCACCAGTATTTCGGTCACTACCCCTCCGATTTCTGAAGTAACTGTGTGTATGCCACTTTCACCCATATATATGCCATTAGTGCTGACATTTTCAGGAAGCCGTCCAAATATTGACCATATAGTAGCTACGAGGATTATTCCGCCTCCCCCTATGGCCGCAATCCAAAAAGACGGTGATATAATCTTTATCATCTTGTCCAGCTGTTCCGGAGATGATAATTTATCAAGTGCTGCTTTTCTGTAAATATCTGCCATGAGTCCCCCTCTGAAATGCCTGATTTGCTCTAGATTTCGTATATTTTATGTTTTTATTATATCAATATCTTGTATGAGAAAATTGAATCGAACAAATTGTTCCATTGAATCGTTCTGTTGAAGTAACTCTATACATCTTTTTTTGGTATGATAACAATTGTAGAAAACACAGGGAAAGAAACAAAAAAATGGATAATTACAAAATTCTTGGAACTAATATCAGATTTTTTCGTGAAAGAGAAAAACTTACTCAGAACGAGCTTGGTGAAAAGCTGTTTGTCAGTGGCAGATGTGTCGGTTATTGGGAAAAGGGCCAGCGCAAGCCTGATATAGACACTCTGAGAAGAATCGCAGATATTCTTAACTGCGACTTTGACGAACTTATTAATCATTCATCAGATGAAGAATCCAGACCCAAAGTCATTCTTGTAGAAGATGAAAAGACTATCCTGAAATGCTTTATGAAACTTCTGAAGGAAACACTTCCGGGAGCAAATGTCACAGGCTTTGATAACCCAGGTACTGCTCTCAGATATGCAGCAAAAACGAAGATAGCTATAGCCTTTCTTGACATAAAACTATATGGTTCAAGCGGCATCGATCTGGCAAAGAACCTTGTAGAAATTAGTCCGGATTTAAACATTATTTTTTTAACCGGCTACCCGGAATATGCCAAGGATGCCCTTGACATTTTCTGCAGTGGTTATGTCTTAAAGCCGCTTACTCGGAAAAAAATTCTTGAGCAGGTAGAACACCTCCGGTATCCGATTAAGATGAATAACATATTGGCACCGGATTCAAAAGAAATATACCCATAATCAAGGAGTCTTTGTTTTTATGTCAAAAAAGATATATAAAGCTATTAATCTGGCACTTCTTTTCATATGTATTGCCGGACTTATTCTTTTAGCCGCCGTTCACATAACAGCTGACGATCAGATTTATGCCGCCTCTTCCTATTCCTTCTTTATGCTGGAGCCGGAAGCAGAAGAAACACAGCCTGTTGACAGCGATGCCGGTATTTACAGAACCTTTTCATTTACTATTCCCGATAATACCATGACACAGAAAGGCATGGAGCTGTCCTTATATCTGAGGCAGACCTCCGCCAGGGTTTACCTTGGCGAAGATACCGGTCTTGATGCAACACATCTGATCTACAATTCAACCCAGAGCGGCAAAGATCATATAAGCCGCGCCACAGGAAACTACTGGCTGTCTGTCTTAATGCGGCCTGAGTACGCAGGAAGAAAACTTAAGATTGAGCTGTATCCCCAGTACAAGGATGTTGCAGACCTTTCTCCCAGACTGCTCATAGAAGGGCACCCGATTTTCATCGTCATTAATCACGGTGAACTATTAAGGCATATTATTCTTCCAAAAGATATGGCAGGTATTATCATAAGTCTTGTGGAAGTATTGGCTGGTCTGTCCTTTATTCTGTTGATATTCCTGTCTGCTTTTTCTGCTTCCGGCAGACAAAGATATATCTGTATGTCTGCCATCGCCTTATCCTCCGGAATATGGAAACTCACAACATTAAAGACCACAGCCCTTATTACCGATCAGTTTCTCCTAGCCAGGGAAATCTGGTTTATAGGAGCAGTTCTTTATATGCTGTTGCCTGTCTTTGTCATGAGCTATTTCTTTTTCGAAAAGAACTCGGCTAAAATCAAAAGAGTCCCTTTGGTCATCTTTACTTCCTATGTGGTGATTGTAACTGCTGCCTTTGTACTACAACTGTTTAATCTTGTTGAACTGTATGCTGTCTTAAGGCCACTGGCTTTTCTGTCATCTTTCATGATGATTATCATGGCTCTGTCCATGGGCTTTTCAAAAACAGAACTGATCTGGCTCATGCCCTATCCTTTTGCTATACTTGCAGATAATCTGATATATCTTTTCACAAAAGATGATGATACTGCTCTATTTATGGTCTCATGGGTACTTATCTCTCTTTTGGGAAGGGGATATTTGTTTGTTCGAACTTCTATCAGGCAACAGAAGGCACTTATAGAAAAAGAAAATGAGCTGAGACAGTCTCAGATGCAGGTACTGACAAGCCAGATAAAGCCACACTTTATCAACAATGCCTTAACTTCCATATATGCCCTGACAGAGTCTGACCCTGAAAGAGCTCAGACAATGATCGACAATCTCTCACAGTATCTGTCCTCAAACTATATGTCAGTTATCAAAACAGAGCCCGTTCCGTTTTCTGATGAACTCTCCTGCACAGAAGCATATATTAAAATACAGAAACTGCGTTTTGGAGAAAGGATTGAGATAACCTATGACCTTCAGGTCACAGACTTTATGCTCCCACCTTTCACATTACAGCCCTTGGTCGAAAATGCGATAAAATATAACCAAAAAAACGATTGCCCGCTTCATATCATTATCAGAACCGTACGGGAAAACAATTATATCTCTCTTACAGTGGAGGATGACGGTAATAACACAATCAGCTCCGATGAAACCGGCACCGGAATAGGTCTACAAAACATAAAGAGGCGCCTATACCTTATGTGCCGTGGCACACTCGAATTTACCAAAGCTGAAGCTAAAGACAATGCCATGGGAGCACTTGTAAAGATAACTATTCCATTGCAGTAGCTCTGAATGGTCCCCGGGGACGGTGGCAATGCCATTTAGATAAGGATTTCCCATCCCTAATTTTGAGTAAAATGAATCATCAGCTGACGATAAAAATGGACCTGAAATTATCATGGCATAATAACCATCCCCGACATGATTCGGAATGCAAAATTATCATCAGCTGATGAAAAAATCAAATTGCCATTTCCATTGAATGCTTAGCCTTTACAGGTTTATCTACTGACATGTCTTTTTGCTGCTCGCATGCTTTTTAACAAAGTTCTGCTTTTCCTTGCCTATCTCCTCTATGCCAAGCTCAGAATTCAGTTCTTTTATCATGGAAGAGGCAGTTTTTCTGATTGTCTCCATAGAAGCCTTGAGTTCCTTTGTATCCTTGCCCTCACTCCAGGATGCAATATAGCCGAAGGAATAGTCAGATGTGTCGATACCATAATGCTGGCATACAGTATAAGCAACAGACTCCGCTATCTGTTCTGAGTCACCTCTTGATCTCTTTTCAAGGCCCTCTGCAGAGATTTTGTCTCTGTCATCAAGCCTACTGTGAACCTGCTCATGAATCAGAGTCTTGATAGTCTGAGCCTCTGACATATTCTCCTGCACAACAATCTTCTTATCAGACATACTATAGAAACCCTTGGCCCCGCTATCAATATTTCCAAATTCAATTGGAACTATAGATATAGTCTTCAGAGCATCAATCATCTTTTCATAATTCTCAACCTGACCGCTAAGTTCCTTCACGCCGATTGCAGGAAGTTCTTTGCCATCAGTATCAGATACATCAAACACAGTCGATACTTTAAATCCTGCAGAAACATATTCCGGCTTTTTATCAGGATGCAGGATTTTATAATCCTCCATGCTCTGACTAGGCGCCAGTACCGGAATCATATTATCCTTTTCCTGCTCTTCTTTCCTTTTGACCACGGGAGAAATGATTTTGATACCCTTGGCCCCCTTTTTGACATATCTTCCAAAATTTCTGTTCCAGGCATGATACCCTGCAACCAGAGTCGCATCCGGTCTCTGCATAGCTATCAGTAATGTATTATTGAAACTGTAGGTATGAAACTTTGCCATGGTACTAAGATACTTCTTATAATTCTCGGAATTAAAAAGGTCATGGACACCCTTCTCAAGTTTATCCATGACCGCATCCATTTTGGACTTTTCAAATTCTTCGTTCATATATGCGCCTCCCCGTGTTGCAGATCTTTACACCTCAAACGAAACATCTTCACCACTTTCATAACTCTGAAGGATACTCTCCTGAAGTCTTTCCCTAAAATCCCTGGTGATAGGATATGCTATGTCCTTGAACTGAGCCTTTCCATTTTCATCCAGTTCTTTCATCTTGTAACTGGGCATGGACATAAAAAGGTTTCCGGCCTTGCTCTCTACAATGGAAATATTTCTTACGGCAAAGCTCTCTCCAAGTGTAACTGTCGCTACTCCCTTTACTCCGTTTACTGCATTTTCAAATGCCTTTGTTCTTACGTTTACTCTCATTGTTGTTTCCCCCCCTCATTTTTTTAATTGATCTATTTCTTTTTCTCCGGGTCATTCTCCCGGGACGACCACAGCCTTTGGCTGGGTCGCATGCAAGCAGTGCATTTGTCAGACAAATGCGTTTTGTGGCTTTTACAACGAGGTCTCCGACCTCGAGTCTCGGCTTGTCTTCGACTTCGCCTTTTCTCTCTCTTCTGTTTCCTTTTCAGTCATCAGAAGTTCGAGGTTCTTCCTTGCAACAAGGTAATCTCTGGTGTCTTTTTTAAGCTTTACGTATTCGGCAAAATCAGTTTTATTCTCTGCAAGGAGCTCCCCATACTGATCTCTTAGGTCTTTCATTTTTGGAGGTTCCCCATCTGCATACATCCTATAGATTCCTCTTGCCCACTCATGCTCCTTTAGTGCATCTTCATGTTCTCTGTAATAATCACTACTGTATTTGCTATTCTTATAGCCGGTGTAGATTTCTTTTGTTTTGGCATAGACTATGACGGCTCTTTGCATTTCCTTGTTGGCAGCCATCTGCTCCTGACGCTTCTTTATCCTTGAGTTCAGAGCATCAAGTTTAGGCTGCATCTCATCTGTGATCTTCACAAGTTCCTCAAAAGATGAAATGCCATGTTCTTCCAAAAACAGTAAAACCTTTGCACGCTGTTTTAAGTTAAATTTCCTGGCCCAATTCTCATAACCTCTGCCTTTTCCTTCACGCATTTTCTTTTCGACATCCACAAGGAACTTTAAGCTGTCCGGTGATCTGTCTTTCCATTTCGGCTTGTTATTTTTTGCTTTAAGCTTTTCTTCATAACGGCTCTGAATGACAGAGAGGTTGTTCTCAATACATAAAGTGTCTGAAATCCTGCCAAGAGCAAGTCCAGAGAAATAAAAATTCCTAAATCGGCTCTTTCCATCAATCGATACAGAGTTGAACACCACATGATTGTGAATATGATGCCTGTCGGTATGTGTGGTAACGATAAATGCATGCTTCCCTTTGGTAAACCTCATGGCAAGCTCATACCCTATCTCATTTGCCTTTTCCGGTGTTATCTCTCCGGGCTTAAAGGCCTGCCTGATCTGGTAGGCGACCACATCATTTTTATGAGGCCTGCGTATATTGTCTTCATAGTCTCTGCGTGAAAGAAGAAATTCCCCAAGTATGGTATTGGGATCACAACCATAGGTGCTGACATACTTTTCATCCTCGGTCTTACGGGAGTCTCTCACATAATCTATGCTTCGCTTAAGACACTCTGCCACAGTTTTGGTTTTCACATGATGCAGTGCTATCAGTCTTGTTGCTGCCATGAATGTTCTCCTTTTCTTGCTCCAGGGCATAATAAAAGCAGCCCATATTTTCAAAATACAGACTGCTCTCATACGCCATATTTTAGTTGTTATTTCCTATCAGAAATCCTGATAAAGCTCAACCGCCATATCAAGAAGATGCTCTCCAAATCCAATTGCAAGCATTACCGTCGATACCATAACACCGGCAATAAATACCATCAGGATTCCGAAATAAATGTGAGATGCTATGCAGTAGATCATAAGGCCGGCTCCTATAAGGAACATGAGTCCTGCCACAACTCCTGATATGTTCATGAACATCTTAGCAAACATATTTGCAGTAAATACTATCAGAAATAACGGAAAGAGCATGATCTTAAGTGCGATTTTTATTATAGTCATATGATGCCTCCAATCCCCTGTTACTCAGGTTTACGTTTCCTTTGCCATAATGATATGTCTGCAAAAAGTATCTGCCAAGTTTGCCGATTGTAAAGCTACCTGATCTGAGAAAAAGCTATCATCATGTTTTTGGTATGCTCCCATATCTCATCGAGCCTCATCTTTAAGTCTTCCATATCTGCAGCATATACATCACCAAAAGCATTGGCTTTTTTTGCATACTGATTCAGATTGTTGGAGCACATCCTCAGAAGATAAACAATCTCACTAAAATCATCTGTCTTAAGCCTGACACAGTAGCCGTCAAGGATCATCTTTCTAATATACATGCTCATGCTGCTGACACCGACCTCATCCATCTTGGCAAGAAGCCTTGCGTACTCCTCATCGGCCAATCTCACGGTAACTTTGTGTGTGCGCTCTTGCATGTTTTCTCTCCTTTGCTGCACTCTCTTCCTCAATTGCTCTGTCTCTGGCTTCCTCATATTCCCTGGCCTTAGTGCTGGACAGTTCAGTGGTTACATCACCATCACCATCGCTGTCATCTGGAGCTGCATTGATCATGCCTTCGAAGTTATTGTCGCTGCCTTCAACGATATCCTCCACAGATTTCAGGTAATTTTTTTTGGAATGAATACTGTGCTGCTCCAGGATAGATTCTTCTTTTTCTGTAAGTTCTTCTTCCTTATGAAGTCTGTCATTTGCTATATCAAGTCCGCTCATGCAAGTACCCCCTTTGCCTTCTTATAGTTCTCGAGTTTCTGAAGGACAGAATCCCTGCCGTCTGTTTTCCCGCGCTTTATGAGCTGTTTCTTTTTCTTTGTCTCTTTCTTTTTGGCATCTACCACCTCACCCATTCTGAAGCTGTAGCTAGAAAGACGGTTTGTGATTATGTCCACCTTTTCCTCTGCAGTCAGATTCTCATTTACTTCTGCTTCGATCATGGTTATTTCCCCCTTTCTAAAAGCAGCTGCAGACATAGAATCTGCAGCTGTCAATTGTGTATCATTCCTCAGGATTTTCATTCTCCTCAGGAACATTATCGAGAACATTTTTCTCTTCATCCTCCTGGAAGTCCTTATCAGGATCTTCTTTTTCCTTATGGATGAACTCATCCCTGTTGGAATAAAGATAGAAGCCGCCTGCACCTGCAAGGAGTATGATAATAATGATAAGTGCTACCTTTGAGCCGCCCTTCTTTTCCGGTTCAGGTTCAGGCTCTGGTTCTTCTTTTGGCTCTTCAACAACAGGAGCAGGAGTCTCTTCCTCGTCAGTCTCTCCCTTGAGCTCTTTTATCTCATCCTCATCAAGAAGAGATAAGATATCCCTTTCATCCACAAGATTCAGGAAATGGACTGTGTTCTCTCCTTCATCGTCCCTGTCGATAATGATATAAAAGATATTACCGTTCTTGGTGGTAACAGTAATGAACTGCTTGCCACTTTTATCCGGATCACCGTAGTCATCCACGATTGTAAGATTTCCGTCCGGAGTAAGCGGTCCCATCTTCTCTGTCTCGTCCTCTGCAGGAGGTTCAGGCTCAGCCTCCTCCGCTTCTATATCAGCCGGGTCAACCTGCGCATAGGCGGTGACGGATGGTCCAGTCATTCCAAAAATAGTAGTAGTGATTACTGCTGTTTTTAACAGCCATGTCTTAATCTTCAGTTTCATCTGTGATCTCCTCCTCATTTACTATTTCCCCTACACTTTTGTCACCGGGCATGTTACCCTTTGTCCTTGTGTAGGCTATGAGCTTTTGAAGCTCCTCAGGAGTAATGTCTGCAGCCTTCATCATGTCATGGACTGCAGTTTTTTCTTCCTCCTGGCATTTCTTTTCAAGTGCCCTGACCCTTGCATCGATCTCAGCCTTTCTTTCTCTGGCTTTTGCTAGTTCAGCCTTGTATCTGTCTAATCTTTCAAACATTGCTCTCCCCCTCTCATGAGCTGTTACTGTTCCGGAAGCCTGCCATAGCAGAGGAAGTGATTTCTCCAGTACTTTGTAGTTACAGATGTGTAGGAAATCGGATTGCCGCAATGGATCATCATTCCATTTCCGACATATATACCCACATGGCTTGCCCCCGGGGTGTCATAGGTTCCCTGGAAAAAAATAAGATCTCCCGGCTTTGCTTCATCCGATGAGATCTGCGTACATATCTTCCTGAGTCCCTGTGCAGTTGTCCTTCCTACATGCCATCCGCTGTGGTTTATCACCCAGCATACAAAACCTGAACAGTCAAATCCTGTTGACGGGCTGCTTCCACCCCAGACATATTCCCGTCCAAGATACTTCTCGGCCTCCGCTATCATTGCTGCAAACTGTTGATCTGTAAGTGCATCCCCGGGGATGCTGTAATCCTCTTCATCACCATCACCGTAAACATCCTCAAAAAGGTACTCTTTGTTACCTCTGGTATACATAAGAAGTTCATAGTGGTCTTTTTGCTTATCAGTAAGCCCTGAGTGAGCTATCACGTAATCCAGACCTTTATTATCAAGCTTCACTTTAAGGATCTTGACTGTATATTCTTCATCCTCCTCGTAAGTGTAGTCTTCATAGTAACCGCCATCTTCATGATCCTCGTCATCCACCCATCTCTTTCCTGTCTTCTCTACAGTTCTGGTCCTGGTTTCTTCCCTTGACGAATAAGTGAGCTTATACTGCTTTTCAAACAGCTCTTTTATGATATCTTTCATGTCTTTTCTTTTATAATCATCATATTTTGCTGTAAGAAACGCAGCTAACTGAAATGGGTCATGCCCTATCTCATCAAGCTCGTACTCATACTCATCATAGTCAGGATAAAGAGTCTCAGTATCTTCTATGGTATCGCTGAGTTCTTTTTCCAGCTTCCGGTAATCTTTCTCTACTCCGGTTATGTCCTCATCATAGGCAGAATAAGAAGAGACTGCTCCGCCATCTGTCATTGCCGGCATGACTAGAGAACAGCTGCTGAGCATTGTGGACAGCATGATAATGATAAGCACCACGATTATGATGGCTACAATGAGCTTTGGATTGTCCCTGACAAAGTTGGCGATTGCTGCAGCAAGTTCACTTATCTTTTCGGACAAGCTGTTTACTAAGTCTTCGAGTCTTGTGATTCCTCCCCTTGCTGCCTGTCTTTCTTTTTCCCTGTCATAGTAGGACTTCCTGACTCTCTTTTTCTGTGCTGCTCTGGACTTTGGATTTGATCCGTCCTTGGGATTCTGTTCATTGGCATGTTTCTTTTCTTCTTTATGCTCACGCTTTAGCTTCTGTCTGTAAGAGCTCTCCTTTAACATGTGAGCGGCTTCTTCCGAGCCATGAGCAGCATCATTTATGATGTCTTCAGAAATGCTGTTATCACCATCATCAGAAGATTGGCTTTTCCCAGCCACATCAGATGCTGTGCTTGCAGCTATAAATGCAGCCCTTCCTGGGCCGATAGGAGATTTCCCAAGGTTCTGACGACGGGCTGCTCTTTGAGCTTCCTGCGCTGAAACTGTCTTTTCCCGGGCTTTCATCTGGGCCTTTACTCCCAGCAGTTCTTTTGACTGCTCCCTTCCCTTTAGGACCTTCTTAGTGATATTTAGGTCCTCTGCGGATGTTCCATCTGATCTTCCTGAAGCTGTAGAACTGCCCCTTCCATGTCTTAGCTTTTTTCCAAATTCTTCCTTCATGGAGGACTTCGTCCGAAGCTTACTTTTCTTGCGCTTTCTGTCATCCAAATCTTTATGCTCCCTTCTCTTCTTTGTACTGGGCAAGCTCATTAGGCTTGGTCGTAAGGATTCTGTATAGCTCTATGTCTTTTGGGAAATGATCCGCAAAAGGAAGTATCACGTTCCCAAAGAACAAAAGGCCTTCTCCTTCACCTGCCTGTGTCACATATGAAAGCTGATGGTCACTGATCCCAAGTTTCTGTGCCAGGATATTTCTGTCCCCGGTCGCCTGATTGAGCATATAGATGAACTCACAGTTTTCCAGGATATTTTCAATCTCAGGAGATGAAAGCAGGTCTTTGACGTTCTGCGTTAAGGCGGTCGGAATGCCTCCCCACTTACGGAAACGCTTGTATATTTCCACACTGTAGCTGGCTGTCTGCTTCTCTCTTAGGAGCAGATGGAACTCATCCATATAGTAACGGGTGCTCTTTCCACAGTCCCTGTTTGCAGATACTCTTCCCCAGACCTGATCCTCAACTATGAGCATACCCAGCTTTTTGAGCTGCTTTCCCAGTTCTTTTATGTCATAACAGACAAATCTGTTATGGACATCCACATTTGTTCTGTGGTTAAAGATATTGAGAGACCCCTTTACATAAATCTCAAGAGCAGTTGCAAGATTCCGTGCTTCTGACTCTCCCTGCTTTAAGAGCTCATTGTACAGGTCTTCCAGGATAGGCATGTTCTCAGGTCTTGGATCATCAAAATATCTGTTATAGATCTTGTGGACACATCTGTCTATTACAGTTATCTCAATGGGCATGAGGCCTTCTCTTCCGCCAAGGACAAGCTCGCATAGTGAAAGGATGAACTCTGCTTTAAGAGCTATTGGGTTGTCATCATCGGAATAGTTCTGGTTGATATCCATGGGATTGATATATTGCGTTGAATTGGCGCTGATCTTTATGACCTGGCCGTTGAACTTCTGCACAAGAGGTGCGTACTCACCTTCCGGATCACAGACTATGATGTCATCATCTGTAGCCAGCATGACATTGGCCATTTCTCTCTTCGCAGAAAATGACTTTCCTGATCCTGGTGTTCCAAGGATAAGCCCGTTGGGGTTCTTGAGCTTTTTCCTGTCTGCCATGATAAGGTTATTGGATAAAGCATTAAGTCCATAATAAAGAGACTCATCTCCTTCCTGAAAAAGCTCCTGTGTTGTAAAAGGGATCATGATGGCTGAGCTTGAAGTTGTCATGCCCCTTTGTATCTCGATATGGTTATGAGCTAAAGGAAGGCTGCTCATAAGCCCCATTTCCTGCTGATAATCAAGCGGAACGAGGATACAGTTATGCTTCTGGGCTATGCTCTTAGCCTGGAAAACATTGGCCTCAAGCTCACGCTCAGTTCTTCCGGTATTCATTATAAGGAATGTCATAAGGAACATTCTTTCATTCTGACTCTGAAGTTCCCTGAGAAGTGCCTTTGCATCTGTACCATAGGTTGCAAGATCAGAAGGGATGATGTCCATATCATAACCGGAACGGACAGCCTTTTTCTGCTCCTCAATCTTGTTCCTATCGAGCTCCGTAATCTTGTGCTTAACATTTTTGATGGCAGTATTCTGATCAATGGACTGCATGTTTATATTAAGGATCTGTGATGAATCCATGGAAAGAAAGTCTGCCAGCATCTCATCATTTATCTCTGATGCAGTAATTGAAAGAAAACTCATTGAACAGTACATGTTTCCCATCTCAAACATTCTCTTTTTAGGGAAAGCCAGGCTGCTCGGTACAATAAAGTCCTTAGGTCCGAGGCCCCTTTCAGCGCACCACTTCCAGTCAAACATGAACCTGTCATCATCACCCATGTGGAAGATGTCATGCATAAGCTTAAGACGCTCTTTTCCGTTCAGCGGATCTGCCATAACTCCAAGGTGCTTGAAGTTGTTCAGTATATCTATTTCTATGTGATTGAGTCTTGGCTTCGCCTCCTTTATTGAAGAAGCGTGGATGCCAAAAGTAAGGTACTTGGTCTTTGTAAGGCCGTTGTTACCTTTTTCGAGCTGTCTTTTCAGGACTCCTGAATACTCATCCCTTGTGATATTAAAGCCATCCTTCTTAAGCGGGATCCTTATGCTCTTTTCAAAGCTCGTGGCATCAGTGCTGACATTCATGAAAGTCAGTGAAAACTCTACTGAGCTGTCAAAAAAGTTAAGAAAACTGCACCACTCCTCAAACATGATGGTCTTATCCTCATCCTGAGCCAGCTTGTAGTTGATGTCCTGAAACTGGATCGTCTTGGAATAAAAATCTCCCCCTTCCCTGCAGATACCACTGGGAAACATCCTCTCAAAAGTCACGGATTCCTGCGCCGAGTGAGGCATGTTGTCGGACTTCTTTGCCTCATCAATGACTTTCTTTATCTGCTTCTTTTCCTCTGATGAGAGGCGGGCCGGGATCTTAAGATTTCTTTTCTTTCTCTTTCTGAACATAGGAAATAACAATGTCCTCTACCTCCTCTTCAAGTTCTTTCTGCCTCATGAGGGCAGCGTAATAATTCTGTGTCCTGTAGGGTCTTATCTTTGGTCTTTTGAATCGCCATGTGATCATATGACGAAGTATGGTCTCACAGTTCATCCCATCTTTTTCATATAGGGCAACAAAGAAAAAGGGCAGCATCACAGCCATCATGGTAAGCGTCGATGCGCTTATGTTCTCCGTTATCTTTTTTGTAATAAAAAAGAGCGGGACTCCCACGAGCGCCGCCAGTGAAAAGCATATGACCTGTCTTTTTGTGAGACCAAATACTATCTTATCTTTGACCCTAGTAAGATCCCTGGGCACTGATACAAAATTTGCCATACTCCTGTAACCTCCCTGTTTATCTGGCATTGAAGATACTCTTTGAAAGTGAGCTGGTCTTTAATAGCGAATAGCACAAAAGAACTGTGTAACCCAGGACTGCCCACATGGATCCGACAATATCAGACGAAAATGCTACAGACTGTATCATCACTGCGTAGATGGCAAGACATACCATTATAAGAAAGCCCTGAAATCCAAGTGCAAACAGGCCTCTTAAATAATTCTGTCCTATCTGGCTCTGCTCCCTGTTTCCAAATGTCGCAAACGGGATAGGCGCAAGGCTGATTGACAAGTATATTTCCAGCATCCTCCCATAAATGACCACGAAAATGAATGCCGATATGATCTGCGTTGCAATGCTCACAAACAGTACCTGAAAGAACAGTCCAAATATGGCTGCCATGTCCATAGCCTCAACAGTAGCTCTCATGGATGAAAGAGCTGAATCATCTATCGCAGTTGAGGCAGATATAAGGCCTCCGCTGTTATTTACAACATGCTGGGCAACATCAAATACCGCCATGGTTATATCAAAGCAGTGAGTTATCATCATTACTGCCACATATGTCTTAAAGATCCATTTAAAGAATATCCACGTTTCAAAGTTAGCCAGGTTATTATGTGCTATGACAAGCTGAATGAGCTCATAGCAGGCAATGAATGTAAGTATCATTCCCGCTATTGGCATTATCACCGTCTCTGACAGGTTCCTGATCATGTTAAATACAGCAGGCTGAAATGCAGATGGTGTTGTTGCCACCTGGGA
>NZ_SVFW01000012.1 GCF_015056685.1 Butyrivibrio sp. | reverse complement strand
CAACGTAAGCTCTATGAGCTTATGGGAGTACCTGTCCCGACATAATCCTTGGTATAAAATGACGGGACTTTAGGTTAAAAGATGAAATAGCAAGAAAAAATATTGAAGCTGACAGTGTAGTTATGGCGGTACCTGTTGGCTTTTCGCCATTAAAGAAGATGAAGCTACGTGAGGCAGCTCAAAATGCTGGAATAGAGATAGAAACTTTTATAAGTGAGCCTACTGCTGCACTTGTGAGTAATTATCCACAGATGCGCATGTTTAAAAATGTAGCAGTGTTTGACTGGGGCGGTGGAACATTAGATGTAGCTATTTTGCATATTGAGGATGGACGTGTTGAAGAGATTACTACAGATGGCATGAATTTAGCTGGAGACAACATAGATCGTAAGATAGCTGAGCAAATGCATAAAAAGTATTGCCTTAAAAAGGGCGTATCAAAGTCATTCAACCAGGTTGATGCAAAGTCAAAAGATAGACTAATTGTAAAGAGCGAAGCTGCAAAAATAGATCTTAGCGAAGGCGCAGAAGTAGCACGCATTATGGTCCCAAATTACGATAACAGTGGTGTATTCATGGAATCGATAGAATATGAGCTGTTTGAACAATTGGTAGAACTAGACGTTAAAGAGGCAATAAATTGCTTAAATCGTGCTATAGAAAAGGCAAATCTAAATAAGGCAAATATTGATGCGGTTTTATGTGTTGGTGGTTCAAGTAGATTAAAGCCTTTTAGAGAAAAGGTTACAGAATTATTTGGTGAAGAAAAAGTAATTTATCCAAAGAAAGTAATGTGGAATATTGCTGAAGGTGCAGCAATTGTTAGTATGTCAAATACTGCAGGCGGTTATGGTATGAATCAGGATATTGGACTGATTCTTAGTAATGGCACGTTCTATCCGCTTCTCAGAAAAGGCCAAAGAATTCCATGCAAGGAGAAAAAGATTAATTTTGCTTCTGTTACAGATGAAAAATCGGTAAGATTTTTGATTACTGATGCTGAGGATCCTTCGAAGCGAACTTTTGAAGAGCCCGTTGTGATCGAGAGAGAAGGTCAGGGATTCATGAGCGAACAATTTGAAGTTTCATGTTTTGTTGATCCAGATTTGCTATTTAGATTCAGAGTTAGAAGTACGGAGTTCATGAGAAATTACCTTTATATGTGGACGTACAATAAACTCAGCATTTACTACCAGATAGAAGGTGACACAGTTGGAGAAGAGTAATATTTTTTTTGCAACAAACACATTCAACTATGGCGGCTTTTATACCGGAGATGCTAAGAATAAGTTTAATGACACCAAAGGCGACACTACCTTTTTCCGCCAAGTAATGGATTACGATGCACTTATTAAACTGAGAAATTTCCCCAAAATGAGAGGTACTCTTAACTCAAATTATTACACTGCTCATATAAGCCAAGTGAGAGTTTTGGACCCCAATTTTGCTTCCGTAATGCTTTCTAATAGAAAGATAGATCCTGTTATTGAAGCGGAGAATAAAAAACTTGACGCTGAATATGGATATCCAGAGAACAATGATTACTATCCTTTGCTTGAAGAAATAGTAATAAATAATAAAGAAGTTTCCTACGCTGATGAAATGCTGGGAAAATGGCTTAAAACAGGCCAGGGATTGGATGAATCAGAATCAAAAGAGAATCCTTTTGGACTATTCATAAAGCAAAAAGTTGAGGAAGAGCTTTCTGCAGATACAGTAAGTCCTAGCGAAACAGGATTTGATGAAATTGCTGATAATGATCCCTACTATTATCTGTATGAAGAAGCAGCCGGTAAGAAGAAAAAAAGCTCCGAGGATATTGATAAGGCTAGGTTATATGAAGAAAAGTACGGAAGTATCTTTAAGGCATTTAGAGAGGTTTCGCAGGAGGAAATTATACAAGCGCCTGTTGAACAATACTCTTTTGTAAATGCTGGTCCTGGAACAGGTAAAACATATACACTTATGAAAAAAATGATGTATATGATGAATGATCTTGAAGTGGATCCTGAAGGCATCCTGGTACTTTGTTTTACTAATGCCGCTGTAAATGAAATTAAGGCGAGAATAAAAAAGTATTCTGAGGAAGAAGGAGAAAGGTCTTTCATAAATGTAGACGTGAGAACGTTCCATTCGTTTTCTTGGCTACTTATAAGTCAGGCAAATGAAGCTTTTCATGATCGACCTAATTACACATACATAGATATTAGTAAGCTTAATTATGATGAAAGCATAAGAAAAGCTACGGGCATAATTAAGAAGTTTGGCTCTGAAGTATTTGGCGGATGTCAGCACTTGATAGTGGATGAGATTCAAGATCTTACAGATGAACGAGGGTATCTTGTAATTGCTATGGTTGAGGAGTGCATAAAAAATGGAGTAGGTATAACTGTATTGGGAGACTCCTGCCAGGCGATATACGACTATTCAGATGACGACACTTTATATGAACTAAAATCTGACAAGTTCTATAAATACATGTTTTCTAAGTTCTTTGATGTTGGTGAGTTTTATAGACTTGATAAGAACCATAGACAAAGTGCAGATTTGATTAAAGTGACACAGCCATTAAGAACAGCAATTCTTGATACTAAAGTTGAAGGAAAGAAAGCTGCAGTTAGAGATGCGATTGCTCTTTTGAAAAAGGTTATTCCGCAGATTACAACAGGCTCATTATCTACTAAAATAACCAGTTCTATGATCAAGGAGCTAAAGGAAGAAGGAACAGTATGTTTGATGTGCAGAAATAATGCACAGGTATTGTCTACTTCTTCAAATCTTCGTAAAAGAGGAATAAAGCATGTAGTAAATGCGTATAACGAATTTGAATATTTGTCAGCTTGGATAGGCAAGGTGTTTAGTCTGTTCACAAAGGAAATAATTACAGTCGATGAATTTGTTGATATATGTAGTAGAAATAAGATTTCTATTGATTGCGAAAGTGTTTGGGAAAGACTACAAGAGCTGATTGGTAGTCAAAACAATGTATTAAAGGTTGAAGAAGTTCTTAAGTCAGTTGCGAAATCAAAGGTTGATGATCCAATATTTAGAAATATTCCTAATGAAAAACTTATTGTTTCAAACATACATAAATCCAAAGGACGTGAATATGAAAATGTTGTGGTTGAAAGCAAATTTGTAAATCGATTAGTTAATGAGTCTACAACATTTAAGAGCATACAGGAATATTTAGAAGAGGCAAAGACTTTGTATGTTGCTGTGACAAGACCCAAAACGGGTTTGTATTTCAACTCATTAGCGACAACAGATGTTTCAATGAAAATTATTAGAAAAACAAACAGAAAGCGCTGGGTTAGAGGTGATGGAAGTAATCTAAAAACCATAGAGGTTAGAGCCCTTTCTGACGCTAATATAGATTCGTTCAATACTCTGGATATACAGGCATATATTATCAGCAATGTACATGAAGGGGATGAGATTAAGCTTGTAATGGACAGGTATTCAAGCAGTGTAATGTATAACATAGTGCATATATCTGTTAGCGGAGAACGAGTTATTGGTAAAGTTACAGATGATTTTATAGAGGACGTAGATGCAATAATTACGCCTTATAATTCGCCATGGCCGAGGCGTATAACAGATTTATACGTGTCAGGAATCCATACGCAGATAAGTGAAGATTATAAACATGCATGGTGTTGGGTTGATTTTTGTGGCTTAGGTGCAGGACACACAGACGTTTACTAAGGAGATTTGTCTTGGATTATACGAAGTATTATGAGGCTAGAGGATATTTGAAGGAAATCCTTGAGAAGGATTTGCTGGGGCCGTTATCAGAAGATGAAATTATAAATGATTATCCAATTTCATACTATGTTGTGGGGAAACTATACCCGCAGGAATGTAGGTATTCTTTAGAACGGTCAAGTGCCGAGGATATAGGAGATGCAGAAGATGAACAGGTCATTGGACTGGATGATGGAAGAGTGCCATCATCCATGGGGATTTCATTTGCATTAAATCATGATGCGAATGAGTTTATGTTTTCTGTTACAGCGGCGAACTATATCGCAGAAGAGAAAACTGATGAAGAAAGTAAGAAGACTTTATGGAAAAGACAACCTATATCATTAAAAAATGTTTCTATCAATGTTAGCGAGCTTTTTTCTAAGAAAAGGTTGGAGTTTGAGGTATCTGAAGGTTTAAAGCTAATAATTCAAGTTCATAAGGTCTATACCGATGGTAGTAGAACTATAACGGCATCGTTAATAAACACTTTCAAGCAAAGCCCTAAGGAGTCGAGAGCGTGGGTTAATCACCATACTTTTTTTCAACCTGAAATAGTTGTTACTGGCAAAAAGGATAGCTTTTCGGATATAAGAAAGACAGTATCCATAAATAGGAATAGAGACAATATTGAGATGGAAATGCTTTATTCAAAGCATAGAAACTATGTTACAGGTCATGGGTGTGCAGCTGATTATTATGAGAATGGCACAGATATTGAGATCAAGACTCTGATCCTTCCTTTTTATGAATTGAATCTTATGATGCCGGCGCAGAATAAGCACAGTAAAGTATTGTCAATGAAATACTTGTCAGGATTGAGCAAAAAAGATTTAATAGCTGAGCTTTTGGAATGGATAAGCGATTATAAGCAATGGATTGATCATAATAGAAAATCAATTGGTATTTTAAGTAATGAATTCCAAGCATGCGCTAACGAGAACTTGGATAAGTGCGCAGCTACGTTTGATGTAATTGTTAAATCAATAGAGTGTTTCAATGATGACATAATATATAGAGCATTTATTTATGCAAATGAGGCTATGTATCTTCAGAGGCGTCAAACTCTGGGTATAAAGAATCTTCAGATAGATGAAGAGATGATTAGATGGTATCCTTTCCAGTTGGCATTCTTCCTTCAGGAGATAATTTCTTTTGCGGAGCCTTCTTCAGAAGAGAGGAAAAATGTCGATCTATTATGGTTTCCAACAGGTGGAGGCAAAACGGAAGCTTATTTGGGAATTGCTGCATTTGTTATTTTTTTGAGAAGGCTAAAAAATACTGCATGTGGCTCGGGAGTGGCTATCATTATGAGATATACGTTGAGACTGTTGACATTTCAGCAGTTTGAACGTGCATCAGCTATGATATGTGCGTGTGAGTTATTGCGGAAAAAATATAAATTGGGTGGCGAGGAGATATCAATTGGCCTATGGGCAGGAAAAGCTTTAACACCTAATAGTATAGAGATGGCAGGGAAGATCCTTGACGGCTTTTCAGACCCGGAAAATGAGAGCAGCAATCCAAGACAGCTTGAGAAGTGTCCTTGGTGTGGAACTCCATTGGAGAGAGAAAACTACAGTTGTGATCAGTCTGCCAAGAGAATGCATATTAGATGTAGTAACAGGAAATGTGAATTCTCACAGGGACTACCAGTTCACTTAATTGATGAATCAATTTATAAGTATAGACCGACATTTTTAATAGCAACTGTAGATAAGTTTGCACAGGTAGCGCAAAGAGAGCAGACCTTTTCACTATTTGGAAGGGATAGTAAAGATATGCCTCCTGAACTTATTATCCAAGATGAACTTCATCTTATTTCTGGACCGTTAGGAACTATAACTGGAATATATGAGGCTGCTTTTAGCAGAATGTGCACATATAAAGGGATAAGAGCTAAGGTAATAGCATCGACAGCAACAATTAAAAATGCAGCAGATCAGATTAATTCATTGTATGGAGCTAATTATACACAGTTCCCTCCTCAAGGAATTGATGCAGATGATTCTTTCTTTGCAGTCAAGTCATCTCGTGATGAAAAACCATCAAGACTATATATGGGATGCATGGGATCTGGTACAAGTAATACATTGATAATGGTTAGAATAATGGCTGCGTTATTATATGCGAGTCGTTATCTTGAATCATTAGGATATGATGAGGAAATAATAGATTCATTCTGGACAATCACAAGTTATTTCAATACCCTTCGAGAGCTTGGTGGAGCAATTGTGAGGGTGATTGATAATGTCCAGGATAGATTTGCTTATCTTCGTGAGACAAAATTGAAAGATCAGTATCCTATTGAGGGTGGCCAGATTCGATATGACAATTATATTGAGCTGACTAGTCGTGAGAAGAGTGAAAATATCGGAAGAATTATTCAAAAAGACATACTTATAAAATACAGTAAGAAAAAGGATGTAATGCCTTATGATTTCATTTTGTCATCCAATATGATTTCAGTAGGTATAGATATAGCTAGATTGAACTCTATGATTATGGTTGGTCAACCCAAAACTACTGCCGAGTATATTCAGGCAACAAGTAGAGTTGGAAGAGAAACTCCTGGTTTTGTGTTTACCCAGTACTATCATTCACGGTCTCGTGATAAATCGCATTTTGAGCAATTTTGCCAATACCATGAAGCATTTTATAAGTATGTCGAGGCAACGAGCGTAACACCTTTCGCTGAGAGATCACGCGATAGGGCATTGCATACGCTGTATATAATGCTTTGCAGGTATTATATTCCGGAGTTGACAGATAATAAATCAGCAGGAAAGTACAATCGTAGAATAGCTGGATTGCAAGAAGTTAAGTCTTACATTTTTGATTATGTAAATACTGTTGATCCAGATGAGCTTGAGAATGTTCAAGAAGAGATTGATGATATTGAGATTGAGTGGGAGAGTATGGCGAAGAGAAACCCTGATTTAACCTACCGAAAGGTACCTTTCCAAAAAGAAGAAGCTCTATTCTCTGAAGATTATGAGGAGGACAGCAGGTTTAGAGTCCTAAATTCTATGAGAAGTGTTGAGACATCAGTACAAGTCATAACGAGGGAATGATATGGCATTTAAAATAAGACCCAAGAATAATGATAGTAATACAGTAAAATCATATTTTAAAATTGCCGGTGAGGTTAGGAAATCACAGAGTATAACAATATATGGCCCAGGAGCTCTGATAGATTTTCCTAGGATGAGTGGTATTATAGCTGGAATTGATAATTGGGAAAGCACGTTAGGGAAATACAATTTTAACAAATTGAAGATTCACGAACGCAATTTAGAGCGGATTCTAGGGAAAAAGTATTTTGTTCAGCCTCAAACAAAAGAGGATAAAAAATATACAAATGGAATACTAGTAGAGAAATTTCCGCAGTATTGCTATTGCCCTGAATGCGGGGCTTTGGATAGATACTACAAAATTGAAGAGAAATTGAATAATTCTACTGACTACAACAGAGAATCTATCTGCGGTATGTGTTATCAAAGTAAAGGGAAGAGAAAGATAAAGCTTATCCCATCAAGATTTGTTGTTGCATGCACATGTGGCCATATGGAAGATTTTCCTTATGATGCTTGGGTACATAGAAAGACTGGGAGATGTGCAAATCCAAAGCTTAGTATAGAAATATCGAAAAGATCTAGTAGTCTTGATGGAATAATAATTAAATGCCAATGTGGAGCGAAAGAGTCTCTAGAAGGCGTAATGGATAAAGGGGCATTGTATCAATTTAAATGTTATGGCTCAATGCCTTGGCTTGGAAGAACGGAAGATCTAAAAGGATGGTACTCTGAAATACCCAAAGGAGAATGTTGCAGAGAAGAATTAAGAGTTTTGCAGCGTGGCGCGAATAATGTTTATTATCCTGATATAGTTTCAGCCCTTACTATTCCACCATATAGTTCAAGAATCCAAAGAATGCTAGCGTCTGACATTGATAAGCTTTCAGAATACGCAGAAATGCCAGAAGAACTAAAGAAGGCAAATATTGAATACTATTTCAATAGCAACAAAGACAGGTTTCGATGCGACAAGGATCAGTTTTTACGAGAATTAGATTTTGCATTAGGAATCAATGATGATGGGCATATTGAGCTAAGTGATCTTGCAAAAGGGGAGTATGATGCTCTTTGCGATGAGGACTGTTCGGATCAGGATTTCCTTACAATAGAAGCCGATGTGCCAGAGGAATTTAGAAATTATATCAGTCAGATAAAGATTGTCGGAAGGCTAAGGGAAGTCGAGGTATTGCGAGGTTTCAAGCGAATATCACCAGGCGAAGGCGAATTAGCGCCTCTCTCCAAAAAAGCAATGGATTGGTTCCCAGGAAATGAACTATTCGGTGAAGGCATTTTTATCCGCCTGGCCGAAGACAAAGTTTCAAAATGGGAAAGAATGAATGAGGCGAGGTATGGGGCACTAATCAACCGAGCAAAAGATAATTTCTTTGCTTCAAGAAAAATTCAGGAAGGAAATACGCGCTATATTCTTCTACATACATTGTCACATTTAATTATTCGTGAGCTGACAATGCAGTGTGGATATTCTGCAGCTTCATTGAAAGAAAAGATATATTCGGCGCCAAGTGGAGATAATTCGATGTGTGGTATTTTGGTTTATACTGCATCATCGGATTCTGATGGCAGCCTTGGAGGACTTGCAAGACAAGGAGTAACTGATAAGATGAGGAACATTTTGCTGGATGCCCTTGAAAATGCTTCTTGGTGTTCAAATGATCCTATTTGCATAGATTCAAAGAATCAAGGGTATGCTTCACTTAACTATGCAGGGTGCCATGCATGTGCTTTGTTACCGGAGACAAGTTGTGAATGTTCAAATGTCTTATTAGACAGAGGCGCTATTATTGGTACAACAGATAATGCTCCTTTGGGATACTTTTTTGAATTGTTAGCATAATCGATATGGTTTCTGCTGTTTTTGGTATTACAGTGGATAACTAGTTAATAAGTGAAAGAATAAGTGGAAATAATCTTTTCATATTATATGGTAAAGGTTACGAAATGAAACCTACTGGTTACGTTTCGTAACCTTTACTATTGCGTAAATTTATATCTGTTAATATAATCACGTCATCAGAGTCGACACTGATTTTTTAAGGAGCTAATCACATGGATGAAAAAGATAAGAAAATTTTGAAAATGATCAGAGGCAATGCTCGTATGAGCTACCAGAAAATCGGAGATAAGCTTGGAATATCAAGAGTGGCAGCTAAAAAGAGGGTTACTAAGCTTGAGGATGAAGGAATCATCCGACAGTACAATACCTACATCAAGCGTGATGATGAGATTACGATGCTGATTGATATTATCACTACTCCTGATGGCTTTGACAGAGTATTAGAGTATGTGGCTACCAGAACAGAGAACGTCAGGCAGATCTTCACTACTCTGAAAGAGTATCATATTCATATTGTGGCTGTATCTGATTCATCCCAGCAAATAAACTACATGGCCAAGATAATCAAAAAGGCATGCAAGGATGACATTGAAGAATATCATGCATGCATAGTCAGAGAGGTTATCAAGGATGTGTACGGAGGAATAGAATTTGAACCAAGAGCAGAGGAATAGAATTAAATATGTTGATGAGGGTAGTCGTTGCACATTTGATGGCCTACCGATGCACCCGCATTACAGATACTATCTTGTTTGTGCAGGGTTCAAGAACTTAGTAGAAGTAGAAGAAAAAACTGAACAAGAGTTTAAAGATTTATTAAACAACGGGAAAAAGAAGGACGGATCTCCAATTTCCATATGCTTAGCGGACGTTGGAGGAACAATGGCAGATTTTTTAAAGGAAAGCGGAATTGTTTTTCGAACAGAAAAACAATAATGAAGGAGTGTGTAGATGGCTATAAAAGGAGCGGTTTTAGGCGATATATTAGGAGCGCAGTATGAGTTTGACAGGCCCAAGGATCTTGAGGGAATATCTGCCAAAGGAGCTCTTTGAAATACTGGAAATGTGAAATAAGGTTAATTAGGAACACTAGTTTGTGGATACAGAGGCCTTTTTTGGACACCTGGTATGGCAGAATTGGATTATCCAAAAAAGGAATGGAGAGTGTGAATTATGAAAAGAATAATATTAAGTGTTTTAGTAGCAGTAATGATGATGGTAACGGCGGTAGGAATGACGTCTGTTTCAGTAGAGGCAGCAGGTAAGAAGATAACAACCAGCTATTCATCAAGTAAGAAGAGCTCAAAGAAGAAAACAACAAGCAGCAAGAGCTCATCCAAGAAGAGCAGTTCTAAATCTTCAAAGAAGTCTTATGATTCTTATGACGTACATAATTACAAGTCAGCCCAGGACTTCGCTGATGATAAGTACGAAGAGTTTTATGATTACGAAGATGACTATGAAGATGAAGACGAAGCTTATGATGCAGCTGAAGATTACTGGAATGAGAACTATTGATGATTGGCTAGAAGAAATCCAAATTAAGCGTAAGATTTTTTTAACATGTAAATATATTAAGCCGCTATATTTCCTGAATTGAGAAATGTAGCGGCGTTGTTTTAGGGAGGACCCTTCGGACATTCTCCGAAGGGGTGTGTTATGAAAAAGTATTATTTTGTGGGGCAAGATGAAGTGCAAGGAAAATGTGGTTGGAGCGCTATATTCGGACCTTGGCGGACTCTTTTATTCTTTTTCCAAAAGCGAGGAAAGCTACATAATGCTTTGAAAGAAAATGGCGCGCTTTACGCTTCGTTCAAATATGGCGAAGGAACAACATTCAGAGGTGAGCGAAAGTTTAGTGATTTTACTGAAAAGAGTGTAATACCTCTATTTGAGACTGCAGGTTTTGAAATTGTGAGTAATGATGTTGAATCAGACTCAAGACCCGGGAGAGAGTCTGAAAAATGGGTTAATGTAATCGGAATTGCTCGATGATCATGTGTGGAATTTCTGCTAAGGGAGAAATGAGCGATGAGATAAAACGTGCTCTGGAGAATTGCAAGGGTAGACATACATAAGCAGCCCTCTGGCAATGAACCGGATGCCGGTATTGTCATTTCAGGCTTTCTTTTTAAGCCGATGTATGATAGTGAAATTCTATATGTGTTCTATGCCAAATAAAAAATGCGGTCATATAACCGCATTTTTATTGACGAATAGGATCTGCTGAGTATAATATAAAGTACACGGAGGTGACTGAGTGAGTAATCAAGCGAGCACATCGGACATCTCATCATTCCTTGCTCAGGCTAAAAGGCTAATTGCAGCGGGGGATTATGTATTTGTTCCGAGAGGGAAAAATCTACAAGCCCTATCAGATCATGGACTTACGGTCAAAGATGCAAAAGACGAAATGCTTGGGCTAATGGTTGGAGATTACTTCAAAGGACCTAAGCAAGACTTTGACAAAAGCCAGCCTGGTGATATATGGGAGTTTAAGAAAACTGTTGATGGTGAACAGTTTTATGTGAAATTGAAAATACAAAACCGAAATGGAAAGGATGTCCTCAAATGCCTAAGTTTCCATGAGGATGATTATAGTTAGGCAAAGGAGGTGATGGCAATGATGGATTACTGTGAAGTATGTGAAAGAGAAGTTGAAACGAAGATAATTACTCGGAATCAGGTCTTTAATGTATGTGGAGAAGACGTTGAAATCGCAGCAAAGGTGATGATATGTGCTGAATGTGGCGAAGAACTATTCAATGAGGAACTTGATTCGGCGACACTCATCGATGCCTACAATGAGTACAGACGGAGACATAAGCTTCTTCTTCCGGAAGAAATAAGAAAGATAAGAGAGCAGTATGGCCTTAGCCAGAGAAGCTTTGCAAAGCTTTTAAATTGGGGAGATAAGACTATTCGCAGATATGAAAACGGTGCTGTTCAGGATCGAGCGCATAATAGCTTGCTTCTGTTCTTACGCGAGCCGGAAAATATGCGTACCTATCTTACTGAGAATGAAGTAGCTCTTGACGAAAAGCAGATAGCCAGATTACTTGAGACTGTCGAAAAACTGGAGCAAGATACAGATTTTAGAGTTGAAAGACGCTATTTTGATTTGTTCTTTTCTAAAATTCCATGTGAAGAAAATGGCTTTAAAGGGTTTGATTATGAAAAGCTCTGTGCGATGGTTTTGTTTTTTGCGCATAAAAGCGCGGGATTGCTAAAAACAAAACTAATGAAACTGCTCAATTATTCGGATATGATTTTCTATAAAGAAAATGGATTGTCTATCTCTGGTTTAAAGTATGCGCATCTTCCTTATGGGCCTGTACCCGACAATTTTGACATGATTTTGGGTAAAATGGCAGCAGATCATATCGCTCATATTGAAGTTCTTTATGACGGAGCGTATGAAAATCATCAGGTTGTTGCCGAATGTGATGTTCCTGAAGGAACTCTCTCAGATGAAGAAATAGAAGTTCTTGAACGTATATATGAGAAGTTTAAGAACTTCGGATCAGTAGAGATATCCAACTATTCTCATAGAGAGAAGGGATATAATGCTACAAAAACAGGACAGATTATTTCTTATGCATATGCGATGGATATTCAGCTGAACTAACAGGTAATGTCAGAATAAACGGCCCTCCGGTGATGAACCGGTAGGCCGCTATTTTCTTATCAGTCCTTTTTATAAAAATCGGTTTCGTAGCCGTCGTCACGGAGCAGGATGTCCGGCATCCATTCCGGAGATATGCCCATCTGCTTACAGATAGCATTAAGGTCAAGATGAAGACGAAGACGAAGCTTATGATGCAGCTGAAGATTACTGGAATGATAATTATTGATGCTTGGCTAGAAGGAATCCAAATTAAGCGAAAGTTTTTTTACATGTAAATATATTAAGCCGCTATATTTCCTGAATTGAGAAATGTAGCGGCGTTGTTTTAGGGAGGACCCTTCGGACATTCTCCGAAGGGGTGTGTGTTATGAAAAAGTATTATTTTGTGGGGGTCAAGAAGTTGTGTTCTTCTTGATGTCTTTATATTAAGGTTTGAACTTTAATTGAAATTAAAAATGTTATGAAAGAATTATGAAACTGGGATTATGAAGCTAATATTTTGGGGATAACATTTTGAGAATGCTAGGAACATTAGTTTGTGGATGCAGAGACCTTTTTGGGACACCTGGTATGGCAGAATTGGATTATCAGAAAATCCACATAAGCAGAGAGGAAAGTTCCTATGAAATACGCAGTAGTAGATCTTGAGATGTGTTATGTACCAAAGGGATATAGAAAGTTTGGCTATAAGTATCGCCAGGAGACAATTCAGATAGGTGCGGTACTTCTTGACGAAGACTATGAGGTTATTGATGAATTCAATACTTATGTAAAACCTGAATATGGCTGTATTGATAGTTTTATCGAGAATCTTACAGGAATATCTCAGAACGATGTAGCTGATGCGCCATGTTTTGAAGATGCATTGGAAATGTTCCTGGATTGGCTCCCTGCAGATGATGTCAGATGCGTATCCTGGAGCAATTCAGATCCTAAGCAGATTATCCATGAAGCTTTTGAAAAGGGCATACAGGATGAACGGCTTGAGATTATCTTTGCTAACTGGATTGATTGCCAGAAGACCTTCGGGCAGAAGATGGATAGAAAGAAATCCTACAGCCTTGAAGAAGCTCTTTTCATCTCAAACATAGCTCCTGAAGGCAGAGCACATGATGGATTGGTTGATGCAGCTAATACTGCAGTTCTTTTTACAAAGCTGGAGACAGATCCTGATTATAGACTCAATGAATACTACGAAGCTGCAAGAAAAGAAGATATTGATCATCTGAGCTTTAGTATGGGAGATCTTTTTGATGGAATAGTGCTTGCGTGATGAGATATGAGCAACATGTCCCACCTTTTTGGTGGGGATATGTTGCTTTTGTGACTGTTAAAATAAATCGAAAGATTACGCAGGGTAATCAAATAGTAATTTGAACAGGGTCAGCTGTAAATTTACTATTCTTTTAATAGATATTTGATAAATGTTTTTGGGGCACCGTGATACAATTAAATTGGTGTGTTATGTGGCATTAAAGCTGACAAAAGCATGTTATGGAGGGTTATATGGGATACAGTCCGGATGCGTATAGGCATAATTTAGATCAAAGGGCATTTGAAATGCTCAATTCATTCCCTAAATTTGTAAAACTGTGTGAAGCGTATAATGCAAATTTTAGCGAGATTATTGCTAAGATTGGCAATATGTCAGATCTTATCAGGTTAAGTGAAAATCAGATTCCTGAAGTCTATAATCTTTTACCACCTATTTGTGAAAAGCTTGGTATAGAAATACCGGAGTTTTATTATGAAGAGTCAAAAGAAATGAATGCATGTACTGGAGGTACCACTAAGCCATTCATTAAAGTTTCTTCTGAACTTGTGGAAAAATGTTCACCAGAACAGATTTCAAGTGTACTTGCACATGAATGCGGACATATCGCTTGTAAGCATACTTTGTATCATTCTATGGCGGGATACTTGATAAATGGTATGGAGAATAGTCCCCTATCAGGTATACCTGGAGTTAGGAAGTACCTGACTCAGAATCTTGTAAAGGCATTGTTGTTCTGGGATAGATGCAGTGAGTTATCTGCGGATAGAGCTGCTGTTTTATGTGATAGCACTCCTGATGTTTTTGTAGATACTCTTTTAAAAATCAGAGGGTATGGAGATAATATAAATCGCGATGAATTCATGAAACAGGCCTTGGATCTTAAGGACTTCCTTAACGATAACAAGTCTGCCAAGGTTATAGATGAGATGATGCATCAGTGGAACAGTCATCCTACATTGGCTACCAGAGCTTATGAGTGCTATGAGTGGTCAAATAGCGATGCGTTTAAGCAGATACTGGCAGGAACCTATATGCCGGTAAAAGAGGAGAAGCTGGAAGAAAAGGAAATTGTTGCAGCTGAGTTGAATGTAACAGGCTCTAAGGACATTCCGATAAATGTACTGAATTATCCTGCTGGATTCGATGTGGATGCTGAATTAGATCGTGTTAACAAAGAATTGGAAAGATATACAATCAATGCTGATAAATCTGATTATGCATTTGCGGTGTTCAGTGGACTTTGTACGGGAATGTTAGATGCGTTGCTCATAGGCCAATGCACAATAACTCCCGAAGGTATGGGAATTAATCATGAGCAGATAAATAGATTTATCCAAAAGTATGCAGAAGAGAGAGGGGCAGGAAAGAAGCATCTGGCTGAAGCAATAGCGTATCTAGAGGAGGAATTTAAGGTCCCTAATGATAATGTTTGGAAGGGAAAGGGATTTTTGGTTACACCTAAAAATCACCATTTGGCAGATCTTGCACACCATCCCACTCCATTGGGACTTATGGCATCAGTCGTAGCCCAGGTATTAAGAATTGGAATATTTGTTAACAGAGAGGGAGAGTGGCATATTGAGCCTTTAGATGTGTCGGTTGATGGCATTATTGAAAAATTGACTCCTGCAGTAATGACAGGCGTGTTGAATTGGCTTGTAGCTTTGGCTGAGAAGACGTATGAAGATGAGACAGAGGAGGAGATACCTAAAGCTCTTCATAGATTGATACATTTGGTAGCTTCAACACCAATAATAATTGAAATTGCTAAGTGTGCAGATAAATGGTTTGGGCATTTGGTTAGTGATGTTGGAGGATCAAAAAATACTGCAGGTGGTGGAATGGGAATCCCTGGGATATTTGTATCACTTCTGCATGAAATATCAGGACTTCCGGGGCTCAAGGATAGTGGACTTCCGGCATTTGTAAATGATTTGTATGTGAATCGGAAATGGGATTTTCGCCATGAATTGTCCATTTATAAAAATTTAGGTAAGCAGGCATTGCCGGTGGCATTTAATGAGATCTATTTGAGATTCGGATATTTCTTATCGCACCTTGCAGGGGAGATAGGAGAGTTTGGAGTTAAGAATATACATTGGAACAGGATTATGCCTTTTGGCAATCGAACAGTCGACAGGATGATGATGATTGCTAGTATGACATTTACTATGGCGGATACAGCAGATGCAGCAGTACATGCGGCTGTTGAGTCATGCGGAAATTGGGTATTATTCTCAGGAGCATTTGTAACAAGGTTTAATTATGTGGGCGCGGGAAGAGCTGCGATTGCAATCGTGAAAGAAGTCTCAAATGAGAAGAAGGAAGCTGAGCTGATTCATGAGAAACTTCTTCTTACTGAGGCAAAGACAGTTGATGTTATTCAGAAGATGAATGACTACAGGAATGCTTTGGAGCAAAGAGTTTCAGATTATCTTGCCGAAGATTTGGAAGGTTTCTTGGCAGGATTTGATCTGATGAAACAGGGCTTGAAGAGTGGTGATTCAGATTTAGTTATAAAAGGCAATGTAGTAATACAAAGAGTTCTTGGTAGAGAACCACAGTTTACTAACCAGAAAGAATTTGATGAACTGATGGAATCTGATGAAGCAATTATATTCTAAGCGAGGATAATCATGGAAAAGAAAGATTTAGGCGGATTATTAAAAGGTAAGCTGCAAGGGGCAGCAGATACTGTAAAAAACACAGTAAAGGATGCAAAGATTCCAGAAGTGAAAATACCTGATATAAAGAAGCCGGATATTAAAATTCCGGACTTTAAAGTGCCTGATCAGGTAAAAAATGTATTTAAGAAATCTGAGAATGAAACAAAGGAAACAACTGCAGAAGAAATGGAAGCTGCGGCTAAAAAAGAGGCTGAAATAAAGGAAGCGAAGCTTAGCAAATCAGAGATTCAGATAGTTAAAGCTGTATCTCCGGTAAATGCTGTAAAGATCTTCTATTACCTTATGGCAGCTGATGGAAATATTGGCAATTCTGAGATTGAAAGATTTGAACTTGTCGGACAAGAGCTTGATCAGGATTTTTCGGAGCATAAGGAACATATTGAGAAAGTGTGCAAGGAACAGCTTGATAAGGTGATAGATAAAGATGACTATTATGATGTTGTTCAGGATGGAGTTGAAGAGGCACTTTTATCAAAGCAGGAATCTGATAAGGGATTTGTTCCTGCGAAATTGCTTGTATGGGATCTTCTGACCATAGCTTATAGTGATGAGAAATATGTGGAAGAAGAAAGAAAACTTCTGAAATACATTGTACGTAAGGTAGATATTCCAAAAGATGTATTCCTTGAGATGGAGAGCAGTTACTTGTCAGTTACTGATATTCAAAAGGAGCTTGATTGGATTAAGTCTACAGACAGGCCATATTTGGAAATAGACAAACAGGTTAAAGAATTAGAGAGACGTCAGAATGCTATTTATGAGAGTGTTAAAGCTCTTATTTATCTATAAATTGGAGGAATAATTATGCCGTTACCATTATTATTTATCGGAATCGCTGCAGCCACAGGTGGTCTTGGCGTGGGAAAAACTATCAAGGCAGGTGTTGATTCATACAGTGCCAGTAACATAAACAAAAGTGCTAATCAGATTGTTGAGGAGTCAACTAATTATATCAACGCACAGCGCATGGCTTGTGGAGATTCTCTTAAACAGCTTGGAGAAGAAAAAGTATTTATTCTTAACAACAATATGACTGAGTTCCTGGATACATTTACAAAGATCAAGAATGTAGATTTCAGAGAAACCGAAGGTTTACTTGAACTTAGCAAATTGAAAATCGATGAGCAGGATTTTGTAGAGCTGAGGGAACTTGCTAATTTTGCCATTTCATTGGCTGGAGGAAGTGTAGCAGGAACTGCTGGTGGTGCACTAGCAGCATTCGGAGCATACGGCGCAGCACAGGCACTTGCCTGCGCCTCAACAGGTACTGCAATTGCTTCTTTGAGCGGAGCGGCAGCTACTAATGCTACGCTTGCCTTCTTCGGAGGTGGATCTTTAGCAGCAGGAGGTATGGGAATGGCAGGTGGAGCTGCTGTTCTGGGTGGACTGGTTGCTGGACCTGCATTATTAGTAATGGGCTTTGTTGCTGGAGCAACAGCCAAGAAGAGCCTTGAGCAGGCTAAAACAAATCAACTAGAGGCAATACAACTTGCTGAGCAGCTTGATACAGCAGCAAAACAGTGCGAAGCAATCCGTAGAAGAACATATATGTTCCACAACCTGCTGGCTAGATTGGATTCATATTTCTTGCCATTCGTTTATAAGATGGAAGACATTGTTAAGAATGAAGGAGATGACTATAGTAAATACTCAACAGATTCAAAGAAGTGCATTTCTTCTTGTGTAAGTATTGCGATGAGCATCAAGGGAGTGCTGGATACGCAGATTCTTACTGATGATGGACTGCTTACTGATGAATCACATAATACGGTGGTAAATACTGAAGAGTTCATAAATGGAGTAGTAAGGCTTGAAAACAAATCGGCCTAAGTGAAGGGAATAATAAAAGATACTATTAGGTGAATTAGAGGTGAAGCGAATGAAAAAAAGACTTTTGACTATTGTGACAGCATTTCTTCTTAGTATGGTAATGTTTTCGGGAGAAGTGATAAGTGCATTCGCTACAACTGATGAAGACAGTACAAATGGGTCATCAAGTAGCAACACAAACTCAGCATATAACTCGATGTCAGATAAACAATTAAGTTCATTATCTATGCTTAATTACATTACTGTACTATCAAAGGAGATAAATGCGTCCTCTAACAGTAAGGTATACCTGGATAATGCGTATTCTGATATTGTGAATAATGTTAATCCTAATGCTGTAGATGAAGATACAATGTCTGAGATTAAGCAGCTTTTAAATACCATTTATGCATATCAGAGTATTGAGACAAAACGTGAAAGACTTGAGTATATGTATGAACAGAATCAGGCTAATGCTATTCAAAAAGCCTTGCCAAACCCAATGAGCATTCTGAACATTGTTCAGTCAGGAGACCCATTAAAAGCGGTATTGTCTGTCGTTTATATGGCTGTAGATGCCAAAACAAGTTATACATCGTATTTAAGTGAAGTGGAGAATAAATACTTAGAAGATGGATGGGCTTTGGATGATGAAGCAGCAGGGAATCTTCACGAAAGTCGAAAGGAAGCCTTTTCATATATGGTGGAAATGTGCCAAAAACATGGGCTAGATGGTAATTTGGCATTGAATGAAAAGTCAGTAGATAACTTTGTTTCTTGGGAAAATAATTCAAACACAACGCGCAAGATAGATTTTTTTGAGCAGAGTGAGAAGACATACCAGGCTTATGGCAAGTACTGGCTTGTGCTGGCAGAATGCTATTATGATCAAGGTGAGTATGCTAAATGCATCAGTTCTATAGATAAGTATAAGTCTATGAAAATCGATACATTTAGGAAAGACCATGATCTAGCAAAGGCACTATCAATTGCTCTTGACGCTGCTAGACATGAGTATTCAGGATCCGCGTATGAAATAATTGCAAACCGTTATTTATCTGAGATGTTAAATAACATTGAAATTGAGGATTGGGCGATTAAGTACTTAGCAGCTCAAGCGTATATGGATTTATATGCTAAAACAACCGACGAGGATTACCTTCAGAAGGCTTATGATTTGATTAAGCAGAATGTAAATCTTTTAATAGATGAACAACAGAAAAAGAACAAGGAATACCTGGCAGATGTAGTAAAACAAACGGAGAAAAAGACAGATTCAAAAGCCAGAAAGAAAGAGATTAAGGATTATAATAAATGGCTTGAAGAAGAACGAAAGGTTGAGCTTCCACCAGTATATCAGCCACTGGTAGTTAATTGTGAATTGTTGTTTGGACTTGCAAGACAGTTAAAAATTTCGGAATCAGAAAAGAAAAAAATAAATAACATGTTACATTCTGGAGATTCCCCTCTTTTTTTGGTGTCGCCTTTAGAAGAATTATATTGGTTTGACCATGCCACGGATGAAAAGACAGTAGATGTTAAGTTTAATGGTAAAAATGTTGAGATACCAGCAGAGTACTTAAGTTTAGGAACTAATATAAAGGTTGTTATATCAGATAACGGGGCAGAGACTATATACGAAGATTGGAATTTGAGTGAAGTTGAACGAGGCACAAAGGGCAAAATTGATACATTCAAAGGTGTCTATACAAGTAAGAGTATAAAGAAACAGAAGTATTCCAACGGAATGGTGGCAAAAATTATAATTGCACCATCTTCTGAAAGTACTTATAAAGGTTCTGAGTATAAATTTGAAGCTAAGGTGTCTAAAAAGGCGTTTGTGCTTGATGATGTTACGTTTACCATGGTGAAATAGACGAATATGAGAAGAAATAGATTTATAGTCATGCTGATATGTGTTTGTATTCTCTCGTTTATGAATATGATTATGTGTTATGCTCATGATTCCGCGGAGGAACACAATAAAGAACTTGAAAAAGTCCTTTTTGAAGAGGGATTCTCAAAATACAAATCAGAGGATGTAAAAAAATCAGTACAAGCAATAGAATACGCATCGTACTTGGCAATAGACCAATTTAAAGGGGATGGAAAGGACAAGTATGATGTGCTAAAAGGCATGAATATGGGTGGATTGCCATTATCATTTTCATCCATTGATTACTACGAAGATTTGACTGGAAGCACTAAAAAAGATGGAAACAGAGTGCAAATATCAGCCCAAAACCATAGGAAGTATACTCATCAAGGGTGGGAGATGGAGTTCCAAAATAAGGATGTAAATCAGTTTATGGAGAAGCGAAGAAATGTCCTTTTGGGTACCGTAAACTCTGTGTTTGGGTTTAGGAAGGTTACTCTGTTTGTAGGATATGACGAAAAATGTAAAAGCTTGGCAGGAATCATATACTATGTTCATATTCTAGGCGATTATGACGAGGCTGATAAGTACACAAAGATTGATGTTTTGCCTCGCTTAGCGGGTAATATGCTTAAGGATCCAAATAAAGAGGCAATGATTCCATCATTAAAGAAATATATAGAAGTGTTGTTTTCAGATCAGAAAACGGACGAAAATTACAAAGATTTGATGAACGGTCTGGAAAAAATTGAGAAAGAGGCATTTAAGATAGAGGATACAATCGGTGGCGTGAATTCCGATGAAGAATTTGAAAAATATCATGAGTATGCAAATGAAGTGTTGGAGCTACTGATAAAACATATGCCAAAATTGCTGAAAAATGAGAAGTTTTTTAGCGATGTTTTTTACGCTGATAGAGCAGCGTAAAAGTGCGATTATTATGGTGGGCTAATGGAGTTGTTTAATTATTTTAAAAGAGAAAATGATAAAGATGAATCGTTAGAATCTTTTGACGACTCCTACGAATACTGCCCGCACTGTTACGCCAACCTCACTCTCCAAAAGGGCTATGATCCTTCTCTGAAATACTGGGAGTGCAGGGGATGTGGCCAGATGCTTATCAATCCGGAAGTAGAAGGAGATATTGTTTGGATCTGCGATGAATGTGGATCTGTCATGAATGAACAGCCGGGATTTTCAGAAGACTGCGGAAAATGGAAGTGCACTCATTGCGGCTATGAGAATAAGATTGATGTAAGTGAATTATATGCTTCTGAAGATGAATTCCAGGCTGATAAGCGGAATCCATACAAAGGATTATCCGATGCAGATGTCCTGGAGCTCTCTATGTATCAGGAAGAGGAGGCTATCGAAGGAAAAGATAACATCATTCTTGTTAGACATAGGGAGACTGGGAAGCGATACATTAAAAAGCTTCTTACTATCTACAACAAGAGTGTATATGCTTACCTTATGGAGCATCCTATTGAGCGTATGCCACGCATCATCGATATATATGAGAGCAGCAACTGCCTGATAGTCATTGAGGAGTTTATTCTTGGACTGAACCTGGAGCATATACTTGAGAAAGAAGGCACGATATCTGAAGAGAAAGCTGTTGACGTTGCTCTGTACATCTGCGATATCCTGAATGAGCTGCATAATCTTCCGACGCCAATCATCCACAGAGATGTAAAGCCATCAAACATCATTATTACCATAGATAGTGAAGTGAATCTGTTGGATATGAATGTTGCCAAATGGTACGATCCCGAGAAGACGGATGACACCAGGTACATGGGAACACAGTACTATGCGGCGCCTGAACAGGTTGGGTATGGTCTGACAGCATCCTCGGCTAAGGCAGACATTTATGCACTTGGAATGCTTCTTAATGTGATGGTCACTGGCTCTTTTCCGAAGGAAAAACGTGCCTCAGGAGAACTATGGAATATAATCGAGCGTTGCATCAGCCTTAATGCTGAGGACAGATATACAGCAAAAGAGCTGCATGATGCACTCTTGGAAGTTAAGAGGAATTAACGTTGCAAAAGAAATCAACAAATGAACTTAACAATCTTCTTGAAAATATGAAGCCGGATCAGCTTGATTCATATCTTAAAGATAACAGCAAGTACATGGCTGATGAGAAAAAGGCATTTTACTATTACATGAAAGATGTCCTGGATGAGAAGAACATCAAGCTTAAGGATGTATACTCTTTTGCCGGAGTCACTGAATCCTATGGCAGCAAGATTGTTACTATGGAAAAACATACAAAGGACAGAGATCTGATCATCAGGCTTTGCCTGGCAGGGCATTTTAACTGGGATGAAACCAACAGAGCATTGAAATTGTATGGACTCAGCGAACTGTATGCAAAGGATCCCAGAGACGCTTGCATGATAGTTGCCGTCAACAACCGCATTTTTGATATGTACGAGATAGATGAGATGCTGATGAAGCAAGGGCTCAAGAAACTTACAACTGAAGAATGAAGGATGATGATTTTCCCCACCATTTTGGTGGGGATTTTTCTTTGCCCAAATTGATATTGTATTAATAGGAATCCGGTACGAGCTTACGCAACGTAAACAAAAAGTAATTTGATAAGGGGAAATACAGTACCTACCATATAATAGGAGAGTTTCATGGAGCAGAGATTAAGTTTAGGGCAGTATATATCGGCCAGAAGAAAACATATGCGACTGACCCAGGAGGAACTGGCAGATAAAGTTGGAGTCTCAAAATCAGCAATAGCCAAGTGGGAGACAGATGGCGGTCTACCGGATAGGGATAATCTTCGGAGAATTGCGGAAGTGATGGATGTTTCCGTAGATGATCTTCACAGGATCATTGAACGTGAAGGCATGAAAAACGCTGATTTTAATGTGAACATTACTCCTGAAGTAATTGCAGCCCTTGAGTCATATGGCTACAAGGTAATAAGACCGGGAGAGAAAGAAGAGAGGTGAGGGTATGGCAATTCAGTTTATATCCATTAAATGTCCGGATTGTGGGGCTGAGTTATCAATAGATAATTCAAGAGAATTTGCTTTTTGCTCTTATTGTGGAGCCAAGGTCATGGTTCATAACGATAATGAGCATATTTATCGAAATATTGACGAAGCCAGGATAAAAGAAGCTGAGACGGAACGTATACTAAGACTTCGTGAACTGGAACTTGAAGAAAAAGAGAGTAACCGTGGAAGAAAATCTACGCTGGTTGCCTATGGTGTGGCATTAGTATTTGTTCTTGTCGGAGCAATCATTTGCATATTTGCTCCTCTTGGCGGCATGTGGGGAATCATAATTGGTGCATATATAGCGATGTTTACTTACATGAAGAGTGATGACAAGAAAAAGAAGAAGTCCAAGTATGTCAGCCCCAATGATGCCATCATCACAGCACAGATGCTGGATTGTTCAGGGAAAAATTATAATAGCGTGGCTATGATATTCAGGAGTGCCGGCTTTACCAATGTTAATTCACTGCCGTTGGGAGATCTTGGACTTTTCAACCAGCGAAAGAATGGTCAGGTTGAAACTATAACAATCAATGGTAACGAGGAATTTGAAGAAGGGGATATTTTTCCGAAGAATTCGAACATCCTTATAACTTATCACAGTAAATAAGAGAAAGAGAGGGTCTTATTATGGCTTTTTGTATGAATTGTGGAAATGAAGTACCGGATGGAACAAAGTTCTGTCCTAATTGTGGAACGCAGGTGGGAAGCAGTGTTACACCTGATAGGGTTGCGGAAACTCAAAATGTTCAGCCGCAAAGCAGAGAACCAGTAGCTTTTCAGCAGAATACTTATACTCAGCAGCCGCCTGTCCAGGAGCCACAGCCATCAGGTTTGGATAAGTTTGGAAAGTTCTTTGGGATTATCCTCCTGATCCTTGCTATATTGGACTTCAGCTCTGATCCTGCTATTCTGACAATCATTTTGTCAGCAGGAATTATTGCAGGATCGATTTTCTGCCTTAGTAGGAGGTATAAGCTTAAGGGTTTTACCATCATTGCGCTTATACTGGCCGCATTCTGCCTTGTTGCCGGAGTTGGACAGGCTAAGAAGTATGGACTGTTTACAATGCCACCTGAGGAATATGCTTCAAGCTCTACAACGAAAGAGGAAGAGAAGTCTGTTGATGAAGAAAAATCATCCAGTACTGTTGAAAGTAAGACCGAAACAAAAGAAGAGACTGCAATTATCAATGAAGAAAAAGCAGTTACTGGTGAGAAAGTAGATGAAGCAGCTGAGTCGAGTCAGGAAGAACAGAAACAGGAGGAACAGCCACAGGAAGTTCAGGAGAAAGAGCGGACAAGTGGTGTTGATCCAGACCTGAAAGCTTTTCTGGATAGCTATGAAGAATTTGTGGATCAGTATGTTGAGTTTATGAAGAAGTATAACTCTGATCCCAACAATATGGTCTCTATGCTGGGAGAGTACGGTGAAATGATGCAGAAGTATGCTGATTTTGCAGAAAAGATAGACAAGTATGATTCAAGCAGCATGTCTACTGAGGATTCCAAGTATTACATAGAGGTAACTACTAGATGTGCGCAGAAGATGTTGGAGGCATACTAAATCAAGAGACCAAATAAAGGACAATACGCTTCTGTATGATAAGGAAGCTCAACTTATCTCTAAAAATGGCAAGATTTATTATTTGCCATCGGCGTGAGGGCTTTTTGAAAGCAATAAAAGAACATGTAGAAAGCATATAGTAACTGCAGCTTTCTACATGTTCATTTTTTTTAGCCATTAATAAGGCCAGTGTTCATAGCTACTTGAGTGACCTGCATCATAGTGTATATCATACCTATGGTAAAGGCACCAAGATAAATATTTCCATTTTCCTTGAAATACTTTCTTGTGATGATTGTTGCAGCTGGAACAAGTACAACAAATGGGAACAGATTATGTGTACGCATGGCATTGAAGGTAAATGCTCCAGTATTAATATAGACAATATACTGAATGGCAAGAAGCAATACGATACCACATGCATTTGCAAGGCAGCTCACAAGTGTTACGACCCAGTCTGGTCTTCCATCAACGCGGTTTCCACCATTTACCATGATATTGTTAACAAGGTAGAAAATAATAAATGCTGGTACATAAGCAATCCAGTAAAGGACTTTGTTGGCATTGAAAGTTCTCATTGCGATAAGCCAGAATCTAAAATCTGTTGTAAAGAAGAAATCTGCTACGAATACGATCAAATATACTGTGAGGAATGTAATAAATGCGAGCAGTAAACTCTTAAAGAAGTTACCAACAGATATCTTTATTCCCCAGGTTTCAGGTGTTGCACCATCTTTTTTGCTAAACACAAAGTAGTTGATCAGGAAAACAATGAGGATGCATGCACCAGAGATTAAAGCCCATGCAGCTATTTCATTTGTTGATCCTTCACCAAACCAACTATTTGCTGTTGCCGGAGCAAACGATTCTTTTCCGATAAGATTGTGCATTACCGGCATTGCAAGTGCTGCTGGAAGAAGCATATTAATACAAAAGAATATCCAATAAATAACCTTGCTCTTTGCTGTTGTCAGGGCTGGAGCAGGAGGGAGTTCTTTATCAGCACGAAGACTTGAGAAGAATGGTACTGCGTCCATGATCCAACATGCGAATGGGAATAAGAACAGGAGCATACCTATAAGTCCAAGGAGATTAAAGAGCTGTTTGATAAGCCATACCTGATTGTCTGGACTAATATTTTCATGACCATCAGGGGTTCCAAGTGTATTATAAAAGAACTCAATTACATCATGAGAAGTATTACGTGAGAATACATTTTGTGGATGTATTTCAGGATTCTGGTAATATACACGTGATACGGTTTTACCATTTATCTGACCGGTATAGTATTTTCCTTCTTCAACAGGTCCCTGCGCACTTGGATCAGCCTGACGAACAAAATTAAGTGCGGCCTGACTTTCAAGTATATGCGCCGGATCATTATTTGTATCTTCCTGACGGAAGAAATACTCATCATATTTGCCTGCGATTACTCCCCAATTGCTGTCGGCATAAACTGGGCCGTCCACACCATCGAATTCCCAAGCTTCATAAGCGGGATCATAACCGATTTCGAGAGCTGCGGCAATTTTATTCTCTCCGCCTTTATAACCTTCCTCTACATAGTGCTGTAATGTGCTCAGTATGATTGCTGCTCCCATAGAATGACCGCAGATACCAATTTTGCTTGTGTCAATGTTGTCCATGTTAGCACAGGCATAATCAATAAGAATCTGAACATTAGCAAAATTAAGAGCCGGATTGTTAACCATACCACGAGGAGTAGATGATCCGTGCCCAAGAGCATCACCTGAAATAACAATGAAGCCACGTCTTGCAAGCTCTACCATATTCATGTCTTGCATTTGCAAATTGTGTTGACTACCGTGTTGAAGGACTACAAGAGGTAATTTGTGATCGGCAGTAGCATCTTTTGGAATATACATTTGTGCATACAAAGTATCATCATTGCTGATAACAAGGTTAAGCTTTCGAATTTCGACCTTTCCCCCTGCGGTCTGAATTAGGCTTGACCCTATAATGCTGATAACCATGCAGCATAGAGCAATTATTAGCCATAATCGATTTTTCTTTTTCATGTTTTTTCTTCCTTTCCCCACATTATCTTTTTTCATATGCTTTTTGAACGAGGATAAATATCAAAATATATCCTCGTTCACCCCATGTGTGTAACTATATTGTGTCACTAGCCAACAGTGAATTAAAGAAATCTATTGTCATTTTATAGACATTATTTGTCTCAAATCTTGTAAGTAAAAGAAGATAGAACTAAAATTAAAATATACTCACATGGAGGTATTTCTCATGCTTGCCAATTTTGAACATCTTGCTTTTGACAAAGGCTTGCATATCTATGTAAACAAATTTCTTAATCTTCACAAAAATCCGCACTGGCATTTTGAAACTGAGCTTATAGTATGTACCTGTGGGAAAGCGAAAGTAATTTTGGAAGGTAGAGTTTATGAATTGACACCAGATTACTGTCTCTTTTGCTATGGAGAGAGCATACATAGTATCGAAAGCGATGAAGGGACCACTATATACATAGCTCAATTTGAAAAGAATCCGGATCATAATAGTAAGGATTACCGTTTTAAGACCCCATTTATTAAAGACCGATACCATATTAAGGATAGGATTTTGAAAATCTATGATGAGTATCAAAACAAAGGATTGTTCTATGTAGAGTTGATAAATTCTATCACAACTGAACTTATGGTAGATGTCATAAGAAACGAAGAAATGATCCAAAAAGACAGTGAGCATTATTTTGCTGTGGTCAGATATAAAAGACTTTTGTCAGAGATAGATAATCATTATGATACTCTTTCTTTTCATGATGCTGCATCATTTATGAATATGTCTGACGCATATTTTTCCAGGGCATTTAAGACGATGTCTGGCATGACTTTTTCTCAATATCTAAATGTAATACGTATAAGTCACGCTATAGACCTTTTGGAATCAGATCCTGATATGTCTTATAATGAATTGCTTGCTGAGACAGGATTTAATACCATTAGAAATTTTAACCGTGTGTTTAAAGGCATAACAGGTTATTCTCCAAGACAGATACCATCAGGTTATGTTCTTCATGTTAGATCGCTAAAGACATGATTTTTCCACAGAAATATTATGAAAGAAAAATAAAGCAAATACAAGTGGGATTTCATATAATGATAAAAAGGGTTGTTATAGGAAAGGATGATGGCTTGTGTTATGAGGAAGGATTTTAAGAAGATATGTGGAAAATAAAGCAGATATTTGATGGGGATTATGGCTGCGAGGAATTACAGTCGGGACAGAAGCCTAAGGTATCAGTTACTCTTGTGGATGATGCTGGGAATGAGAAACTTGTGTCAGTTGAAGATGACTGGCTTACGGAGAATGGACTGGACGTTGGCTCTGAGTGGCCATTAAAGGTGTGAGATATGAAGAAGGTTAGAATCACGGTTAAGAAGATTGCCAAGTATGAGGATCTTATGGCAGAGTATGAAAACCCAATAGAACATGCTTGTTTCATGAAGCTCGGACAGACTTTTGTCTGCAATGGATGGGAAAGACCGGAAGGTTTCTGTGAAAGTGCATGGGAGACAGTTTCGCCTTTTGTGATGACATTAGCCCATGGCGGAGAAAACTTTTATGATGGCTGGATGAAGAATCCTAAGTCCGCGATGATTTCCTGTAATGACGGATTTAGGCCAGTGAGTTTCTTGATTGAGACGATGGATGAGGATAGTGAGTAATGGTGAAAAATGTTTTTAGAATGCCAACGCCTGTGAAAATAATAGGGCGGACATCAACAATTACGAATGCATTTGTGGAGGACTAAATGCCATTTCAAATTATCAGGAATGATATTACAAAAGTAAAAGCAGACGTCATAGTAAACACTGCTAATCCAGAAGTAGCTATTGGTGGTGGCGTTGATTCTGCCATATATAAAGCTGCAGGGGAAGAGGAGCTTCTTGCTGAACGAAAGAAGATCGGAAGACTTGAACCTGGTGAAGTAGGTATTACTCCGGCATTTAATCTGAATGCGAAATACATTATCCATGCCAGCGGCCCATGGTGGGAGGGCGGCGATAAAGGTGAGTTCGATGTACTTAGAAGCTGTTATGAGAAGTCCTTGAATTTAGCCTTGGAGAATGGCTGCAATAGTATTGCTTTTCCACTTATCGCTACCGGAGTATATGGGTTCCCTAAGGATAAGGCGCTTCAGATAGCGACATCTGTTATACAGCAGTTCCTTTTTGAACACGAGATGTCTATTATCCTGGTTGTGTTTGATAGAAAAGCTTTCGAATTATCCGGAAAGGTCTACTCTGATGTTCAGGGTTATATTGATGAGAACTATGTGAAGCGCAGCTATCATCGAGAATACGGCGACAGAGGTGTAAGGAACGCAAGACTACGTGCAAGATATGGTCTTGATGAGATAGGAAGTGTTGATGGATGTGAGACTTGCGCTGATGCAGGAGCTTTAGAGGAATTTGAAGATGGTGCGCCAGAAATGAAACTGATGGCTATGGCTGCACCTGAAGGCATGAGTTTGGATGAACTTTTGGATTCTCCGTCAGAGAGCTTTCAGGAAAAGCTATTCCAACTGATTGATAAGAGTGGATTGGATGATGTATCGGTTTACAAGAAAGCCAACATAACGAAGAAGGTATTTTCCGATATCAAGACTAAGAAGCATTATAAGCCAAGTAAGAAGACGGCCGTAGCATTTGCTATAGCGCTTGAACTTTCTATGGATGAGACGACAGATCTTTTGCAAAGAGCCGGAATTGCCCTATCGCCTAGCAGTAAGTTTGATTTGATAGTTGGATACTATATTAGCCATGGAATATATGACATGATGGAGATAAACCTGACATTGTTTAAGAACAAACAAGAGTGTTTGGGAGCTCTACAATAAAGGATTTTTAAGGAGAAGTGAAAAGTCACCTGGCAAGTGACCACTTCTCCTTTTCGTTTTTCTATACTTATCTCATAACAAGGGAGCAAACAGCGCAAGCGGATAGGAGGCAGATATGTACGGAGCGATTCTTGGAGATATGGTTGGAGCACCTTATGAATTTGACAGAGGTAATAAGAGTAAGGATTTCGAGATGTGGAACAGAAGAGTTCGTTTCACGGACGATACTGTTATGACAATAGCTGTTGCAGATGCAATCTTGACAGCAGGTAAAGATTCCGGAGAAAAAGAGATCAAGGAAGAGCTGGTTAAAAAGATGCAGGCTTGGGGAAAAAAGTATCCCAATTCCGGATATGGCGGAAGATTTGTTCACTGGCTTGGTAGCAGGAAACCCAAGCCATATGGAAGCTATGGTAATGGCTCTGCAATGAGAGTTTCATCGGTAGGTTGGCTGTACGACACAATTGAAGAGACAAGAGAAGTGGCCAGGTGGACTGCTGAGGTTACGCACAATCATCCTGAAGGAATCAAAGGGGCTGAGGCAACAGCGGCAGCGATATTCATGGCAAGGAACGGAGCAACTAAGAATGAGATAAAAGAGTATATCGCAAAAGAGTTTTGTTATGATCTGAGCCGCACATGCGATGAGATAAGACCTGGATATCATCATGATGAATCCTGCCAGAAAACAGTACCGGAGGCAATCACAGCTTTTCTTGAAGGATCGGATTTTGAAGACGTGATCAGGACAGCGGTTTCACTTGGCGGAGATTGTGACACGCTTACATGCATTGCCGGCGGAATGGCAGAAGCGTTTTATGGAATCCCGATAAAGATGATGGTGGAAACCTGTGACAGACTTGGAGATGACATGATTGAAGTTTTACAGGCTTTTGATGATATTCGAAATGGGGATTCATCTGATGATACAGATATTGAAGGCAATTCAGTTATCTTTTCTGCGGTAAAAGATTTCCGTGCTGAGACGACACATGAGAATCTTGCAAACGTAGTTCAGGCATTCTGCAGGAGAATCAAGGAAGGCGGTAGGTTCATTGTTCCCGTAATAGCACCGCAGGCATTGACGGAAAAGTTGGATTTGGATCATGTAGCCGTTGGCGATGAGTTCAGAACCGATGTAGATCTTTCCTTCAAGTTTCAGCACATCGAGGACAATGACGGAGCTGTTTGGGCAGTAGCATTCACATCTCGTGAAGAATACGAGAAAGGAGCAGGCTCAGATACATTAGTTATGGATATAGAGCAGCTGCTTGAAGGATTTGCAGGGAATACATCTGAAGCAGGAATCATGATAAATCCTTGGAGCGAGAACTTTTTACTGAGAAAAGACCTTATTAAGGCAATTGTAGAGATATCAAAGGAGGAAAAGTAATTATGGCAAACGAGAGAACGATAAAGGTAACTGGCAAGGGAAATCTTAAGGTAAGACCTGATATGACAAGAATTACAATAACTCTGGAGGGACAGAACAAGGAATACGACAAGACTCTTGAGAAGTCTTCAAATGATACTGAAGCTCTGAAGGATATCCTTGAGAAACAGGGCTTTGATAGAACTGATGTTAAGACTGTTCTGTTCAACGTAGATACCAAATATGAGAGCTATCAGACCAAAGATAAGAACTGGAGAGAGCGCTTTGTGGGCTATGAGTTCAAACATGTAGTTAAGGTGGAATTTGATTCAGACAATACAAGGCTCGGCAAAATACTTTACGCCCTGGCTAACGCAAAAGAAATACATCCTGATTTCAGACTCAGCTATACGGTAAAAGATCCGGAAGCATCCAAAAATGAGCTGTTGGGTAAGGCTGTAGCAGATGCCAAGGCTAAGGCTGAAGTTCTTACTATGGCTGCAGGTGTGAACTTAAAGGATATCAAGAATATTGACTATTCTTGGGGTGAGATTCAATTTGAATATGCACCAATGCGCAGGGATATGATTTGCAATACTGTTATGGCAGCTGAATGTGATGGCTCTTTTGATATGGACATTGAGCCAGATGATATAGAGGTTTCAGATACTGTGACAGTTGTGTGGGAGATTGGGTGATAGAAAAGTTAGGGAACGAGTATGGACAGGAGTTTTGGTATGCAAAGGAACTGCAATATGCCCTTGAATATGCATCATGGGCGAAATTTAAAAGAGTATTAAATAAAGCGAAAACGGCTTGCAACAACAGCGAAGCCAGTATTGATGACCATTTTGCCCAAGTGGGCAAAATGGTTGAGGCGGGAATTGCACCAAAATCAATTGAAGATTATGAACTTTCTCGTTATGCATGCTATCTGATAGTTATGAATGGTGATTCCAAGAAGGCGATTATTGCCCTAGGCCAGACTTATTTTGCGTATGTCCTTTTTATGGGACAACTAATAAATATAATAGAATTAGAGGCTTTGAGAAGCTTTGGAATCGAATGGCTATATGAGACATGCTGTGTGAAAAGTATGATGTCAGGCATAAAATTGAGGAGTTTATTTGAGGAGCTATGATCTATCTTTCAAGCTTTATGTTGAGTAATCGAAAATTAAAAAATCCCAATATATATCCTTACAATGTATTCAAAGATAAAGATATAGAGCCGTTTGTCTTTTCATCAATAACCATTTTGTATGGCAACAATGGCTCAGGTAAGTCCACAATCCTGAATGTAATTGCAAATAAGCTGATGCTAAAGGGGAAGGAATATGCTAATTCTAATTCCTATGGAACTGTAGATTACTGTGGGCAGTTTTCGTATGAGTGTAGATATAGTCTTGCTGATGATGAACGAACTGGCAGAGCGTTTAAGAAAATACCGGACTCAAGCAGGTATATCAAGAGTGAGGACATTCTCTACGAGATCAAAAAGATCGAGCAAAAACGTGTTTTGTCTGAGGGAATGGTTTATGACTATGTCCAAAAAGGCTTAACGAAGGATGAGGCGGAAAAGTACTTGCGAACAAAAGAAGGAAGCAGACAAATCGGCTATATCATGTTTGGACAGGAAAAATATTCAAATGGAGAAACAGCAATTCAGTATTTTGAGGACAATCTTGTTCCGGATAGCCTTTATCTTTTGGACGAGCCGGAGGTTTCTTTGTCACCTGCGAACCAGGTTAGACTTGCGGAAGAGTTAAATAGGATGTCACACCTTTTAGGCTGCCAGTTTATTATTGCAACGCACTCTCCATTTATGCTGGGGACATTGTCTGATGCTAAGATTTACAACCTTGATACACCTGATTGCAGGATAGCAAAATGGAACGAGCTGGAAAATGTGCGATATTTCTATGACTTTTTTAAAGCTAGAGAGCATGAATTTATGTAAAAAGAGGACTTGGAAAAGAAAAGAGTCAAGGAATCTGATGCGCATTTCTGAGGCAAAAGGAACCTTAAAGCAATCAGTAAAAAAAGAGCATTGAAGAAGGTGCATTGATGAATGAGGCAGAATTGCTTAGGAAAGCTAAAGAGAATCGCAAAAAGTGCGATCCTGAAGGGAAGACTTATTCTGCATCTGCAATTAACAAATATTTTACTTGATATAATTCAGTATTGAGCATATTATAAAAGTGAAATGGATAATTTCAAGAATGTGAGGTGAGCAGATTGGTATATGATTATATAATTGAAAATTTTAAAAATGGCGAACCCATATTTTTAAGTGAACTCCCCGGAGAATCCAAAGATTATCTTAGGCAGGAGATGAAAAAGCTTGTAGACGAAGGGAAACTGGAACGTCTGTATAATGGCGTCTATTATCTTTCCTATATTACGATACTTGGAACAAAGGGTAAAATATCGGTTGATAAATATATAGAAAAGAAGTATTTAGAGACTGATGGAAAAGCATCCGGCTACATTACAGGGCTTCAGATGGCTAATAAATATGGCTTTACAACACAGAATCCGGCTTGTTATGAGGTATGCAGTAATGAGGCTAGCACGAAGCAACGAAAGCAGGAAATTGATGGAAACACAATTGTTGTCTATAAACCGGTTGCAGATATTAACGAGGAAAATAAAACGGCACTGCAATTTTTGGATTTAATGTCGGTGATCGACAAATATAGTGAGATCAGTGGTGCGGAGCTAGTGAATAAGCTTAAAAAATACGTTGAAACGGTTGGAATTGATTTTTCCATTGTCAAGAAATATCTGCCATTGTATCCGGATCGTGTATACAGAAATATTTATGATGGAGGTTTGATGGGTGAGTTGGTATAAAGAGTATAAAGAGGAGTGGACGGAAATCATTGAAACCGTTGCTGCAGAAGAACACCGTCAAACACAGATGATTGAAAAGGATACGATTCAGTCCATGATTCTTTTCAAACTTTCAAAGAGTGAGTTACCATTTGTATTTAAAGGCGGTACTTCGTTGTCCAAGGCATATGGACTGATAGACAGATTTTCGGAAGATATAGATTTGTCTATGAACAGAAAGCCTACAGAGTCGGAGAAGAAAAAGACGAAGAAGCTTATTTGCTCTTCTTCAGAAGAATTAGGGCTCGTACTGTCAAACGCGGATGATATCCAGTCCCGGCACAGCTACAACAAATATATCTTTATGTATGAATCGCTTTTTAGCGATATTCCGCTTGAACTTATAGTTGAAACGAGTTTTTATCAGGAAGTATATCCTGTCGAGACTCATGCAGTTGGAAGCTTTGTTGGAAAGTTTTGTGAAAAACGTGGAGTTAAACTACCGATTCCTTTTGAGGAAGCTTTAGTAAATATGCAGGTTCAATCTCTGGAGCGTACGTTTATCGATAAGGTATTTGCTATATGTGATTATCGCCTGCAGGATATGCAGGACAGAGACTCAAGGCATTTGTATGATATAGCAAAGCTCTTGCCGGAAATTAAGATAACACCGGAGTTGGATGCTTTAATTGATGATGTCCGTGATGACAGGATGCAGTCAAAGAACAATCCGGCAGCGCAGCCGGAACACGATATTCCTGCGATGCTTAAGGAAATCATTAGCAGTCGTTTTTACGAATCTGACTATAACAATATTACAAAGAAACTTCTGTATGAAGATGTAAGCTATGAAGAAGCCATTTCCAAGGGAATTGCACAAATAGCGGATATGGATATTTTTAAATATAAAAAATAATCGTAAGATATATATTCAAAAGATAACTAATAGTCATGAGGGCGTATAGACCGGTGGTTTATACGTCTTTTCTTTTGCCTGATGATGAGAGAGCCTATGCAGATATTATTGGGAGAACTGCAACGGAACTGTAACGTTGCGGCTCTTTTTTGGCCTTGAATTCTTCGAAGTATTTTTCGAATAATTTGCTGAAAAAGTGACCTGGAATAATTATAATAAAGTTAAGAAACGGAGGTGATATTATGCCAACAATTGCACCTATTTCTGAATTACGCAATTATGGACAGGTCTTGGATAAAGTGGAAGCGGGTAAACCGGTTTACCTGACTAAAAATGGTCGAGGCGAGTATAGCATACATAGTATAGAGGATGACGAAATTTTTGACAAAGCAAGGGCTATAGTTAAACTCGTCAGTGAACTCAATGCGGGATTCGCTTCTGGAGAAGAGGAAGGATGGATTAGAGACGATGAGGTCGCTGAACATTTTAAAAACAGGCGTAGGAGGCTAGAAGGCTGAGATGGATTATGAAATAGTTTACTCGCCGATAGCTTTAGCTGATTTTGACATTGCTGATAAGTATATTGCCGATTTAAGAAAAAAGCTAAAGAATGTCAGTAAACGGCCTAAAACTGGTGAACGCCTGTATTACGATGATATTTTTACCGGTATTTATTATGTTACCCACAAGAAGTACAGCGCTTTTTATAGAATCAGGGCTGGTCGCATTGAAGTGGGAAGAGTCTTATATAATAGGAGTGCGTACATTAGTCTCGTTATAAAACCTATGAATGAAGAATAAATATAGATGTTTTTGATTTATAAAGGGTGTAGCTCACGTTAACTACACTCTTTTTTGATGGATTAAACTAGCCGTCTCATATAGCGTCGAAGTACTTTTTTGCATATAATTAGGGGAGTTAAAAGTATATGAAGAAAGTATTGATTTTATGGGGTAATGACTGAGGAGACCATTAAGTGAAAAGAAGATATTTAACCCTGGGGATGCTTACGCTAGCAATGGTATTGACGGGCTGTGGATCTAAAACTGAATCGGATGTAACAATTATCGGTAGGGCTGATGGACCGACATCTGTTTTTCTTGCGTCCAAGAACGAAAAAGACAGTTACACGCAGATTGATCAGGAAACAGCAAAGCTGATGATGGATCTTAATGATGGCCATGTGATTGTGGATGTCAGGCGCCAGGATGAGTATGATGAAGGGCACATTCCAGGAGCTATATGTATCCCTAATGAAAGCATTACTGATTCTATGCCATCGGAACTTCCTGATCTTGAACAGATAATTCTTGTTTATTGCAGGAGTGGAAGGCGCAGCAAAGAGGCAGCACAGAAACTTTTTGATATGGGATATATCAATGTCTTTGAGTTTGGTGGAATCATCGACTGGATGGGAGAGGTTGTTACAGAGGAGGCAAAAGAGACAGCTATGACACTTTCTATTGATGGAAAAGAAATGCCGGTTACATGGGAGGATAATGCCTCGGTAAATGAGCTGAAGGAAATCTGCCCTCTCAAAGTAAACATGTCAATGTATGGCGGCTTTGAGCAGGTTGGACCAATAGGTCAGAGCATAAGCCGGGATGATAAGCAGATCACAACAGAGTTTGGGGATATCGTGCTTTATTCAGGAAATCAGATTGTGGTTTTCTATGGTTCAAATTCCTGGGCATATACTAAGCTTGGGCATATTGATCTATCTGAGGAAGAGCTGACACAGCTTCTTGGTAATGGTGATGTTGTTTTAGAGATAAAGTAAGGACTATAGATGAGTAAGGACATTTTTTATGATAAGGATATCCGGGAACCATTGTTTGATTTTCTGGAAGACTCATTTGGAAAAGTGAGGATTCTTGAGGAGAAAAGAACCGGCAGTGCCAGAGCAGACGTCGTCATGATTACACCGGATTTTCTGTACGGCATAGAGATCAAAAGCGATGCTGATACATATGCCAGGCTTGAGAAACAAGTCAAGAACTACAACTGGTACTATGATCGTAACATTATTGTTGTTGGTTCATCACACGCAGCTCATGTAAAGGAACATGTACCTGACTGGTGGGGGATTATCACTGTTGAAGCTGACGAGAGCGGTGCGCCTGACTTTTATGTGATGAGACAAGCAGAGGAAAATCCCAGAGTCAAGGATAAGAGGAAAATCTCCATTCTGTGGAGGACTGAGTTAAATCATCTTTTAGAGAGAAATGATCTTCCCAAATATAAAGAAAAGAGTAAGCTGTTCGTTCAGGAAAAGCTCATTGAAAAAGTTCCCGGTGAAATCCTGTGGAAGCAGGCATATGAGGAATTGTTTGAGAGAGACTATAACACAATAGCGGAAGAAATTGAGACCTATAGAAAGAATCGTAGCTGAGGATATGTTATTGAGATATGAAGAAAAGATTGATATGGTTGTTACTAATTGGAATATGTCTATTGTATTCTGGGAGTATCTATTTTGTGGGAAGCGGAACTTTTTCTTTTGTGATATGGCTTATTGGAGCATTGTTTTTTGGAACAATATTCTGGTTCTCCGGGAAAGATAGATGGAAAAGGGTTCCGATACTAGTGCGAAGGATAGTGAATGTTTGCATAGCGGCTATTATGGTGGCTTTTATGCTATGCATAATTGCGATGATAAGTCATTTTAATGATAAGGGACAGGATGACCTTGATTACATAGTTGTGCTTGGCGCACAGATGAGGAATAGTGGACCGAGCATTATTTTTAAATACAGGCTTGATGCTGCTTATGATTATCTCATACAGAATCCGGATACAGTATGTATTGTTTCCGGAGCTAAAGGGAATAACGAATCAGTAAGTGAAGGAGAAGGTGGAAAAGAGTATCTAGTCTCAAAAGGAATTGTGGAAAACAGAATCATAGCTGAAACGAATGCAGTTGATACAGTTCAGAATATAGCCAATTCTCTTGAAATAATAGGTGATAGGGATGGTCTGACGATTGGTGTTGTGACCAATAATTTTCATGTGTTCAGGGGAGTGCATTTAGCGAGGAAGCTTACAGATAACGAGGTTTACGGAATAGCAGCGTATACAGTTCCTTGGTATCTTCCAAATAATATGGTCAGAGAATGCTTTGGGATTTTTAGGGATCTGAAAAAGTTGATGAGCTGACTGATCGTCTTAAGAATGATGGCTTTGAAGTGGTCAGTGGTCCAAGGACAACTGGCGATGGATATTATGAAAGCTGCATCGTTGCAATTGAAGGAAATCAGATAGAGATTACAGAGTAATGTTAGCGGGGGATAAATGATATGTGGTTTTTGTTTGCAATTCTATCAGCAGTGTTTGCTGCACTGACATCAATACTTGCCAAGGTCGGCATTGAGGGAGTTGATTCTAATCTGGCTACAGCGATAAGGACCTGTGTTGTGGTGGTAATGGCCTGGGTTATGGTGTTTATTACAAGTGCTCAGGGCGGTATAAGTTCGATCAGTAGAAAGAGCTGGATCTTTTTGATTCTGTCAGGACTTGCTACAGGAGCGTCATGGCTGTGTTATTACAAAGCGCTGCAGATGGGTGAAGCTTCAAAAGTAGTGCCTATTGATAAGCTGAGTGTAGTAATCACGCTGGTGCTGGCATTTGTCTTTTTACATGAGGAGTTTACGGCGAAGTCTTTGATCGGATGTGTGCTTATTGGAGCAGGGACACTGATAATGGTAATTTGATGGAGGAAAATGACATGCAGGGGAAATATCCGGTAATAACATTGTGCGGAAGCACTAGGTTTAAAGATCAGTTCATGGAAGCACAGAAGAGGCTTACTCTTGAAGGCAACATTGTCATCAGCGTAGGCTTGTTTGGTCATTCCGGAGATCAGGAAGTCTGGGAAAACATGGACGAGGGAACGCTTACTAAGACAAAAGAGATGCTAGATGACATGCACAAGAGGAAAATCGATATGGCAGATTCCATATATGTAATCAACGTTGGAGGCTATGTGGGAACTAGCACTAAGAGTGAGATTGAATACGCGATAGCACACGGTAAAGAGGTCAGATACCTGGAAGAACCATAACTCATATACAGGATAAGGGGGCTTTATGAGTAGATTAAAAGACTTAAGACAGTATGTTGATAAGAAGCTTAACAAGATGGAAGACGAGGATAAAAGGACAAGTGCAATAGCGCATCTTTATGGTGTATCGCTTGCTGCGCAGATGATTGCCAAGAAAAGAGGCCTGGATCCGGAGCTTGCGGCTATGGCTGCCATGCTTCATGACATGCATGCTTATAAGACCGGCTCTTATGACGACCATGCTCATCTTGGTGCCGATTATGCCAAAAAGATCCTTACAAAGCTTGAACTGACAACACCTGAGGAGACAGACATTATCTGCTCAGCAATATATCACCATGATGATAAGCTGACTGTAGACAGTCCTATGGATGAAGTACTCAAGGATGCGGATGTAATCCATCATTGTGTGAACGACCTTTCCAAGCCAATCAAGGAAAAGGAGCAAGCAAGGTTTGACAGTTTAATGAAGGAATTTGGAATGACTAAGTAGAAATGTGAAATAAGGTTAATTAGGAACACTAGTTATGTATATCACTTTGATGATTAAATTTCCATAACTATCAATATTAGAATAGTTATGGAAATAATGTAAGGGAGCTTGCTCAGATAGCGCTAGCAACACTATTCCTATGTACTCAGAAGTATTACTCAGAGGGTGTCAGTGGCGCCGTTAAAGGGTAACAACAACTTAAAACTCCTATTTGCGAATGGATGTTTCTGTTTTTTGAAGCATCCATTTTTATTGTGTAGAAGCTTTGAATAAAGGCGCTTCGGTTTTCTTAATGACTTTGATTTTTAAATGATGCCACTGCTTTCATAATATGTGTTAATAGCAGAAGACTACGTGCAAGATATGATCTTGATGAGAAAGGATGTTAATTGAGAGATAATAAGAGGAACAAGTATAAGGAGTATTAAATAATGGAATGCTGTACGATAATGATGTAAAAAATGTATAAAATGATGATTGTCATATTGATATTTACAATCCTGCATGTTATATTTTAATTGCCAGATGAGCGTGCTCATCTTTATGGAGATAAGGAGCTTCTCCCACTGGTTCTGACAGTGTAAAAACTCGAACTCCGAGATGGCTTAATGTGGCGCGTGTCGTTATCAGGAGACCATCAAAACCTTTACGGATAGGTTAATCCGTGCCGCGAGGCAAGATGGCGGGCATCTATAAAATCAGAATATTAGAGCAAAGTCAAGTCCGATTGGATTACCAACCGGGCTTTTTGCTTTGAATTGGGGTAAGTAATGGCCAAAAAAAGGATTACGACGACTTCTTGGAATTATAACAGCATAAGAATCAAGTCTGATGAAGAAATAAAAGAACTTCTGTGTAAATCAGCAAATGCGTACTCGCTAATCTGCGATAAAGATGTAATGTTTATTTATAGAAAAAACTCCGAAAATGCAGAGTATAAGTATTACATTGTCAATTGTAAGAAGGAGAATTTTATCCATTTGGTGGGATGTAAGGTAAATAATTACGTTAATGCAGAGGCTTTCTATGAAGAATGTCTTAATCACGCAGAAAAGCCTATTGATAAAGAGCACATTACATATAAAGAGAGTAAGAAAACAGCATCAGCGAAATTAGAAGTGTTTCCGTCTTTGTTTGAGTATAGAGGTGTTAAGGCGTACAGGATGGGAGTTCATAACAAGATAACAATTAACAATCAGTTTGAAATGGCTATGGGAAATAATAAAGGAGTTCTTGGCTTTGATAAGAGGAAGAAAGGTATGATTCCAGTTCCTGTAACCATGCTGAACGGGATAATAGGTGATTATGCAACAGATTACTCAAATGTTATTGCTGTGCTTGTGAAGAATAGCTCAGAAAAGAGATTTAGGGAAGTAGTAGGATGTGTGACGAAAGGAATAGCAGTTTCAGATCTCCCAGCATCAATTAAAGATAAAATAGACTTTTCAGATGATGAGAGAATTGAAAAACCTGTTTAACATTTCGATTGAATAATTGACTTAAATAGCAGTTGTCGAAAGATGGCAGCTGAAAATGATTTTCTACTTATTTATGCGGAATCTGACAACGGCAAGAGGATTGACATCATATTTGAGTATGAGAAAGGCAGGGACTACTCAGAGCTTCGACATGCTTTAGCAGATCTGGCTGCAAAGTCACTGGACAATGCTCCAACGGTCAACACAGATGTGCTTACCAATTATGATCAGATGAAGGACTTATGTTTTATCCGATAACTGAGGGTGGGGATGAGCGAGTAACCACATATTAAACGGTGATTATTACGCCAGCATTTCTCAATTCGTTAAGCGTCTTTTCAAATATCTTTTCATTCCTGGCGGCTGTGCATTGTAGGTTAAGAGTTACTTTGTAGCCTGCATTGGCAGCAGCAAGGCATGTTTTCTTTATGCAACTGTTACCATCTACACCTATTATCTCAAGTTCAGTAACGTTCTGAATCTTTAGCTCTTTTACAAAAGAATCATTTGTAAAGGCGCTTGGAAATCTCTTTTCATAGATGTGATCTGAGACTATGAGGAGATCTTTTGCAAGTGCATAGCTATCATCATCTCCACTAATACCTATGTTGCGGACGTAGAAGAGTTGGGTTCCAGTTGATTTAGCCGCAGCAATCCTAGCGTTGATCCTTGGCAGCAGATCAGCGTCGTAGTAGTTTAGATATTTTTCTTGAACATCGATCACTAGTAGTATTTTCATATGTTAATTATAGTGCTAAGTTATGAAAGAAAAATAAAGTGACCGATATCAGGGAAAAGAATGATATTAAGAGTCACATTAATTGGTCAAGGTAGCTATGAAAAAGAAATGTTTTAAAATACTGAGTAAAAAAATAATATCGTTATTCCTGGTGCTGACAATGGCTTTGGGACTGTCTAAAAACGTATATGCTGAAGGTGATGAGACAAGCCTTCCATCGACAGACCAAATACATGGAATATATGTAAGTGCTTATGTTGCCGGTACAAAAAACATGATGGAAGAGATGATCACTCATATAGATGGCAGTAATATCAATGCCGTTGTGATCGATGTCAAAAATGATGAGGGAAACATCGTCTTTGACATGAAATCAGATCTTATCGATAAGCTTGGAGCCAAAAATATACTTGTGAAAGACATGCCAGGGCTCATTGATACTCTTCATGAGCACGGAGTTTATACTATTGCCAGATGTGTTGCCTTCAGGGATCCGTATATAAAAGATGTAGAACCTGAGTGGATGTTAAGAACTGCAGATGGCGAAATATATGAAGATAATAAAGGCTTTAATTGGATGGATCCAAGAAATGACGACGTCTGCGACTACCTTATCGAGGTTGCTCTTTCTTGCAAAGACGCTGGGTTTGATGAAGTTCAGTTTGACTATGTAAGATTTCCCACCGGAATAACCGAAGAAGACCTTGGCATGAACGGATATGGTAGGAGAAAGGCCATTAACGACTTTGTAAGGACTGCTCACGCTAAACTTAAGTCATCGGGCATGCCTCTGTCACTGGATGTATTTGGAACTGTCATAAACTCAAAAGTAGACAGAAATATCGTTGGGCAGGAGTATTCCTGGCTTTCAATGGGATGTGAGTATTTATCTCCGATGATATATCCATCGCACTATTATGAAGGAACAATGGGCAATGATTATCCTGATCTTTACCCATATGAGACGATAGATGCAGCCATGAAGTACTCAGAGACAGCACTAAAAACCGTTAATCCGAACGGAAAGAGAGTGCAGGCATCAGTCAGGCCATGGCTTCAGGGCTTTACCGCATCTTATCTGAAAAAATACCGCCAGTATGAGGCAGAAGAAGTAAGGGAGCAGATAAAAGCTGTTAATGATAATGGTATTGACTCATGGATCATCTGGAATCCGTCCTGCAAGTATCCATGGGAAGCGTTTACTGAATGAGACATTATTTTGTTTTTACAGAAATAAGTCTTAGATCACTGGTCCCAAAGAACAGTGAATTTCGTATCATACCTATCCTGAAGAGGTTAAATACATAAAACATAGATTTCATGATGTTTATAAATCCAAATGTACTTACAAGTTCCTCAACAGTTGGAGGATAGCCCCATCTTCTTGAGTGATTTCCGACGTATTCTGCTATTTTTGTTTCAAGTATTCCCATTATTGTAATCCCCTTTGTGTGCTTTTGTTATCGGCAGATATTACTCTGGTCGATATAAACATCTTATCGGCTTTGTGTGTTTGAAATGTTTCTGAAATATAAAGTATCCATAAAATCACTTTTACAACATTCTCTTTAGGTCATTTCGTATGCTTGTAACCTGATTTATAGCATTTTCACACTCACGTTTTGCCTTTCCAATCTGTGACTGGACGATGACATCCATTAAAAATCCGTCGCAGAAGAGATCTCCAAATGTAAGGAAGCCGTTAATATGCACAGATGAGTATCCATCTACGTCTCTTAGTTCTTTTGAGAATTTTTCGAGGGCTCTTTTGGCCTTATCTATTTCATTCTCAGCATCACTCATTTTACTGTGTTTTATAAGACCGCTGATAAATCCGCCACCAAGGGTGTCAAATAATCCCCATCCGCTTGCGCTGGAAAGGCACCTTTTGGCTCTTTCAAGGTGGTCAAGTGCAACATCAGCTGCTTCTATAGCTTCCTGTATTTCTCTTGTTCTTATATCATACATGGCTTTGCCTCCAAATTTTTGACAATAGTATTAAGTGTTAATGATATCTTAAAGCAACAGGGCAGATAATAACATCACTTATTGAGAAGGATAACGGACTTTATTCTCCTTTTTTAGCGAAAAAAAGTACCGCCACCGGGAGCCTGCCGCAGTGACGGTACCTTATCTTTTTGGAAGATTGTTCATCTGATATCTTCCTAAAATCGAAGAATAGGAGCTTCAAATACGCTAAAAATGTGATATATTCACACAACCTTATGGGATAAAATGTGTCTATAAAGAAATCAAAAATACGGCGGTTGCGAAAGGAGGATACCCATGAACGGATTTTGGAAAGGGTTCATTGTTGCGATGCTCATAGTATATGTGATTTCACCGGTAGATCTCATTCCCGGACCAGTAGATGATATTGTGCTGGTATTTCTTTCATACGTAGCCAGCAGGAGAAAAAATCTGGTTGAAAAAAGTGATGATGAGCGTATTGAAGTAATTGATGCAGATGGAAGGGAGCTTTAAGGAGGCATGTGTGATGGAAAAGAAATTATACAGAAGTAATGACAGAAAGATATTTGGTGTGTGCGGCGGTATTGCTGAGTATTTTGGATGGGATCCGACCGTGATAAGGATATTGTGGGTAGTCTTTTCGATATCCGGAGGTGCGGGAGCCGTGATATATCTTATTGCTGCGCTCCTCATGGAAAATCATCCTGATTATACTAGCAGGTATGATAACAGATAAGATACACATCCGCCATTAAGGATGTTGATATAGGGGCTCCGGGGCTTTCACTGTCCCGGAGCTCATTTTATGTCAATATGAATTGGATATTTAGAAGAAATCCAAATTAAGCGTAAGTTTTTTTAACATGTAAATATATTAAGCCGCTATATTTCCTGAATTAGGAAATGTAGCGGCGTTGTTTTAGGGAGGACCCTTCGGATATTCTCCGAAGGTGTGTGTGTTATGAAAAAGTATTATTTTGTGGGGGTCAAGAAGTTGTGTCCTTCTTGATGTCTTTATATTACGATTTGAACTTTAATTGAAATTAAAAATGTTATGAAAGAAGAATGAAGCATATACAAGTGGGATTTCATATAATGGTAGCCATACCTTGTTCGGTGCAAAAACACGGCAAATCTGCCTATATCAAGGAATTTGTGAAAGGAGCAGTTGATTTTTGGGTTGGTGCTCTGCCTATATTAAAGGGATAGGGAATAGAGGCAGTTGATTTTGCAGTAATTGTTCTGCCTATATTGTAAAAAGCGCTAGAGAGGCAGAAAAATAGGGCTAAAATTCTCTGCCTATATTTATAAAAAGTATAATAGAGGCAGAACCGGACGTCTAAAAAGCACTGCCTCTTTTTAAGAAAAATGCGATATAGGCAGAGCCATGCCTCTTAAATACACTGCCTATATTACAAGAATATGAATGGTAGCAGAAAGGGTGTTAAGAGGGATATTGGGTAATGGATACGATTGATATTGTTGTAAAGCGCATTAATGAAATGGAATCAAGGCGGATGGTGTTAGATTATATAGTCGATAAAATATATGTCTTTGATGACGAAATTATGATAACATTATTCTATAATGATGATAAAAGAACATTAGAATTTCATCTATTCTACAGGATAGTGAGGAATTATTGAATTATATGGAAGTTACAGAAAAGCAGTGGGCAGCATTTTTTCATGAGATCAATCCGGGCTTTTTCAACCCGGATCATGATGAAAGAATGCAGAAGGACAAAACTTCCTCCGAGATGTGTCTCGATCTGCGGAAGTTTGATGAAAACTGCTATGAGAAGAAATTTCCTGAAAATATAACATTCGGATGTTTGAACAAAGATCTCGATGAGCTGTTAGCGGTAGTGGAAAAGGTGATGCCGATCTGGGTCCCGCTTTTTGACGGGCGTACAAAGGTATATTGCGGTTTCGTGGATGGGAAGATTGTCAGCTTTTGCATGGTTGAGGATTTGGGAGAGCATATATTAGCCGGAGAGAGGGTAAAAATCGGTAGCCCGGGATGTGCCGGAACGTTACCGGAATACCGCAATCGCGGAATTGGAACGGTCATGCTCCGTAATGTGACGAAGATCCTCAGGGATGCGATGTATGACTATAGTTATGTCCATCATACTTATGAGACCGAATGGCTAAAAAAACTCGGATACGAGGTGGCTCTGCGTTGGGACGACAGAGGCTTCATCTGGTCTTAAAGTGAGCGCAAATATTAACAATACAGTTGTTTGAGGACATCGTTTAGAGGATTGAATTTGATGAGATTAAATAGGAGGCTTTTGTATGAAAAATAGGTTTATCGCGCTTTTTCTTACAGCGTTCATGATGATCACGGTGTTGTCAGGATGCCAAAATGCATCTTCAGGCAAATCGGACACTTCTGCAGATTCTTCGGATAAGGTTGAGATCAATATATATCACTGTACATTTAACATAGCATCGGCCGATAGCGCAGAAGTTCAGGTAATCGAAGATGCGATCAATGACTATATTGCAGACAAGATCAACGTCAAAATAAAACTCACGGATTTGGGCCAGGGCGAATATGAAGACAAATGCAATCTTGCCATAGCAAACGGCGAAGCGAATCTTTTCTGGACTGCCAGCTGGATGGGCAGCGTGTCCACAGATAGTCTTGTATCAGGGAAGGCCGCATATGACTTGAGTGAATTACTTCAGGGAACAGATTTATATGATTCCATACCCGAAGCAGTATGGGAGTCTTCCCAATATAACGGAAAGGATTATTTTATTCCCTGTTATAAGGAGTCATCAGAAGGATATGATCTGGTTTATCCCACGGAAAAAGCCACAAAATACGGATGGGATCTGTCGTCTGTTAAGAAATTGGCGGACCTCGAACCCATGCTTGAGCAGATGAAACAGGATGGAGTGAAGTATCCGCTGCTTTTGCAGATGATGCCTTTCTTTAGTAAATTCTACCTTGACGATTATGAATTCATCCTGGGAAGTACGCTGATTGCTGTTGACCGTGATACCAATGAAGTGGTGGATTGTCTCACACTTCCCGAATACAGAGAATTTCTTGATCTCATGAGCAGGTGGGGAGAAAAGGGCTATATCAGTGCAGAAGAAGCCACAAAGACGGTACCGGAAACTGCGATTAATACCACTGACTGGGGCTTTGCAGCCTGGTGGGATGTGCCGGTCAATGAGGAAGCCTCAGCAACCTACGGACAGGACTGTGACGTGATCCATATGACAAAGAATTATCTCAATTCCACGAGTACACTGGGCTCGTGCTTTGCAGTCTCCTCTGCAAGTACGGAGGAACAGGCAAAGGCTTGTGTGGATTTTTTGGGGTTGATGTATACGGACCAGGTATTGGCCGGATTATTCACCTTCGGTATTGAGGGAACCGATTATGATGTTGAGGACGGTGTTGTTGTCAAAAAAGGCGGACTCTATGATCACAGCTCTTGGGAATCAGGATCGATCGTGTCGACTCCTCTCGAGGTCGGTGACCCTGAAAACAAAGTGGAATTATATGAACAATTCAATAAAAACTCCGAGGAAGCACTTGCAAACGGGTTCCGGTTTGACTTTTCTCCCGTAGAAGCCGAGTGGTCAGCGTGCAACAGCCTCTTTGACCAATATGGCTATGTACTTGAGCAGGGGGGATGTCCCACAGCGGAAGTGGATGCCAGACTGGAAGAGTTCCGGTCAGAGCTTGATGCTGCCGGATACCAAAAGGTCCTTGCCGAAGTCGCAAAACAATATGAGGCATGGAAGGCTTCAAAATAAAAAATAAGGATCAGTCACAAGATTATGTCTAAAGGAAGATATTCCAAGGGCGCTGATAATAAAGTGCTCGAAAAACTTTTTTTCAAACTGTTGCCGGTGCAGATCGTGCTCATCGGAATGGGCTCCATCAATTCCATCATAGACGGAACCATTGCCGGGCATTATATTGATGAGAGAACAGTGGGTGCTATCGGTCTGTTTTACGCGGTGATAACGATCATAGGAGCAATCAGTTCGATAATACTCAACGGCGGAGCAGTCATCAGCGGAAATCATATCGGACGCGGGGAGATTAAAAAGGCCGGCGGCATCTTTTCACTCTGCATAGTTCTTGCCCTTATGCTTGGTGTGATAAACACGCTGGTATGTATCTGCTTTCCCGAACAGATTGCCCTTTTTTGCGGCGCGGATGATTCCTTAAAAGAAAGTGTTGCACAGTATGCAAGGGGATATTGTATCGGATTTATCCCTATGTTTTTGGCAGAGCAGCTCTCGTATTTCCTTCAGGTTGAAAATCAGAACAGGAGAAGCTATGTCAGTGCTGTTGTCGCGTTTTTCTGTAACATATTCCTCAATCTTTTCTTCGTTGAGGTGCTTAATCTGGGGATCATTGGGCTCGCATATGCCACCAGTGCCTGTAACTGGATATTTTTCCTGATATTGGCATCATACTATTTTTCAGATAAAGCACAGTTACAATTCAGTTTTAGGAATATTCCCTGGGAAGAGACCATTGACCTGATCAAGATAGGAAGTCCCTCTGCTTTGGAGCAGTTCTATTTGGCTGTAAACAGCCTCACGATGAACAGGATCATACTGAAATACGGTGGAGAGCCGGCTCTTTCCGCAAGGTCTTCACTGGAAATGCTCGGGGGATTTTTCATTGCATCACAAGTGGGGTGCGGTTCTGTCATTAAAACACTCTCCAGCGTCTATATCGGTGAGGAGGACAGGGATTCCATCAAGTATCTGATGAAGCTGGTATTTACGAAAGTTATGGCCCTGACCTTTGCAATCATGATCTTCATGATGCTGTTTGCCGGAACCATGGCGCACATATTCTTTCCGGACAAAACCTCTGACACCTACATCCTTGCCAGGCAGCTGTATATGATCTATGCGCTTGCTCTTCCTTTGATACTTGTGAATCAGATACAGTCCAATTATCTTCAGGCAACAAAAAACAACATTGCGTCTCATGTCTCATCTTTGGTGGATGGTTACTTTGCGACGGTTATCCCGGCGGTTATCCTGGCTCCGGTGGTCGGCATCCTCGGTGTATGGTGGGCGGATCCAATCGGAGGAGTGCTGACCGCACTGGTTTATCCTGTCTATGCCATCATTTTTTGGAAACATATTCCAAGGAGTAGCGATGAGTGGCTGTTATGGAGAGAGAATTTTGGGGTAAAAGAGGATGACCGGCTGTGTATTGAGATAACCAGCATGGAAGATGTCATAGGATTTTCTGCGAGAATACAGAACTTTGTGAAAGAGAGGGGATTTTCTCACAGGACAGCCTTTTTCTCTGCGCTGGCCTTGGAGGAGATGGCCGGCAATATTGTCAGCTACGGGTTTGGTGACAATCGTAAAAAGTATGATATGGATGTAAGGGTTGTCTCAACGAAGAACGGCGTATTGCTCAGGATCAAGGACAATTGCAAGGCCTTTAATCCCGTGGAAATGAATCAGATCTTTAATCCCGAGAATCCTTTCAAAAACATCGGGATACGTATGATATCAAAAATAGCAGATGAATTTTCGTATCAGAATACCTTCGGACTGAATGTTCTGACTATCATGATAAAATAGTCTTTAGGAGGGCAACAGGATGAGCTTCATGAAGAAACTTTGGAGATTCCGGGCACTCATCTTAATGGCGCTTCCCGGATTTCTCATCCTTTTCTTTTTTGATTATATGGTTATGGGAGGCTTGGTACTGGCCTTTAAGGATTTTGATTACAGTCTGGGAATATTGAACAGTCCGTGGAGCGGACTTGATAATTTTAAGTTTCTGATCGCATCCAGATCCACATTTTTTACCATTACACGTAATACACTTATGTATTACGTGATATTTACGGTTACGGGAATGATCCTGGAGATCAGTCTGGCCATAGCGATGGATCAGCTGGTTTTTAAAAGGGTCGGGAAAGTGATGCAGAGCATATTTGTGATCCCGGTATTTATATCATTTACCGCTGTGCAGTTCATTGTTTATGCGTTCTTAAGTCCTGATATGGGAATGATCAATCATCTGTTTGGCTTATCTGTGAGATGGTACCTGGAGGCAAAGTACTGGCCGGTGATTCTGACTATCGTAAAACTGTGGAGCAGTACCGGCTATGGAGCGGTGCTTTACATGTCAGTACTTGCGGGGATCGATCCTGAATTGTATGAAGCGGCACAAATGGATGGGGCGGGGAAGTGGCAGCAGATATGGCACATCACCCTTCCCTTACTGAAGCCCATGGTTACCATAATGCTCCTTTTATCTGTCGGAGGGATCATGCACTCTGATACGGGGTTGTTTTATCAGGTGACAAGGAACAGCGGATCGCTATATAATACTACGCAGGTTCTGGATTCGTATATTTTAAACGCCGTTTTCCATAACGCTGATTTCGGATTTACTGCGGCGGCATCGTTTTTCCAATCGGTTGTCGGAGCCATTCTGATCCTACTCGCCAACGCGGCGGTGCGCAGGATCAATCCTGATGATTCTTTGTTTTAGGGGGTGGCGGAATCGATGCAAAAGAAAAGAAATAAAAAGATAACAACCGGGGAGCTGGTTCTTTTTTTGATGTTGCTGCTATTGACGATTGCCGTAGCAATTCCAGTCCTGTTTGTCTTTATAGCTGCATTTACTGATGAGACTGTCCTTGCAAATGAAGGATACAGACTATTTCCTTCCACTTTGTCGCTGAATGGTTTTCGTGTGGTTTTAAAATATGAGAAGCAGCTATTCGTATCCTATGGAGTAACCATATTTGTCACAGCTGCAGGAACCCTATTCGGAATACTTGTTATGAGCATGTATGGATATGTCCTGATCAGGAAGGACTTTCCCTTAAGGAAGTTTCTGACGGTATTTCTCATGATTCCCATGCTTTTCAGCGGCGGACAACTATCAATGTATATCGTATACACATCTCTTTACCATATGAAGGATAATATTCTGCTATTGATATTGCCGCAAAGTGTGCAGACCATCTATGTCATTATCCTAAGGACCTATATCGCAAGCAGTGTGCCGGGGGAGTTAATGGACTCTGCCAGAATTGACGGAGCCGGAGAGTATACCATTTTTTTCAGAATTGTATTTCCGCTTATGAAGCCGGCATTGGCATCTGTTGGATTTATGATGGCAACCATGTACTGGAATGATTGGCAGAACGCTCTTCTTTTTATGGAGAGTAATAAAAAGAAGCCTTTGCAGCTTCTTCTGATCAATATACAAAGGAGTATAGAAACACTTTTATCAAACAGAAATATCCCTTCCACCGCACTTGCAGCCATGCAGGGAAGGGTTCCGCAGTACTCCGCGACAATGGCGACCGTCGTGGTAGTCATTCTCCCGGTTATGATCGCATATCCCTTTTTTCAGAAGTATTTTATTAAGGGACTTACGATTGGTTCCGTTAAGTACTGATCTCTGTTATTTATATCTCTTTTGCTACAAAGAGTAAAATTGAACAAAGGAGCATATGCTGATATGGATCTCTTTGAATATATGGCAGGCAATAGAAAAGAAAAAGAAGCGCCTTTAGCTGCAAGAATGCGCCCACAGACACTTGATGAAGTTGTGGGGCAGGAAGATATAATCGGCGAAGACAAGCTGCTTTATCGTGCTATAAAGGCAGACAGACTAAGCTCAATAATCCTTTATGGACCTCCCGGGGTAGGAAAGACAACACTTGCAAAAGTGATTGCCAATACTACCTCGGCAGATTTCCATCAGGTCAACGCTACAATAGCCGGTAAAAAAGATATGGAATCCGTAGTTGAGACTGCCAAGAACAACCTTGGCGGATATGGAAGAAAGACAATTCTTTTCATCGACGAGATACACAGATTTAATAAGGCACAGCAGGATTACCTGCTTCCATACGTCGAAGACGGCACACTGATACTGATAGGTGCTACTACTGAGAATCCTTACTTTGAAGTGAATGGAGCGCTTATATCAAGGTCAAGGATATTTGAACTAAAGCCTCTCTCTAAAGAAAACATTCTGACTCTCATAAAAAGAGCTTTTGAGTCAGACAGAGGTGTAAAGCAGTATAACGCAGAGATAACGGATGAAGCGGCAGATTTCCTTGCAGACATAGCAGATGGCGATGCCAGAGCGGCGCTCAATGCAATAGAGCTGGCAGTGCTCACCACAAAGCCTTCAGCAGATGCAAAGATCCATGTAGATCTTGCGGTAGCAGAGGAATGCATCCAGAAGAAAGCGATTCGCTATGATAAGACCGGTGATAACCACTATGACACCATAGCAGCATTTATAGAATCCATGTGCGGATCGGATCCTGATGCAGCACTTTACTATCTTGGACGCATGCTTGCTGCAGGAGAGGATGTTAAGTACATAGCCAGGAGAATGCTGGTTGCAGCATCTGAGGAGGTTGGAAACGCGGATCCCATGGCAATATGTGTTGCATCATCAGCCGCAATTGCAGTTGAGCGTGTCGGAATGCCTGAAGGAAGGATCATTCTTGCCCAGGCAGCAACCTATATAGCCTCTGCGCCTAAGTCCAATGCAGCTTATCTCGGGATAGAGAAGGTATTGCAGACAGTAAGAGAAACCGGAAACCTTCCAATCCCTCCTTATCTGCAGGATTCCTCATATAAAGGAGCTGCCAAACTTGGAAGAGGTGTAGGATATAAATATGCTCACAATTATCCCAATCATTGGGTAGAGCAGCAGTATCTCCCGGATGCAATAAAAGACATGACATTTTATGAGCCTAATGATATCGGTCATGAAAAAGATATAAAGGAATATTTCAGAAATATTGGAAAAGATCCACAGAGGTATGAATATAAGGATCCTTCCAAAGAAGGCAATCCTGAAAGACCGTGGGAATGAAGAATTTATTATGATGAAGAGCTGCCTTACCAATAAACCTGAAATTACCACTATTACGGTGGGAAAAGACATATTTTTAATGTTTTGTTAATAGAAATTTGATTGATTGAATATAACATGGGCACTACAATGTTTGTAGTGAAATACTTAGGTAAAACCGGAGTGATCCGGCGACACAAAGCTACAGGGACTTAATGAGTCAGCCAGCTGCAACTACACACCGCAGCTTTGCGGTGTTTTTGTTTTATAAGAGGAAGAACTGATGAGGGAAAAGAGAACTGCTACAAGTACATATGCGCTGATAATTGCTTTCGAATTGCTGATATGTACAGTTTTCTCGCTCAATCTGTCAGCGATTCAGGTAGAGGCAGCGGAATCAGCAGCATCTTTTGCCGGAAGCGCATCAGTAGCTATAAATAATAATGTTCCAGAGTTTACGGCGGATGAAATCACCACAGATTCTTATGAAAGCTATGGAAATTTTGATTCGCTTGGACGATGCACAGCAGCAATGGCCTGTGTTGGCAAGGACATAATGCCAACTGAAGAGCGTGGTTCTATCGGTTCTGTTAAGCCCACGGGCTGGAACCAAAACAAATACCCGGGAATTGTAAATTCTGAACCGCCATATCTTTACAATAGATGTCATCTCATCGGATACCAGCTGACTGGCGAAAACGCTAACGAAAAGAATCTTATAACTGGGACAAGATATTTTAATATCGAGGGAATGCTTCCCTATGAGAACAGGGTTGCCGGATACGTAGAATCAACTGGAAATCATGTGATGTACAGGGTTACGCCAATCTTCTCAGGTAATAATCTCCTTTGCGATGGTGTGAAGATGGAAGCTTACTCTGTAGAAGATGGCGGAAGTGGAGTAAGTTTCAATGTATTCTGCTACAACGTACAGCCTGGAGTCCTGATCAATTATGCAGATGGCAGTAACCAGCTTGATGAAGGCTTTGTCATAACTTCAAATGAGACAGAGCAGGAGATCACAAAAAGCTCGCCAGTTCAAACTGAAACAGCAGTTGAAGCACAGTCTGAGCAAGCCGACCAACCTCCCCAGAGTGCAAGTTATATTGCCAATAAAAATACCAAGAAGTTTCATTATCCGTCATGCAGCAGTGTAAGTGACATGAAGGAAAAGAATAAACTTTATTATGAAGGTTCAAGGGATGACCTTATAAATCAGGGATACGTTCCATGTAAGAAATGTAACCCATAAGAACACCAGGAGGGACAAGAAATGAAGTATCTTATCAAGAAACAGTTATTAACAGTGGTATTAGCTGCAACAATGGTATTTGGAGTTTTTGCTCCTGCAAAAGTGGCTTTGGCAGCAGGAACTACGGCTTCAGCAACAGCAACGGAATCAAAAGAAGTACAGGCCTTAAAGACCTACAAGGGAAACACCACAACCTTTAATGCCTATGACTACTATATAAATAACGTGGATCTTCAGACAGCCATAGGCGCTGATGGAGATGCTCTTTTAAAGCACTATAATGAACATGGAAAAGCTGAAGGCAGGGTTGCTATAGCAGCCACAACTACAGCTTCTGATACAACTACATCGACAGCAGGAACAGCTTCTAAGGGAACAAAAAGTAATGGCGGAAATGGTTTCGATACTTATAATATCCCGTCACAACAGCAGACTGAGGCATCTTACGTTCTGAATACCAGCACCAAGAAGTTTCATTACCCATCTTGTAATGACGTTAAGAAAATCAAACCTGAAAACTATGCGACATCTTCATTAAGCCGCGATGATATCATTGCCCAGGGATATTCTTCTTGCGGACACTGCCATCCATAAGCAGTAGTATTTAGGCGATTGAGTTCCTATAATAACATAATACCGAAAAAAGTAAGGATGTATCTGATTGTAGCTAAAACTGCAGTCAGGGCATCCTTTTATTTTGGCAGCTAAATGGCTGAATATACCATACAGAACAATACAATATTAACTTGAATATCGATCACTAGTAGTATTTTCATATGACAATTATAGCGCTAAGGGATTAATGAGAATATATTAAGCCGCTATATTTCCTGAATTAGGGAATGTAGCGGCGTTGTTTTAGGGAGGACCCTTCGGTGCTTTACCGAAGGGGTGTGTTATGAAAAGTTTTGTTTTATGTGGGGTCAAGAAGTTGTGTTCTTCTTGATGTCTTTATATTACGATTTGAACTTTAATTGAAATTAAAAATGTTATGAAAGAATTATGAAGCAAATACAAGTGGGATTTAATATAATGGTAGATAAGTGAGGAAAAGGCTATGGTTGGTAAATATCTAGTAATAACTTTGTGTGGTAGCACACGTTTTAAGAATGAATTTATGGAAGCACAGAAGAGACTTACATTGGAAGGCAACATCGTTATCAGTGTAGCCATACCTTGTTCAGTGCAAAAATACGGCAAATCTGCCTATATCAAGGAATTTGTGAATGGAGCAGTTGATTTTTTGGTTGGTGCTCTGCCTATATTAAAGGGATAGGGAATAGAGGCAGTTGATTTTGCAGTAATTGTTCTGCCTATATTGTAAAAAGCGCTAGAGAGGCAGAAAAATAGGGCTAAAATTCTCTGCCTATATTTATAAAAAGTATAATAGAGGCAGAACCGGACGTCTAAAAAGCACTGCCTCTATTTAAGAAAAATGCGATATAGGCAGAGCCATGCCTCTTAAACACACTGCCTATATTACAAGAATATGAATGGTAGCAGAACAAAAGCTACTAGAAAGTTCAATTGGAATATAATTCAAGATAATTGACGAGGGCAGTAGTAAAACAGAAAGATTTTTTTTTATAATTAGTTGATAGTATATGAAGACTTCTTGATTGATTTGATATTGGAGGGAAAACAATGATTAAGATTTACGGAATGCCTACATGTCCCTACTGCGATTACATCCATGAGCAGATAATTGGGCGTGAGAATGAATTTGAGTATATTAACATCGGCGAGAATATCAGGAACATGGGAGCTTTTACCAGACTTCGCGATACCAATCCGGCATTCGATCATTCCAAGGAAATTGGCGATGTTGGCATACCAGCCTTTGTTCTCGAAGATGGCAGTATAACTCTTGATCCTGCGGTTGTGGGCTTAATTGAATATGGAACACCTGATGCTTGCTCTATAGAAGACCATAAAAGTGGAAGGAAAGGGTGTTAAGAGGGATATTTGGTAATGGATACGATTGAGCGGAATAAGGAATTTGATGGAAAGGATAAAGGGAACGAAAATGGTTAAGCATGTGATTTTATGGACACTTAAGGATGAGCTTTCTGCAGAGGAGAAGGTGGCTATCAAGCAGGGAATCAAAGAAGGGCTTGAGGGATTAAAGGGCAAGGTCCCCGGGATTGTTGATATCAAGGTTAACATAAATGGCCTTGAATCCTCTAACGCAGACCTGATGCTTGATTCAACTTTTGAGAGTGTAGAGGCACTTAAGGGATATTCTGTGCATCCTGAGCATGTAGCAGTGGCTGATTCCAAGGTAAGACCTTATACCAAGATCAGAAGCTGTCTGGATTATGAGGTTTAAGGCAGGATAAAGCAGATAGTCAGAGATCAGTTCTTTTTACAGCAAAACTCTGAGCTTGCAAAATATATAAAACAGGGGTGAAGAGATAAATGTTTTTTATCATGGGAATCACAGATGGCAGGAAAGATTTTAACTTTAATCAGCTGATCACTTGTTCCATCTGCGGGAAATATGGACGTTTCAACGTGTTTATGACATATACAGTGCTGTCTCTTTTCTTTATACCGACTTTCAAGTGGAACAGACATTACTATGTGCAGACTAGCTGCTGCGGAACTGTTTATGAGCTTGATCCGGAGATTGGTAAGATGATTGCCAGGGGCGAGGAGGTAGAGATACTGCCAAGTCATCTGACTCAGGTAAGCAGTGGAAGAGGATTTACTACTGGCTATAAGAGATGCAGGCAGTGCGGATACGAGACAACTGAGGATTTTGATTTTTGCCCGAAATGTGGAACGAGGTTTTGATAGAATGACAGAGATAAGCAGGCTGAAAAGTATAGTAGAGACGCTTCGAAGTGAAAACGGCTGTTCCTGGGATAAGGTGCAGACACATTCCAGCTTGAAAGCTGCGTGCATAGAGGAAGCAGCGGAAGTTGTTGGAGGAATCAACATTCTCGAAAAGACTGGGGATGCGGCAAATCTAAGGGAAGAGCTTGGGGATCTGCTGTTGCAGGTAATGTTTCACTCTGTAATCGCAGAGGAAGAGGGGCTATTTACTTTTGAAGATGTTGCAAAGACCATTTCAGATAAGATGGTCAGGAGACATCCGCATGTTTTTGAGGGCGTGAAATATGCTTCAGAAGAAGAACTTCACGAAGCCTGGGCTGCAATAAAGAAGGAAGAGAAGAAAGGAAGAGAGTGGGAAGCAGATTACCTTGAAGGGGCTTTCAATGAGGCATCTGAGCTTATTGAAAAAGCTAAGGAGCGTAAGGGGGTTAAGAGCCAATGAAGGATGGAAAACTGTAATGGTCATAGCTGTTAGCGCATGCCTTTTGGGGGAAAACTGCAAATACAATGGTGGGAATAACTACAGCGAGAAGGTTAAGGCTTTCTGTGAAGGGCACGAAGTGATTCCTATATGTCCTGAAGTGATGGGAGGCCTTCCTACACCAAGAATTCCTGCTGAGATAGTGAACGGAGTTGTTACCAATAAAGAAGGCAAGATTGTTGATAAAGAGTTCAGATTCGGAGCAGAGGCGGCCTTTAAGAAGATTATGGATTCTGGTGCTGAAGTATGTATTCTTCAGTCAAGAAGCCCAAGCTGCGGAGTAAAAGAGGTTTACGATGGCTCTTTTACCGGAAAGAAGATCACAGGTATGGGAGTGTTTGCTCAGATGGTTAGTGAAACTTCAATTAAGATGATTGATGTGGAGGATTTGGACTGATTAAGATAATGCTAAAGGCACCTTGTCCGTACATCTCACGGAAAATGAGTTATTTTGCGGAGTGAGGTTCTAGTTGGAGTGAAGTTTTAGCGAGGTACGGATAAGATTAGTCTTAAAGCATGATTTTATCCGTGTTTTTTGCTCTTCAGGATTTCCTTTGCATGATGAGTACGGATAAGTTGGTCCATTAAAGCCAATCTTATCCGTAAACCAAGAATCAAAATCACCAAAAACCTAAAGAGAACAAGGAGCATTACTGCATATTAAATGAAATCCTAGAATGTGCAGTAGTGCTTTCTTTTGAATACTGTATCATTTAAAAGAACTGTATTCATACAGTAACGTGATCACTGTAATTATCTTGGTTTTCAAAATCCTACAGTAAATGTAAAAAATAATTACTGTAGATCTGTAAATTATCTTATTCCTGCAGTAGTAAATTTGGCAGGACTAATCAATAAAAGAAAAATAATACTGTATCAATAATATTTTTTGCGTTGGTGCAGTAGTGGGAATAAATAATTACTGTATCAGCAGTTAAAATCTCTTTTGTACAGTATAAATAGCAAAAACCTAGAAAAAGTACGGATAAATCGGTTCATAAAAGCCAATCTTATCCGTACGATCTGTAATCCAAGAAATTCTGAACACTAGTTCGCAGATAAAGAGACCTTTTTTGGACACCTGATATGGCAGAATAGGATTATCAAAAAACGGGATTATCAGAAAAGGAATGGAGATTGTGAATTATGAAAAGAACAATATTAAGTGTTTTAGTAGCAGTAATGATGATGGTAGCGGCAGTGGGAATGTCATCTATATCAGTAGAGGCAGCAGATAAGAAGACAACAACCAGTTATTCATCAAGTAAGAAGAGTTCTAAGAAGAAAACAACAAGCAGCAAGAGCTCATCCAAGAAGAGCAGTTCTAAATCTTCAAAGAAATCCTATGATTCTTACGATGTGCACAGTTACAAGTCAGCCCAGGACTTCGCTGATGATAAGTACGAAGAATTTTATGATTACGAAGATGACTATGAAGATGAAGACGAAGCTTATGATGCCGCTGAAGATTACTGGAACGATAACTATTGATGCGTGGCTGAGAGGAAAAGAAAACAAAATACCTGGAAGAGCACTTGGGCTAATACTTCGATGCTTGATATAGCGTCGAAGTATTTTTGAATATAATTAGTTGATAGTATATGGAGGCCTTTGAATGAAATGAAAAAACATATTGACAGCAAGTTGTCAGATAATTATACTAACAACTAATAATTTTCAGAAAGAGAGCAGCTATGATTAAGAGTATCCTCGTCAATTCTAATATGGTCAATAATGAATCCGTGAAATACAATCAGGGATCTGTTTTTGATATGCATGATGAGGAATAGTTACAATAGAGCATAGCTGTATTTTAATTATGATATGTGAGCCTCATCAGACAGTCGTTTGATGGGGCATTTTTATATCATAGGAAATTGCTTCCTATGATATAAAAAATCGCTCCGCTAAGGAAGCGCACTACTGTGTATGACATTTCACTAGGCTCGAAAAAACCTCGCCAAGTGATCTGCACATCGCGCGATTGGAAGATGTTGCATAAATGCAACCGCGCTCGGCGCGAGAATGTCGCAAGCGACATTCTTTTTTAGCAGAGGCACATATAGAAAGAAGAGGTGGAAAAATGGTTTTTGAAGAAAAAGAGTATATGCTCGGGGAAAAGAAAATATTGCTTCGAAGCGCTAAACCTGAGGAAGCGCAGCTTCTGGTTGATTATCTGAAAACTGTTTGTGGGGAGACAAGGTTTCTTCTCTGCGACCCTGATGAAGTAAAGTACACGGCTGAGTCTGAGGTAGAGTTTATCAATGCCAAGAATTCATCTGAGGATTCCATGCTGATGCTTGCGTTTGTTGATGGAGAATATGCGGGCAACTGTTCTTTTCAGCCTATAGGAAGCAGACGCAGGGCCAGGCATCGTGTAGATATCGGAATTGCTCTTTATCAGAAGTACACTGGATTTGGACTGGGACGGCTCATGCTGGAGCAGCTTCTTTTTACAATAAAAGAGCTGGGATATGAGCAGGCAGAACTTACGGTAGTTGGTGGTAATGACAGGGCATATCACCTCTATGAGAGCCTTGGCTTTAAGGAGTGCGGAAGGATACCGAAGGCAAACAAGTATCAGGACGGTACTTATGCAGATGATATTCATATGGTTAAGGAACTGTAATAATTCAAGATAAGCAGTTATCCGGGAAAGTGAGGAGCAGTAATGGAACTTCGAAGAATAAACGTTGACGATGCCAGATCACAATGGGAATACACAACAGAGCTACCTACCGATGAGAACGGGTTAACTAATCCATATCACGGCGTTTCATATGATGAATATATAGCAAATGTACTTCCGACTCTCATATCTTATGAGCATCCTGTAAATATGCCAGACTGGTTTGTACCTGAAACTTATTACTACTTATGGAACGAAGGAAAGCTGGTTGGAGAGTTTCGTATCAGACATCATCTTACAGATACTCTAAGGAACGGCGCGGGACATATTGGTTACAGCATCAAGAGGAATGAAAGAGGAAAAGGGTATGGGACAGCCGGCTTAAAGCTTACTCTTTCCGAGGCCAATAAGATTATCCCCGAGGATGAGATTTACCTTCGTGTCAATAAAGACAACATCGCATCTCAAAAGGTAATGCTGAATAATGGGGCATACAGAGCAGGTGAAGACGAGGATCATTATTTTATGAGGATAAAAAAGTACTAATTTAAAGAAATACTTGGTGTAAAACTGCCACTATCCAGTATGTTTCAAATAGTGGCAGTTCAAATTGCGGTCGTAGTTCTGCCTATATATGTGAATAGTACGATAGAGGCAGAAAGACAGGCTTGATCTTACGCCCAAATGGTAGATAGAATAATTTGGGGATAATCAGTCATAAATAAATGGAGGAGTATATTACTATGGAAAATCTACTATATCTTAATGCACTAATGCCTTATGTTTACCTGATACTTTTTTATACTTCAAGTAAAATTCAAGATAGCTGGGGAATGCTATATGGCATTTGTTTTGTAGGAATGCTTATTGAGATAATTTTCACCTTAATAATCTCGATGCTATCACATGATAAAAGTAAACTTGCGAAGGTGAATCTGATAGTAAAACTGATACAAATTCCATATTATGTACTGTTTTTTATAGTAGCGACGGGGATTTTTACAATCTTAATGGCTTTGGCAGGTGCAGGGATTTTTGTTTTACCAATACTTATAGCGATAGATGCTGCGGTATTTGCTACAACAGTTATCCCAGCAGAAATATGCACGATCAGGCTTAAAATGGATAAAAAGATATCTCTAACCAAAATGATATTTTATCTGGTTGCAAATGTATTGTATATTATTGACATAATCACAGCGTTTGCAATAAGAAACGAGTATAAAAAGCTTTCAGATGCTTTAACACAAGGAGTTTTAAAAAGAGATGAATATACAGATCTGGGGCACCAAAAAGTGCAATGATACAAAGAAAGCGGAGCGCTTCTTCAAAGAGCGCAATATAAAGTTTCAGTTCATAGACCTGAAGGAAAAAGAAATGAGTAAGGGTGAGCTGAACTCTGTTGTCAGCGCTGTTGGAAGTGTCATGGACATGGTCAATACTGAAGCCAAGGATAAAGACACTGTAGCTCTGATCCAGTATATTGCTGATGAGGACAAGTTCGACAAGCTTCTGGAAAATCAGCAGATCATCAAGACACCTGTGGTAAGAAACGGCAAGCAGGCAACTCTCGGCTACCAGCCGGATGTTTGGAAGAAGTGGCAATAATAGACAGGCGTTACAGAAACTTAGTTTTGCAAATATAAGATAGGAGGCATAAATCATGGTAAAAGTTTATTGTTATTCTAAATGCACTACTTGCAAGAAGGCGCTGAAATGGCTTGATGACAATAGCATTAAATACGAGAGCCTTGATATAAAGGGGCAACATCCTGACCGTGATACGATAAAGAAACTCAATGCTAAAAGTGGACTTCCTTTGAAAAAGTTTTTTAACACCAGCGGACAGCTGTATAGAGAAATGGAACTGTCAAAAAAACTTCCTAATATGAGTGATGACGAGATGCTTGATCTGCTGGCATCAGATGGGATGCTTGTAAAAAGACCATTGCTGGTCACAGATAAGAGAGTGCTTGCTGGATTTAAAGAGGCTGATTGGAAAGAGGCTTGCTTATGATCATGTAATGAAAGAACACATGATAGGACAGTATGATGAGTTGAGAAAGAAAAAATCTCGCAGAAACAGTAAGCTATAAGGATGATAAAGGAAGATAAGTACCAGTAGATTGACAGATGATGATAAGGAAAACAACTGAGAAAGATATTGAAAGATTAATGGATATATACGCTCATGCCCGCAAATTCATGGCAGAGCACGGAAATCCCAATCAGTGGGGAAAAAGAAATTGGCCACCCAAGGCTCTTATCGAGGCCGATATCAAAAATGGTTGCAGCTATGTCTGCGAGAATGAGCAGGGAGTTGTGGTAGGAACATTTTTCTTTTCCCAGGGAGAAAACATCGAGCCTACATACATGAACATTGATGATGGAGAGTGGATTGGGGATAACCATTACGGGGTGGTTCATAGGATCGCTTCTGATAGTTCGGAGAAAGGCATCGGCTCTTTTTGCATCAGATGGGCTCTGGAGCAATGCGGCCACCTTCGGATTGACACTCATGGTGACAACAAGGTCATGCAGGGAATGCTGGCAAAGCTCGGATTTACCCATTGCGGAACGATATACGTTTATGAGGATAATGATCCGAGACTGGCCTATGAGAAGATAGTTGACTCTTTTGATTTAAGTAAGGATAGTGAGTTTCTAGCGAGGTACGGATAAGATTAGTCTTAAAACATGATTTTATCCGTACTATTTGGCTCTTTAGGACCTCTTTTGCGTGATGAGTACGGATAAGAAAAGAGATACATAGATAAATTATCCGTATATCAAGAATCAAAATCATCAGAAACCTAAAAAATGTACGGATAAGTCGTCACATAAAAGACAATCTTATCCGTAATTCAAGAAATAAAACCGCTAAAAACCTAAAAAAATACGGATAAGTCAGTTAATTAATGACAAACTTATCCGTAAACCAAGAAATTCTGATAACGAAAATCCTGATAATCAAGAAAGTCTATAACAAGACAGATTTTAAATTATAAATTATTCGCTTATGTTCGTGGATTGGATGAATAATATGAAGCCGCTACATTTCCTAAATGAGGAAACGTAGCGGCATTATTGTAGGGAGGACCCTTCGGATTTCCACCGAAGGGGGTGTGTTATGAAAAAGTATTCTTTTGTGGGGTCAAGAAGTTGTGTTTTTCTTGATGTCTTTATATTAGAACCTGAACTTTAATTGTAATTAAAATTTTTTTAAGGAACATAAATCTGATTAAAATTGTAAAGTTCACCGTCAATAACACCTAATGCGACAAGCATGTCACTGGTCATATAATACTCTTTAGCATCTGCTGACCAGCCGGGGTAATTGTCTCCCTTAAACTCTCTTCCAACAATGTATTCTTCCTCGAGATTTGCAAATTCACCATCATCAACAAATTTCTGAAGATAGATATCACAGTTTTCTTTGATCTTAAAAGAAACATTTTCTTCGATCAGTTTTCTTACATTCCCCTCATTCAGCATGTAAACAACATGATATACCGGCTCATAGTCCTCTTTTTCAAGTGCATAATAAGCGTCATCATCACTGCATTTTACGAGGAAGCGGTCGAATCTGCTGGAGCCTATAACATCTTTTTTGAATTCTTCATCTGTTCCATATTCAAGTTCTTTATTTACTTCCTCAAAAGAAACAACTGAGAATTGAGTCCCGTTTTCAGAGAAGATATAGCTGTTTTCTTCTGCGTTATCAACGTATTCTGTTTTGATTTTTTCTTCACGGTACAGATCGCCGGTAAGTGTTGTTTCATCAAACTTTTTTACTATCATATAAAGGTTGCTGTCATTGTCATAATACTTAACGGCATCAAAGGTGTTAGCTTTTGCATTTCCGATGCATGAAAAAGAGATGGTTTCATTGTTGCCTGCAAATTCTAAAGTAGGAAAAGCGCCGCTATCCCAGCTGAACCTGGCTTGTGTACTATCATCTGCTGAAGCGAAATGGAAGGTAATGTTTTCACCATCAATTTCATAGGTGAAAGGAATCCCTGATAAGCCATCTGTTGTCTGGGTAGAACCGGAAGTTTCGCTGTCAAAAACATAGTAGCTTGAGATGTTGTAAAGGTCATCTCCTTTGTATGCTGCGTATACAGCTCCTGAAAGCTGTGGATAACCATCAGATGAAAGACCTGCTTTTGTGAAATTAAGTACCTCTGAGTTTGAATATTTTTCGCTAAGTTCATCATATAATGAAGGGTCTGCGGAGATATCTACGGTGCCGTCTTTGTAGTTATGGTAAACACCATCTTCAGCAGCTAGATAATCAATATTTGATTCTTCTGTAATAACGAACTTGCCCGTATCTTTACTTACATATCCTTTAGCTATAGAGTTACGCATTGATATTATGAGGCTGTTGTCATCGGTTACAGCAATCGGATATGCTATCCCGCCGCTTTGGACAGAAGTGACTTTCTCGATAGAACCATTTTTTTCTATGTAAATGGTGGCTTCATAGGTTGCCAAATGTCCCATAGTGTCATCAAAAATATAACTTGTTACTAAAAGAGCATTTTCTCCCTCCCAGACAGGAGCATATGCATATGACTGTCCTGCGTGGAGAGAGGTGATGAGCTGCTCATACTGTGAGGTTTTGCCGGTAGTTTCTGTAGTGGTATTTCCACATCCTGCCAATGCTGAAATGGCAATTGCTGTTGATAAAAGTAATGTAGCTATTCTTTTCATAATTCTCTCCCATATTCTGATTTTTTTACACTATTTAATGATACGATTGAGTTTGCACAAGAATTATAAAAAAAGTATAAATTCAGAATGATACCCAGGGACGGGGTTGATGGACCATTTTGTTATTCAGAATAGCATGGAGTGTTCTTTTTGCGTATAATAGAGTAATTCGGAATAGAGGATGGAAGAGATTAATGTTTTTTTGGATACTTGCTTCATTGACAGCGTTTTATGTAAAGGGACTGTGCGGCTTTGCAAACACGCTTGTTTTTACTTCAATAATGAGTTTTGCTGTTGCGAACATAGAAATATCACCAGTGGAGCTGATTCTTGGCTTGCCGACAAACCTGATCATTAGCTGGAAGGAGCGAAGATCAATTGATCTAAAGGTAGTACTGCCTTTGGCCATCATGGTAATTATTGGTAGCACTGTCGGAGCTTTTCTGTTAAAGAACACAGATGTTACCGTAATTAAAATAATCTTCGGAATATTGGTTATTTTTGTTGGTATAGAGATGCTGCTCAGGGAATTGACCAAAAAGAAATCCAAGAACTCGAAGGTTCTGCTTATAATTATCGGTATTTTGTCAGGGTTTTTGTGCGGACTTTATGGAGTTGGAGCGCTTCTTGGGGCTTATATCGGGCGGACAACAGAGGATACAAAATCTTTTAAAGCTAACATTTGCACAGTATTCATTATTGAGAACACATTTAGGCTTGGACTGTATCTCTTTTACGGAATCCTGACTATAGATATGTTAAAAAAAGCACTGCTACTCTCACCATTTATGCTGATCGGCCTTGGCCTTGGAATGTATAGTGCCGGTAAGATAAATAATCTCGTAGTGAAAAAGATAGTGATAGTTCTTTTGATCCTATCAGGTGTGGTGCTGATTTTTACAAATGTTGCATGATATAATAAATAGAAATTGACTAAAAAATGTGAGAACTTTTAGAAGTCTTATTAGAGTTGGTAGAGCGGAATGAACAAAAGATATAGTGTGATTTTTGATATGGATGGCGTCATCTTCGATTCGGAGAGAGCATGTCTTTATACCTGGACGGAGGCGGCGTCCGGCTATGGAATAACTAATGTGCGCGAAGTGTTCGACAGATGCATCGGAACGAATATGAACCAGACCAGACAGATTGTCGAGGATGCCTATTCAAAAGAATTCGGCGAAGGCATTGCAGATAAGCTTCTTTCGGAGAGCAGCAGACTCTTCCATGAGAAATACGATGGAGGCAGACTCCCCATAAAGGCTGGCGTAAAAGAAATCCTGGAGTACTTAAAGGCAGAGAATGTTAGATGCGCAGTTGCGTCATCCACAAGGAAAGCGGTCGTGGAGGCGGAGCTTCGAGACGCGGGACTTATAGATTATTTCGAAGAAATAGTTGGCGGTGACTCAGTAAAGGTATCAAAGCCTGACCCTGAGATATACCTCATTGCCTGCGACAAACTCAAAGTAAACCCCGCAGACTCTTTTGCCATCGAGGATTCATATAACGGGATCAGGTCAGCCCATGCCGCCGGCATGAAGCCAATCATGGTTCCTGACATGATCCCCGCAGACGCAGAAATGAGAGACCTCGCAGACACAGTCTGCGAGAGCCTTCTGGATGTCATAGATTATTTTAAAAATAGCGTGGGATAAGGGAAATTTCATCTCTTTAGAATTGCTATTTCGTCTGGGGTAAGATAGATAAATAGCTGCAATTATCTACGTTTTCGTTTTTTTAGACCTCAATTGTCCGGCTTCTGGCCGTCATGAGCTTTCCAGGCGCACTCAGTCAGGGCCATATTCGAGAACTCTGCGGTAAAAGAGCTGTCTTAATCAATATTATACGGAATATACACGGCGAAAAATCTTTTTTTAACCTATGAAGTGGATGGCTGCCCATTAAATATCGAGCGTGTGAAGAAAAATGTGACTGAGTTTCTTGAATAGAGCCCCTTTAATTGCTAATATTCTTTTTATAATGCAAAAGAGCTGACGAAGCAAGCAGAGTATTGGAGGGAGATATGAGAACACTTTTTATCGGAAACAGCCACACGTATTTCAATGATATGCCCAAGATGTTCAAAGACATTTGCAAAGAAAATGGCATTGATATGCAGGTGACTATGCTCACTAAAGGCGGCATGGGGCTAGATTATCATGCAGATAATGAGCAGACCAGGTTTAATATTCTTTTTGGGGACTACGATTTCATAATTCTTCAGCATGTAGCTCACCCAATGGGCGAGTTTTCCGTGATGGAAGACGCTGCGGACAGGATAATGGAATGGATCAGGCAGACCAAGGCAAAAGCCTGCTTTTACATGACATGGACTGAGGAAGGAAACGAGGAATTTCAGTCGGAGATGTCAGCAAGATACAGAAAGCTGGCTGAAAAATATGGATGCCTTGTGGCGCCTGTAGGCGAGAGATGGTGGGAACAGATTCATGCTCATCCCGAGACAGATCTGTATTTTGAGGACAGAAGGCACGCTTCACCCGCGGGTTCTATGCTTGCAGCCAGGACTATATTTGAGACGTTAAAAGAGCTTTATTGAGAAAAGCTGTCAACTCAATCTCTTTAAATGTCAGCTTAGGTGTCACTCTAAGTCAGTGACACCAAAGCCTCTTTCATAAAGATAAGTATTGCTGTAGCTAAGGGACCCATCGGCATTTTCTGTAACATCAGGGATGTTTACAGGAAGATGGCCCTGGGGTTTGTTTGAGCCAAATACTGTTTCGATGGCGGCTACGATATTGGCGTTTGTGGCCTTTAGACCGGAGCCGCTGTCGGTTTTATCTGTGGGATCTGTGCCAAGGGCTGAGCCCATGTAGGCAAGGACAATAGCATCTGCATCCCTGAAAATAGCGGCATCATATGGCAGGTTTTCACTTACAAGAATGAACTTTCCGCCTGCAGCGTGAATGTCATTGATAGCGCTGGTAATTCCGATGTACTGAGGGCTGCTCTTATCTAGAGCGCCATTGCCGGATGCATAGGAAAAGCCAATCACGACATCTGAGCCGGATATCTTTTCCTTCATTTCGTCTGTGTAGTGGAGTTTGACATCGGCGGAGGGATCGTAATAATAATCAATATTTATGTTTGTCTTTGAATCTATGTAATCCCCCTTTTTCAGTTCATCAATAGCATACTGCAAAGCTGTGGCATCAGCATTCTGTCTGCCAAGAACGAAGATATTCGCTGTTTCTTTTGCGACAGGAAGAGTGCTGTCATCATTTTTTACCACTGTGATGGCCTGTCTGGCCATGTCCATTTCAGCATCGTGATGCTCCTTGGAACCGACAATCGCGGTACTGTCAGACACATTTTTTTCTATATCTGTGTTTTCAGTTTCATCCAGCAATCCGTGTCTCGCTTTCAGAGAGAGGATACGGGTTACGCTCTCGTCAATCCTGGCCTGGCTTATCTCGCCGGAAGAAACTAAAGACGAAATCCCGGAGATGTATTCATCATAGAAAGTTGCAGCCTCTGCGTTTTTCAGATCCATAGGAAGGAGCAGAATATCAACGCCGCTGTTAATTACTTCTTTTGCGATGTTTACGAAGTATTCAGAGGAGTCTTTTTCACCCGGAACAAGACCCGCGTCAGCAATTGCGTCCATTTCAAGGGCATCGGTTACAACAACGCCATCGTAGCCCATGTCTGTTCTGAGGATGTCAGTTATGATCTTTTTTGACATAGTAGCTGGGAAAAAGCCGCTAGTTACACCATCTCCAAATGTCTTTTGCTCGTCGATAAGAGGAAAAGTTATGTGGGCCGTCATGATCATTTCTGCACCGTTTTCGATTGCCGCTTTAAAGGGCACAAGCTCGGTCTCCTTGATCTCGTCATAGGTCTTTTCAACAGAAGGCGTACCGATGTGGCTGTCTACACTGGTATCTCCGTGGCCGGGGAAGTGCTTATAAGTTGCAATGATGTTGTTCTGGGCAAGGCCCTTCGCATAAGCGCTGCCGAGCTTAGCCACCAGGGCTGGATCGTCGGAAAAAGACCTTGTGCCAATAACAGGGTTTGACGGATTATTGTTCACATCAATGTCTGGCGCAAAGTCAGCATTAAAGCCAAGAGCGGCAAGCTCTTCGCCAAGAATATTTCCGGTTTTCTCTGCATTTTTTTCTGAATCTGTCGTGGCTCCGATGGCCATATTTCCGGTCATACGTGTTCCCGAGGTCAGCCTGATCACGATTCCGCCTTCTTCGTCCACAGGAGTCAGATAAGGAATATGCGTAGAAACGCCTTCCGCCTGCATGTTATTATCCTGAAGCTCTCGGAGGAGCCTTGTCACCTGTTCATTTCCGGTAATATTGGACCCATATAATATTACGCCGCCATACTGATGGCGCCTTAAAGCCTCGCTTAACTCCGGAAAGGAACTGAGATCCGTTACATTTTCTTCATTCCAGGTTCTGAAAGCCGGGATTATCATTTGCGAAATCTTTTCATCCAGAGACATCTTTTTTACCAATTTGGATATCCTGGCGTCGCCCTTCACAGCGCCACATCCGCTCAGCAAATAAGTGCTCGTTAAAAGTGTAATCGTAAGAATAATTGAGATAAATTTGGAAAACTTTGACATCATTTCAAGAACCCTCAAAAAGAATTAATATTGCTATAATGTATGTTAATGTTCATTTTATCATTTATGACTTTTGTTTCATCATGGGGAGGGCATATTTTAGATTAATTTTAGAGATTGTTGTATGTAGTAGGAAAATCTTATAATGAAATAAAAAAGTTTTGGAAGGATTATATCGGTAATGGGAGTGGAAATGGAAATACATAACGGAAGACCGGAAAACACTGAAGGCAGGCTCTCTAGAGAGGTAAGAGTCTATGATTTTTTGGATGAACTTGGAATAGAATATCAGAGAGTAGATCATGAACCGGCCATGACTATGGAGGCCTGTGAAGCAGTAGATGTGGCGCTTGGAACGACCATGTGTAAAAATCTCTTTTTATGCAACAGGCAGAAAACGGCATTTTATCTGCTTTTAATGCCCGGAGACAAGAAATTTAAAACAAAGGAATTGTCGAGTCAGATAAACTCAGCAAGGCTCTCTTTTGCGGAAGCTGAAGACATGCTCAAGTATCTTGATATCGAGCCCGGCGCAGTAAGCGTCATGGGCCTTATGAATGACAAAGGGCATGATGTAAGGCTTCTTGTGGACGAAGACGTCAAGGCCGGGAAGTACATAGGCTGCCACCCCTGCGTTAACACATCAAGCTTGAAGATAAAGACTGAGGACATCTTCGGGAAGTTCTTGGCAGCAGTCGGCCATGAGGCAGAGATTGTCCACCTTGTTGGAGAAGATTGATGAAGGTGAGAGTGGAAGGGTGGCTATCTTGTTGGAGAAGTCTAATGTCGGGAAGAGCGAAAGGTTTGCAGAGATTTTGACTTAAGTGGCTGGTTTGGGAATGGAAAATATGGGGATGATTAAATTCAGAGAAATTACAGAAGCTGACAATGCCGCAGTAGCTGCGCTTGTTAGAAACAACTTGGAACAGTTTAAACTTAATATTCCGGGAACAGTGTATTTTGATGATGCGCTGGACCATCTGAGCGATTATTACGATGGAGATGGGCGGAAATACTTTGTCATCGAAGGGGATGATGGCCAGGTTATTGGTGGAATCGGTTATGATAGATTTGAGCCCATGAAAGATACAGCCGAGCTGCAGAAATTATACCTGATGGATTCTGCAAAGGGCTCAGGCCTGGGCTATAAAATGATAGACTTTATCGAAGGCAAGATGCGAGAGGCTGGGTATAAGGCTTCGTATCTGGAAACCCATGACAATCTTATGGCCGCCATTCATATCTACAAAAAGAAGGGCTATAAGGAGATAGAGCGCCCCAAAGAGGTAGTGCACAGCACAATGAACAGATTTTTTTGGAAATTGCTGGGATAATGGCTTGTAATTTTTGAACTTGTGTTTTGAAAAACGTGTTTATAATTGCGGTTTATTGATTTGTGGGATAAGATTGATGAAATAAGTTGAGCAATAATCGATTAATTATCCTACTCGAGGATAAATAATCATTCCTGCAAGCACTCATAATGGGATAAAAAATACAGTTTCCATGCTTTTATCCCACATGGCTAAGAGCGAGGAGAAACAATGACTAACAAAAAGAATACAGATAAAAACCAGTCGGAAACAGCTGCTCGTCCAGAGATAAAATTAAAAAGCAATCCAAAGGCAGATGCCATGAAAAAGGCGCCTGATGAAGTCATTGCCATGGCCATCAGAGAGGCCCTGATAAAAGATAAAGAGGGCAGATAAACCAAAAACAGATTGTCAAAAGACACAGGGGGCAATTATGCGGGGAATCAAGAATCATAAGTTGCAGCTAAAAGACCGGATTATGGCAAAGACAGGCGGGGTGTGCGCAGCATGCGGGAAACAACTTGAGAGGCAGAAAGTTACGATAGACCATTATGTCCCCAAGTACCATGGCGGCACGGATGATGAGAGAAATCTTTTGCCTTTGTGCAGAAATTGCAACAGGCAGAAATCATCCAGAATGGTGGTGGCTGAGGACTATTATCGATTTCTTGGAAAAAGATATTGCGAAATGGCCAGTGAATATAGGGATGAACTGGAAAGGCCTGTGTCTTAAGCAAGGAGGACAGTTATTTGTGCTGTAGATATTACTTTAGTGACAAAGCTGCATATAAGGTTGAGAGCGACTTAAAGCTAACCAAAGGAGCGCTCGCTACTCGCGCGGGAGACATTACTCCGGGGATGTCGACTCCGGGAATCATCTGGAATAGGGCAACTAATGAAGATTTCGCGCTGGAGGATTTGTTTTGGGGAATAACTTCCAAAGACAGAAAGCTCATCATCAATGCCAGGGCAGAGTCGGTGACAAAAAAGTCGATGTTTGCCGATAGCATTCGGAATCGCAGATGCATTCTGCCTGCTGCTGGATTCTACGAGTGGGACGCAAGTAAGACGAAGTTCAGGTTCAAAAGAGCTGATGAGAAGCCAATTTACCTTGCAGGTTTCTATGACCTTAGTGATAACAAGGACTCTTTTGTAATTCTGACGACCTCGGCAAATGCGTCAATGAAGCCTGTTCACGACAGAATGCCGGTAATGATTGATACGGGAAATGTCAGGGATTATTTAAAAGACCCGGCCGCAGCCCTTGAGATGTTAAAAGAGCCTATGCCAGAGCTTGATAGAAGCAGCGATTACGAACAGCTGAGCCTGTTCTGATCTTTTATCCGAACCCTGTAAAAGAAATGGCAAAAATTTTTAAAAAAATTTTATGCTAATATTCCAAAATAATAATTTGTCAGTGTTATAATGCGCTTGGGGAGGCTGAAGAGGCCTCTTTTTGCTTTAAAAAAAGAACACCTTAAGGATCATGGATGAGAGGAGAAGGTGGCGATGAAAGATTTTCTTGCAAAGATACTGTATTTCATTCTGGCATTGATCATTTTGATGTGCGTATATATTGGACTGTGCGCAGTCAATCCTGCCTTGTCGGAGCCTCTAAAAAAAGTTGTGGCTGACATCGAGGAGAAAAAGAGAATCAGTGCAGAAAGTGCTGCTGAAGCAAGCGCAGCTGCCGCAAGTTCAGAAGCGGCAGCAACAGAGACTTCTTTGGAAGAGGAAAAAGAAAAAGAGTCTGAAACAGAAGAAGTCAGCACAGATGGGCCGGAGACAGCGCATCCCTATAATTTTGATCTGACTTACAAGGACTATGTTGATGCGTGGGACGACAGCGTGGTTGATGAAGAACGCAAAGACAATCCTGATTATAAGGAGTTTGTGGATGCTTTCATAAATCCTTCGGAAGACGCGGATGAAGGGGATTACCCCAAAGACAGTTCCCATATGCTCTCGCCGCAACCTGAGATTGTTGATATTGAAGATGAAAAAGAGGCGCTGGAGATCATCGACAGCATTGATCAGGGTGAGACCGGCGTAGGTCTGGAGTTTGACGAACTTTACTATCCTTACTATCATATGCTGAATGACAGATGCAAGGCTTTGTACAGGCAGATGTACGCCAATGCCGTTGCGCTTAACACGAAGTTTGCGCCCATAAATGAGGCAACCACCAATAAAGAGGTGGAGAGCGCGTTCTGCTGTCTTTTGGATGACCATCCGGAGCTCTTTTGGGTGGATATATCCTATTATTTCCAGTATGACTACAATGGAAATGTTATAGAGTTTGACTTTGATTTTTATAAGAATTTCAATGATATTGCTTCAGCGAGGGACAAATTTGAGGCTACAGCCCAGAGCCTGGCAGCAGGTGCTCGGAGTTTAAGTTCTCCTTATGAAAAAGAGCTGTATATTCATGATCTGATAGTGGATAAGCTCAATTATCAGTACAATTCTCTGGATCAGAGTGCCTATAGTTCGGTGGTATTGGACAATACTGTATGTGCGGGCTATGCCCGTTGCTTCCAGTATCTGATGCAGCTGGTTGAGGTTCCAACCTACAATTGCCATGGTTGGGGCGGGAGCGAGCGCCATGCCTGGAACATAATTAAGCTTGATGACGGTTTCCACAATGTGGATTGCACCTGGGATGATTCGCTGGCTGGTTATGATTATTTCAATCTTAGCGATGCGGAAAACAAGTGCCATAGAAGAATGGAGTTTTCGGTTTATCTTCCTCCATGCGTTTCATCCGATTACAAGCCTGCGTCAGGGCAGGAAACTATCGATGCTGGTTCGGAAGCAAGTTCCGCTGCGAACAATGGGAATACTAATATTTCAATAGAAGTGGAAGATAACGGGTCGACAATCACAATTAAGGCTGAATCATCTGCTTCGTCTGGTAATTAAGCTGGCGCAAGTGCTTCGGTAAGTAATAAACGGAAAGAAGAGTTATATCATGGAAAAATGTTTAAGACCCCATCATGGGATGTGTTTTCAGTTCTATGAAGGCAAGGGCTACAGTGCTGATTTTACAGACCATATGGGACGTGTGATAAAAGAGCTAGAGGCTGCCCCGGAGCAGAAGGTGGTGCTGAAAGCTCAGACAGATATTGTCTGCAAAAATTGCCCAAACAATGAGGGCGGCCTGTGCAGTTCTCAGGACAAGGTTATCAGATATGACAAAGAAGTGCTGAAGGCTTGCGGACTCAGTGACGGATGCGAGATTTCTTTTGACAAGTTCACAGGACTGGTCAGGGACAGAATAATTAATGCGGGTATCCGAGGGAATATCTGTGGTGATTGTAGCTGGGATTACATCTGCAGGGGAAAAGAATAAACGATATTTTGCTAAAAAAGTGAAAATGATCATAGAAAGTCGCCGTATCGGTCATATATCCACAATCCTTTCCGGGATATACTTTAGCTATAAGAAACAATAGTTTATGTCTTTGAAAGGATGGTGTTTGTTATGTTATCACTGTTATTTATAATATTTTTCTTCTGGATTTTTGGTAAGATGATCGGCCTGGCATTCAGAGCAAGCTGGGGGATCATGAAAATTATGTTTACACTTGTATTCCTTCCACTTATTCTTTTCGGACTTTTGATCAGAGGACTTGTATACATCGCACTTCCAGTATTACTGATAGTTGGGATTTGCAGTCTGATTGAGAGAGCTTAAGATAAAAATCTTCTAGCGGCTCCTCTTTACATACATCCTACCGGCGCAGATAGCTGCGGCAATTGAGAAGATATAAAAGGCGGCCAGTATTCCAATGGCCATTCTCATTCCCAGGTGCTCTGCATTGAAGCCGGTGAGGGCTGTGAAAACAACACCGCCGATGCCAGTTGCAGTGGTGATCATGCCGGTTGAAAAGGCGGTGTTTTTTCCGGCGAAAGGAATCATCATATTGAGAACGCATGGATAGATGGCGCCGCTGGCAAAGCCAAGAGGGATGCAGAGCGCAAATACCACGAGGCTGTTATCCATAAGAGCTACAAGAACGGTGAGAAGTGGAATTGCCACAAGGGCAGTAAGCAGGATGGCTCTGGCTCTTTTAGCAAAATAGCCCACGAATACTCTCGAAGGGATCATCATTGCCCAGAACACTGAGAGGGCGTAGCGGCCGAGGCCTGAGTCCAAAACGTCCGCGAACAGAGTTTCTACAAAGTACGCGAAGCCGTTTTCAAATCCAACATAGATGCACATGATAACGCAAAGAAGCAGGATTCCCATAAGGAAGAATTCTGTTTCTTTTTTTGTGGACCCATCTGCGACAGCTCCCTTGGCAGCAGCTTCTCTTTTCCCCTCTCCTGATGCCATGATTCCGGCAAAAGAAATGAGGCTTCCCACTGCGAGAATGACAAAAAGAACTTTCCAGGTAAGCCCAAGTCCAAGGTAATACTCCACAACAAGCGGAGCCACCAAAGCTCCGAGGGCATACATGGAGGTCATGAATCCGATTTTTTTGCTTCCGCTGATGGGATAGGAGTCTGCAAGAGCAGCGATGGATATGAACTGAAGTGCACTGGTGGTGAGGCCAAGAAAGAACACACCTACAACAAATGCACTTTGTAGACCAATTATCTGGATTCCTGCGGCGGCCACAAACTGGACCACCAGCAGTAGCTTTATACACTTTGTTTTAACGTTGGCGTCTGCCCATGCGCCAAGGATCAGAGGGGCAAGCATGGTGGCAAAGAGCTCAGTTGCCGCAAAGAGGCCTTTGGAGGTCTCGGAAAGATCGTAGTTTTGCCCGATGCTTCGAAGACTGGCCTGATAGCCGCCTGCTTCAAAACCGTTAATGAATATGATCAAAAAAAGCACAAGCCATAAAAAGTCGAACTTTTCAGATTTATCATTACTGTTCATGGAAACCTCCTGAGCAGATATGCTTTTTTTAGTACCTTCTACTGCTGAACGCGTTCAAGGACCTTGTGGTACATGTTTTCATCTGTGGCTTCTTTGTCAGATCTGAGCATTGCTGAAATGCTGACTTTCAGCGTCATCTTGTTGCCATCGAGCTCTCTGATAGATTCGATTGCTTCTTTTAACTGACTGCACAATTCATCAACTTCAGACTGTTTGTCAGTATATAAAAGCAGCGCAAATTCTGACTGTATCATTCTTGCTACAGCGCATTTATCCTTTGTGACTTTTAGTATTTCCTGGCCCATTTGGTGTAAGAGCTTTTCGATAAAGTCTTCTCCATAATCAGCCATGACTCTAGCATGTTTCGTGTTTCTAAGTATGATAAGCGCATAGTCACGCCCAAGATTATGGTAGTTCTGGGAATAATCTATCAGGACATCAAGGAAACCTTTTTTATTCATACAACCGGTAATAGTGTCAGTTCTTTTTACGTTATAAAGTTTGTCTATTCTGGCCATCTCCTCATCAACATCAAAGAAATAGCCCATTAGACCGGTGATCTCATTACCGTCATATATAGGAGCTTTGAAGCACATGATGTTATGGACAACGCCTTTTACGATGCAGTAGCCTGGAACGCCTGAAACCACGGCACCATTTGTAAGAACGTCAATTTCGTCGTCTCTGTATGCTTTTCCGTCGATATGCCAGCCCATCTCCTCATCGTCTTTGCCGAGGATATCGTCGATGGTAAAACCGTAGAAGTCAAGGAACGCTTTGCTGGCGCCCATAAATTTCCTGTTTTTGTCCTTCCAAAAGAACTTAAGATGAGAGGCAGTTACAGTGTTTTCCCACATTTTTGCATACATTTGTGAGTCATCAGACTTAAGCCCGTAATCTTCGCGGTTATATAATTCCTGGATTTTGTTAAGGATTGAGTGGGTATCGTCAGGAGTTGGCTTTGTGCACATGAGGAATTCTTTTCCCTCTGTACCCGGTATCAGCATGAAGGACAGGCCTTTCCATTCATAATTGCCATCAATCTGTTTGATCCTGAACATGTTCTCAACATAGCCTTTGAAGCTGCTTTGTACACGGCTTGTCAGAGTGGACCAGTCGCAGAAAACATCGAATTTTTTTGCGTCAGCCAGTGCTATATAATCCTTCTTGAACTTTTGAACGTAGGAATTAAGGCGCATGCCATCGGTTGGAGCATTTCGCATATAGCGGAACTTTCCAACAAGCGGAATGATCGTGTTGTTGGATGGATTGATCTGAGCCACGGTGTCAAACATGTGATTTATTTCTTTTAACCTGAAAGCAAGGCTGTTGCTCTTTTCAATATTTGAATCAGTAGAAATATTGCGGATGGAGCTAATGTAGATATGGCTCCCGGCGTTTTCCGCGATCTCTTTTCCCTTGAGGCACAGAATGCTGCCGTCAACAGTGAAGTATAAGGTTTCAAGGTTCTTGCTCTGCTTAACGGTATCAACGAATTTCATTAGCTGGGCATTAAAAGAAGAACGGGAATGGAACACTTTCGCGTCAATCGTCTCCAGGTCATAGGAACTGCCAAAAGCCTGGGTTTTATAGACTTCATTCATGAAAAGAGTTCTGAAAACGCCGTTGTTATCTTCAAAAATTGCCAAAGGCTCGTCAGTACGCCTCGCATGGAAGCTGGCCACATCGTAGAAATGGCGCCACTGCCTCTTTTCAATCTCAATATTGCTCTCTTTGATATGGTCAAAAAGGTCATTTATGGGCATTGGTTTGCCGTAGTAATAGCCCTGAAGTCGGCCACAGCCGATGTTTTTGAGAAACTCCACCTGCTCCTGGTTTTCCACGCCTTCTGCCAGCGTCATGATATCAATTTCTTTTGCCATGATGACTGTGGAAGTTATTATGGCCTTGGATTTGGCGTCAAAGGAGCGAAGAAAAGACATATCGAGCTTAAGGGTGTCGAAATGATAGTCCTTAAGGACGGTAAGAGAAGAATAGCCGCTACCAAAGTCGTCCATCCACACCTCATAGCCGGTGCTCCTGAAGCGCTCTATCATGTCGGACATCAGCTCGGCGTCAGATACGATCATGCTCTCGGTTATCTCAACATGAATGTAGTCTCTTGGAATATCGTACTCGTCCACCGCATCCTCCAAAACCTTGAGCATGTCAGTGGCTTCAAGGTCAAGGCGCGAAAAGTTGATGGACACAGGAACTGCGTCGAGGTCATTATGAATACGCTCTGAAATGTCGGAGCAGACTTTTTTAACGATCCAGCAGTCAAGCTTGTGGATCTGCCTGCTCTCTTCGAGAGCGCCTATGAATTTATCAGGTGAAAGAAATCCCATTTCAGGGTCGATCCATCTTGCCAGAGATTCAGCGCCGCAAAGCTGCCCTGTGAGCGCGCGAACAACAGGCTGGTAAAATACTTTAACCCAGCCATTTTCCAGTGCTTTCTCGATATTAGCAACCACGTAATCGCGATTTTTTTGCGTTCCTGATCATTGTCTGAAGCAAGTGGCATGAACGTAATCTCCACGAAAAATTATTGCTATATTGAGCATAACACAAGTTGGATAGTAAATAATACTGCTAAAATGATTATAAATATGACAAATTTAATAGTTGTTTTCAAATAAGTCGTTTGCAATAAGTAGTAGTTACCGCGTAATATAATTATGGAGCTTTAAGTATTTGAAAGGATATAAGTATGATAATTCAGACCGGGTCTCGCACAGATATCCCGGCCTTCTATGCTGACTGGTTTGCAAACAGGCTAAAAGAGGGCTTTGTCTATGTGCGGAATCCTTACAATATGACATATATTACAAAGTATTTGCTAAATCCTTCGGTGGTTGACATAATCTGTTTTTGTTCAAAGAATCCGAAACCCATGCTTAAATATCTGGATCTTTTGAAACCATATGGAATGTATTGGTATGTGACGATCACGGGCTACGGAAGGGACATAGAGCCCAATGTTCCGGATATACAGGATGTGGTAGAGACCTTCAAAAGACTCTCTGAGTTTGCGGGCGTGGATTCAATGGGATGGCGATATGACCCGATTTTCCTGGATGACAAATATACGAAGGATTATCATCTTGAGAAGTTTGAGGAGATCGCATCGGCCCTTGATGGCTACACGCAGACGGCAGTTATCAGTTTTATAGATATGTATCAGAAAGTGAAAAAGAACTTTCCCGAGGCCAAGCCTTTAGAAAAAGCAGACAGGATGTACCTTGGTGAAAAGATGACTCAGATTGCGAAAGATCATGGAATGACGCTTCGGCCCTGCGCTGAGGGGAATGAACTGGAAGTATTTGGGGCAGACTGCAGTGGCTGCATGACTCAGGCAATGTATGAAAAGGCTGTTCATAACAGCATGAATTTCCCAAAGGTAAAGAATGCGCGGGCTTCCTGCGCGTGCTATCTTGCGAACGATATAGGCATGTATAATACGTGTCTTCATATGTGCAGATACTGTTATGCCAACTATGATGCGAAGACTGTAATGGATAATAATGAGAATCACGATCCGCTTTCGCCGCTCCTTATCGGGCATGTAAGGCCAGAGGATGAGATTCATCAGGCAGAGCAAAAGAGCTGGATCGACGGGCAGTTATCATTTGATTTTCTGTGAGATGGAGTCATGCTAAACAATGGCCAGATCTGGGCTGCTTTCCTGCTGATTCTCAAAAATGGCAAAATAACGTAGATTTTTTTGCTAAAGAAAACATGTAATTGAGTTCGCAGCAGCAATACAATGTATTCATAGTACAAGCAACTAAAAACATTTTTTTTAAGAAAGGATGTTGGTGAGGAATCATGAATATTACATTAGAAGCTGTTGAAAAAGTAATGGAGCAGACAGGCGTTGATTACAAAGCTGCAAAAGAAGCTCTCGTTAAAACTGACGGAGATGTTGCTGCAGCAATCAAGCTGATTCAGCCGGATTCAAAGGATGTTAGCGATGACATCAAGGAAGCAATGGACAAGCTTAAGAAGAAAGTCGAAGAAGGAAACGTTGACAGAATTCAGATCAAGAAGGGCGACGAAGTAGTATTCAGCGTACCTGTCAATGTAGGAATTGTCGGTGGAATTCTTGGACTGGCAGCAGCACCTTGGGCACTGATTGCTGGATCAGTTGCAGCATTTGGACTTGGTTGCAGACTTGAAGTTGTCAAAAAAGACGGAACTACAGATGAGATAAAATAAAAATCTTAAATGGATGAATGAAAGATATAGTGGTGATAAAGTTATTGCCACTATATCTTTTTTATTTGGATAAGTTTTAAATGAAACCAGTTTTTATTGGAGGAATTCTATGCAGGGTAGACTGTATTTTGAAATGATTTTTAAAATGTGATTATTTGCGTTTCCTGTCTGCATGAATTAGTTCTTTTGACTCAGGTATGGTCATGCTCAGCTTTTGAAAGAACTTCCAGTTCTTCCTTAGTGTGATGGTGGCCATGTTTTCCATCAGTCACATAATGATTGTGCTCATGGGAATGCGTTACTGTATGCGTATGCGTATACCCATCGTGAGTATGGGTGAAAGTATGCACATGCACATGAGCATGCTGCCTTATCAAAGTATCCACCACAACAAGACTGGCACCTGCTGCCATGATCAAAAATGCCACAGCGTACATTCCGGTGAGCTTTTCATGCAAAATAATAAAGGATAAAAGTGCTCCCACGAAAGGTGCAACCGCATAATATGCGCTGGTTTTGGCTGCACCAAGTACGCTCTGCGCTCTGATATATAGAAAAATACTCAGTCCATATGCAACAAAACCTAAAATAAGGGCTGGGAGAATATATCTGATCTGCGGAAAAGATTCATGTTTAATAAGAGCAATTCCCAATGCTCCAAGTCCTGAAAAAATTCCCTTTAGAGTCACAATCTCGTAAGTGCTTTTGGACGCAATGCTGCGGGTACAATTGTTTTCAAGTCCCCAGCAGACTGTGGCAAGAAGCACCAAAAGTGAGCCATAGGAAAACTTAAAAGAAAGACTCCCTTCAAAAGAAAGCAATATGCTCGATAGTGAGATAAGTCCAATTGCTGCCCAAAGCCTTTTGGAAACAGCTTCTTTAAATAAGATCAGCGCTATTACAGTCGTTGCCACAATCTCGAAATTGCCCAAAAGAGACGCATTCGATGATGTCCCGTAAGTTAATCCAAGCATAAGAAAAACAGGTGCTGCTATATCCAGTACGATCATCCCTATTACGAAAGGAAGGTCATTTCTTGTAAGCCGATCCTCCTTTTCTTTCTTACTCATAACAGAAATACAACTGATTCCTATTCCCGCACCCAAATACAGAAATGCTGCCATCATCGTAGGTTCGACATTATTTAAGAGCAACTTTGACATCGGGACATTTATTGCATAAAAAACCGCTGCCAAAAGTGCATACATAATCGCTCGTATTTTTACTTTTTCCATCGTTGCTGCTCCTGCGCCGATTCTGATAAGTTACATCTTTTTGTAAAATAATTTTTAGAAATAATATAAAATAACATCATCTGATATAAACAATAATAAAAATCCTCTAAATAATTAGTCAAATGATTAATAATTATTTCATTGATAATTATATTCAAAAAACATTTGGGGTGTTTATTTAATTATGAACTGTTGCTTACTCATCAAATCATTTGCAGCTACATTCATAGTTGCAGGCATATACCTATGCATCCCCTTCACAAAACATTTCAATTAGCATCTTTCTCATCCCCTTAATATCCAAGGGATTGTGTTCTGTCTCATATGTAAATATCAGATTTTTACCCGGATAGATTCCACTGGCTCTATACAGATCCATTTTTTCCATTGTTTTTAATCTATAACCTTCATCATCCATATATCCAAAGTGCTCAAAATATATTATTTCTCTTGTCCTCACTTTAAGTAATGTAAAATCCGGATACTTAAGCTTTCCATTGACCATTTTTACAGGACATTCATAATGGTAGGGAATGCCTAATTCATAGATAGTGTCTGCAATTATTGCTTCAGATTTAGACCTAACCTTTTCTCCTCTGCGTGTATCGAATATTTTCTTTTCAGGTTCATATGGATTTGGTTTGAATGTCTTAGACTGCCACTCTTTGGCTATTAGATCATCAGATAGAATATAAGGTGTTACCAGAGCTCTTCTCTCAGGAATCAACTTAGTATATGTATCTTCTGTTGGATTCTTATAATTCACAAGAAATCTATCAAGCAAATTAAGTTCATACTCAGCAGTTTTAATAAATTGTTTTTTGTAGTCACTTTGTGCTAATCGCTTAATGACATCCGTTTTCTTCATTGACAGATATTCCCCAGTTTTATCTGAGACCCCAGTCACTTTGTAATAGCGTGTTTGTCCTCTTGTTTTACTCACTCGCAAATGGCCTACTGATTGCTCTTTCTCGTCTTTCGCCGCAAGTTTGATTGCCTTCTCTAACAGCGCTCTACGTCTATTAACTATATTGATCAGCTCATTCATTTTTTTATCTTTCCTTTCTCACGCAAAAAAATCTCACATAAAAATACTTATAATTCTTTTATTTGAGTATCCTTTGGCCTAGACTAGGTGCATTGAGTAGCTAGTTGTATTGGTTTGCTTTTCTACAATTCATGACCTAATCTTCATTTTTCTTTCATTTAGGTCATGTTTTTAGCGCATCCATAGGCTTGCTTGGTCAAGTCCTAAATGTGGTGTAAAATGATTTCCTGATTTAAAAGTAGTGGCTGTGTTCGCCATCCTTGACGTCC
>NZ_SVFW01000088.1 GCF_015056685.1 Butyrivibrio sp. | reverse complement strand
CCACAGCCACCCTTTTAACGGGTGGCCAGAGGCTTGAAATCGGCCTATATGCCCATTTGAACGTTCGTGAGGGTGGCTGGCATCGCAAAAAGCTGCTATATACCCAAAATAGTAAGAATCAGAGGTGGCTGGAAGCTTTACAAAGCGCTATATGCCCAGAATAACTATCTCCATTAAATATGGACTGTTATACGGACGGAATGATATGGATTAAATCTGTAGGATAAAAGGCACTAAAATCGAGCATTTATCCTACTTATGAGAAAACACACTCAAAAATCTTCTCCTATCTCCAGGTTGTCACAGTGAAATGGGTATATAGCTATACTTTTTAAGTTACGACATCCATCGGCAGAATTCTCGGGAAGGGAAAATGGGCATATACGAGAAAAAATAGATTTACACATCCATTGGATGAGTGAACTGAGCATTATGATCAGCTATATAATGGTGCGTGAACTTCAAAAAAGTCGTATGTACCCAAAATCACAAGTCAAAATCCTCGTCGAATGGTGTTGTAAGCTCAAAAATCAGGCTATATTTCCAAAATGTAATCTTCGCTCTCTTTAAATTGGAGGTCGCGGGAATATAGTCACACATATCATTGAAAGTAGCCGCCCCTACTGTTCCTGGATTCAGAGCCCGAGGCCCTGGTACCTAGCCACACCGAAGGTGCTTGCCATTGACGGGGGCTGAGGAAAACGCTACAATGCTGAATTCGACGGTGCACGAATCTAATTACTGTTCCCATCATCCTCACCGTCGGCTCGCTGACCAGGGCGTTTTCCTCAGGTTCAGTCAATGGTGGCGTACGGAGCCAGCTACTTACGCATATACAAATAAAAAGTATTCCTGCCAACCTGTTTGGTTGTGCAGAAATACTCCCGTTTATCTACAGTGAAATATGTATTAATGAGCTGAAATATCATTTCATGTTTTATTTAATTGACATAATAATCTGGTTAAGCATAATATTATAGATATAAAAGGATATAAAAGTAACTGCAAGATATAAAAAGATATAAAATGATATAAAACAGATTCATAGATATAAAAAGATATAAAAGGAGTAAAGATGCGGAATCCATTTTCTATTTCCTTTGGAACTCTACCTACTCAATATATTTCCAGAATAACGCAGACAAATCAAATAGTTGAGATGTTTACAGACGATAATCCTTCTAATCATGTTTTTATGCTTACTGGTATAAGGGGATCAGGGAAAACTGTCCTGATGACAGATATTTCAGAGAGGCTTAGGAATGAAAAAGATTGGATTGTGGTCGAGATAAGCCCGGAGAGAGATATGCTTGAAGGTCTTGCTGCCACACTCTACGCTGTTCCAGAATTACATGCTCTTTTTATTAAAGCAAAGTTGGATTTTTCAGCATTAGGTCTGGGCGTTTCGGTTGAAAATGCAGCCCCCATCACTGATACAGAAGTTGCTGTTAACAGAATGCTTGAATATATAACAAAGGCTGGGAAAAGGGTACTGATAACAGTGGATGAAGTTACGAATAATGCCAATTTAAAGGTATTTGCTGCAGCTTTTCAGATATATCTCAGGCGAAATTTCCAGGTTTATTTAATAATGACGGGATTATATGAGAATTTATATAACCTGCAAAATGAAAAATCTTTGACATTTTTATATAGAGCTCCTAAGGTTATCTTGGAGCCGTTAAATTATACAGCAGTCGTGTCTCATTATAAAAAAGTTTTTGAAATAGATAATGAGCAGGCAGAATATATGGCCAAGCTGACAAAGGGCTATTCTTTTGCATTTCAGGTTTTGGGATATATATATTGGAATAACAAAGAAAGTAAAATAGAAGATATACTGCCTGAATATGACCAGTATCTGGATGAGTACGTCTATGATAAAATATGGTCTGAAATGTCTGAAATGGACAGAAAAGTTGTCAGTGCAATGGCAATCAGTGGTGAAACAAATGTAAGTAAGCTACGTGAATTAGTAGGAATGACTACTTCGCAGTTTTCTGTATATAGAGACAGGTTAAAAAGAAAGGGAATAATAAATACAGCTCAATATGGGTACATTTCCTTGTTGCTACCGCGTTTTGAAGAGTATGTAAAGCTGCATATTGATCTGTGAATAGAGAATGATGAAGAATTCTTTTTACGCACGATATATTAAAAGAATAGTGGATATAATAATATCTTTACTGGTTATAATAATTTTTTGCTGGCTATACCTTATCCTTGCGATCCTTGTAAGGGTCAAGCTTGGAAGTCCGATCCTGTTTAAGCAGGCCCGTCCTGGTAAGGATGAGAAGATATTTAACCTTTATAAGTTCAGGACCATGACAGATAAAAGAGATGCTGAGGGAAAGCTCCTACCAGATAAGGACAGACTTACAAAGTTTGGCAATTTTCTCAGAAAATCCAGTCTTGATGAGTTGCCGGAGTTTTTCAACATCCTAAAGGGCGATATGAGCTTTATCGGACCAAGGCCACTACTTGTCGAGTATCTGCCCTATTACACAGAGCGTGAGAAATTAAGGCACACAGTAAGGCCCGGTCTTACAGGACTTGCCCAGGTGAGCGGACGAAACACAGTTGACTGGGATACAAGATTTGAAATCGATGCCCAGTATGTGGAAAACTTAAATTTCCTCATGGATCTTAAAGTCATCGGACTTACCTTCAAGACAGTTTTTGGCCACACGGATCAGGTGGCAGAAGATACCAACAAGGTTGAAGGCAACTTTGCTCAGATAAGAAAAGAGCGCCTGGAAAAGACAGGCAAATTAAAATAAACATTTTTCAAAATAAAAAGAGGTGCATATGGCTACTAATATTTTGATATTAAGTGCAGGAACCAGAAATAAAGTAGTGCAGGCTTTCAAAAAAGAGCTTGCTCATAACGGCAAAGTTTTTGCCACAGACTGCTCAAACATTGGCCCTGCCATATATGATGCAGACGAAGCTATAATCGTTCCTAAGATCAAGGACCCTTTCTATATCGATGAGATCCTTGGAGTATGCAAAAGAAATAACATAAATGGTGTGTTCAGTCTTATCGATCCTGAGCTTTCTCTTTTGGCAGAGAATGCAGAAAGATTCACTGAGGAAGGTGTTACACCTATCGTTTCATCATACGAGCTCTGCGAGACAAGCCTTGATAAGTACCGCATGTACGAGATGCTTATTAAGCTCGGGATTCCTACAGCCAAGTGCTACCTTTCAATAGAGGATTTCGAGACTGCAAGGGCAGCAGGAGAAGTGGATTTCCCTGTTTTTGTAAAGCCCAGAAATGGCAGCGCATCAATAAATATAAATGCTGTGGAATCTAAGGAGATGCTTGTAGCTCTTTTCCACGATTTCGATGACCTTATCATTCAGGAGTACATGAGAGGCCAGGAGTACGGCGCTGATGTGTACATTGACCTTATTTCCGGCAAGTGCACAGACATTTTCCTCAAGGAAAAGATAAAGATGAGAGCCGGCGAGACAGATAAATCTGTTTCTGTAAAAGATGAGAGACTCTTTAAGCAGATAGCTTCATTCGTTGAGACTGTGGGCTACAGAGGAATGATCGACATTGACCTTTTCTATGACAATGCCACAGATGTATGGTATCTCTCAGAAGTTAATCCCCGTTTTGGCGGCGGATATCCACATGCCTATGCCTGCGGAGTAAACTTCCCAAGATGCATCATCAACAACTTAAAAGGTATTGAGAATCCTGTTAACATCGGTGATTATCAGGAAGGCGTTTACATGATGAAATACAATGAGCTCTGCATCCTTCCTGAGGATAAATTAGCAAAATAAATCATAAAGGTGACATTATGCCAAAGGCGTTAATACTAGCAAACTCATCAAGCGGGCTCTATGATTTCAGAAACGAACTCATCCTTGGACTTATGGACAAAGGGTACGAGGTAGTCATAAGCCTTCCTGATGATCTTAAGGTAAAAGAGCTGACTGCAGAGGGCTGCAGGGTAGTTCATACTGACATAAACAGACGCGGAGTCAATCCTGTACAGGACTTGGCTCTTTTTGGCGCTTATAGAAAGCTTTTAAAAAGTGAGCGCCCGGACGTCGTTTTAACCTATACTATAAAGCCCAATATTTACGGTGGTTTTGCCTGCAGACTTGCAAGGATCCCATATTTTTCAACTATCACAGGACTTGGAAGTACATTTGAGCGGGGCGGAGTTCTTTTGAAAATGATAATCGCCATGTACAAGACTTCCCTTAAGGGCTGCAAATGCCTCTTTTTCCAGAATCAGAACAACAGACAGATATTTGAAAACTGCGGCATACATGCCAAAAAGCATGTGACTGTAAATGGCTCCGGCGTTAATCTTGATAAACACAAATTTGAAGAATACCCAGGCCACAGCGACGATGTTACGAGATTTCTTTATATTGGAAGGATCATGAAGGAAAAAGGCTCGGAAGAGTACCTCTATGCAGCAGATAAGCTCCATGAGAAATATGGCGACAAGGTGTCGTTTTCAGCAATCGGCTACTGCGAGGATGATTTTGAGAGCAGGGTAAAAGAGGCTGAGAAAGCCGGAATCCTTAAGATGATCCCTTATCAGAAGGACATTCACCCTTATATAAAAGAAGCTGATGCCATAGTTCATCCTTCTTACCACGAGGGAATGAGCAATGTCCTCATGGAAGCCGCAGCAACAGGAAGACCTGTTATTGCTTCTGACATAAGCGGCTGCAAAGAGATCGTGGACAAGGACAGATCAGGGCTTTTAGCTGAGCCCAGGAATAAGGAAGCTCTTTTTACTGCTCTTGATAAATTCATGCAGCTTGATATGGAGAGCAGAAAAGAAATGGGGCGCAATGGCCGCGCCTGGGTTGAAAATAATTTTGACAGGAAAAAGATCATAAAAACGTACATAGATGAGATTACCGCTTGAGACGGGACGTTTTGCCATATTTGACAGCCGTAGTATAATACCTATGTATGTTATTGGAATTAAATTTAAATTGAAATATTTTTTAGTGTGGAGGATACACGATGAGCTTATATGAAAAGCTCCTTTCCGGAGAAGAAAAGTTATCACTTGTAGGACTTGGATATGTAGGAATGCCTATAGCGGTTGCCTACGCCAAAAAGATCAAGGTAGTAGGTTACGACTTCAACGCTGCTAAGGTTGATCTTTATAAAAAGGGAATCGACCCAACAAGAGAAGTTGGCGATGCAGCTATTAAAGAGACTTCTGTAGAATTTACAGCAGATCCTGAGAAACTTAAGGAGTGTAAATTCCACGTTGTTGCAGTTCCAACACCTGTAAACGACGATCATACACCTGACCTTTCACCTGTAGAGGGAGCCAGCCGTACACTTGGTAAGTACCTCACAAAGGGTTCAATCGTAGTTTACGAGTCAACTGTATATCCGGGAGTAACAGAGGACATCTGTGTTCCTATTCTTGAAAAAGAGTCAGGACTTAAGTGCGGAGTTGATTTCAAGGTTGGTTATTCACCTGAGCGTATCAACCCTGG
>NZ_SVFW01000011.1 GCF_015056685.1 Butyrivibrio sp. | reverse complement strand
ACTTACGCATATACAAAGAGAAATAATTAAATATTTTATATTAAGTATTCTAAATAAAAACCGATATATGTTATGAGAGTCTATGGATGTTTATGTCCAAACAAAATAAATATATTTGAAAGGAGGAACTTGATGAGCAGTACGACAAATAATGTAGGTGCAATGCTTACCTACATGCAGAAGTCGACTGCAGCAGTAAGCGTTTCATCAATAACGGAACTTAGTACTAAGGCAGGAAATGCTGCGAACAGTTTTAGTAATGTCTTAAATAAGACATCAGATGCTTTAGTACAGGCAAAAGATAATAAATCTCAGATTACTGACAATGCTGTAAAGCAAGGAAAAAGTAGTCAGGGAAAAGATGTAGCAAGATCAGATGACAGCAATGGCTCGCAGAAGGCAATCGGCAACAGCAAAAATAGTACCGATAATCTTCAGAACAAACAAAGTACTGATAATGTTACAAAAGTAGATGAAACCAATACAAAGAGCATGGAAGCAGATGAAAAGCTGCAGGAGGCTATAGGAGAAGCAGGAAAGGAACTTGTTTCTAAAATGGCTGAAGCACTTGATATAAGCGAAGAAGATATTCTAAGTGCTATGGAAATTCTTGGACTGATGGCCGGAGATCTTTTAAATCCTGAGAATGTACAGCTTCTGGTCACTGAAGTAATTGGTGAGGATAAGGCGCTTGATCTGTTAACTGACACAGATCTATATGCTACGATGCAGGACCTCATGGAGGGTGCAGATAGTATGAGGAGCGAACTTTTGAATGAGTTTGACTTATCCGAGGAAGATTTAGAAATTGCGCTCGAAAGCTTTGATGATGATCTGGTGGCATTAGATGGCCCTAAGAAAGAAATGTCGGATGAAAATGCTGGCAAAGTACCTGAGATCATAGTAAATGAAGCCGGAGATGATATTTCTAAGGATATGAAGGCACCACAGTCTAGGGAGCAGATGCCTGAAATTAAGGCAGAAGCAGGATCAGAAGAGGTGGAAATCGCTGAATTTAAGCCGGTTGAAGAAACAAATGATTCTTCAAATAACCATAAAGAGACAAAGGGTGGTTTAAATGAAAGTGGTCAAAATGCGAATCTTTTTAATCAGCTAATAAACAATATAACAGATGCAGTAGATTCCGGTTCTGTCAGCACGATTAGCTATACTGACAGGACACAGATGGAAAATATAATAAGACAGATCACAGAAAAGATAACAATTTCTGCGGGAAATGGTGAGACTTCTATGGAACTTCAGCTTCACCCGGCTCATCTTGGCAACGTAAATATCCTTCTTACAAGTACAAAGGATGGAATAGTTGCCAAATTCACAGCACAGAATGAACTGGTAAAAGAAGCAGTTGAAAGTCAGATGGTAGCTCTTCAGCAGAAATTTGACGCACAGGGAGTAAAAGTTACAGCAATTGAAGTTACTATTGCAAGCCATGCTTTTGAGCAAAATCTTGAGCAGAATCAGCAGGGGCATGAATATGAGCAGGCTGAGGGCAGATTCAAAAAGCCACTTCGAAGAATAAATCTTTCGGAAATTTCTGAATTTGAAGAGGAAGATATGTCTGAAGAAGAGCTTATAGCTGCAAAAGTAATGGAAATGAACGGAAATACCGTTGACTATAGTGCATGATTTTTTGTGGGCTGGCTTTTATGCCAGCCCTGGAGGATAAAAAATGGCAGATTTAGGATCAGTTGAGGCTATTATTAAAAATGGTAAAGTTCAGAATTTGGAAACAGAGAGCTCTAGCAGTAAGACAACTCCAACAGGTTATGACAAGGATTCATTTTTAAAAATACTTGTTGCTCAGATGAAATATCAGGATCCTATGGAACCTACATCTAATACTGAGTATATTTCACAGTATGCGACATTTACTCAGGTAGAACAGCTTAACAATATGGCTAATAGTATGTCATTATCCAGAGCATCTGAAATGGTTGGAAAAACAGTAGTTGTTACACAGACCAACTCTGATACTGGAAAGAGTACTGAAATCCAGGGCGTGGTAGATTATGTGACATATAGCGGAAACAAAGCATATTTAAATATTAATGGAACTAATTACAACATTGATGATGTTACCCAGGTTTTGGATTCAGATTACACAGATGCTCTTGAAGTTGTAGCTGATTTCCAAAAGAACATTGATAAGCTGCCGGAGCTTGAACTTGTTACAGAAGAAACCCATGGAGATACCATTGATTCAATGTATGACTATTATATGAATATGGATGACAGGGCAAAGAATCTTATGGATAAGAACTACGTAACATCGCTTCTTCAGTATGTTAATCAGCTCGATGATATCAGAGGTGATACACACAGGACTTTTTCCAAGGATAAAACCTGATAAAGGTTAAAAGAACTATAGAAATACGCCGGAAAGGAGGTATAGGAAATTGAATATTGATGAGAGAAGATTTTTATCAATTGATCAGGTGCAGGGCCAGATCAAAAACGGAAGTATTCAAAAAACCGATAACAAGGGCCAAAATATACAAACCGGAGCAAATTCTTTTGCCAGTATTCTAAATAAAATACAGGAATCATCCGATAATACTATTAGTTCAGAAGAACTAAAGTTTTCTAAGCATGCCGCAAACAGACTTCAGGACAGAAACATAGTTTTAACAGATGAGCAGATGGCAAGGCTTAATATGGGCAAGATAGAAGCAGGAGAAAAAGGCATTAAAGACTCTCTTATACTCATTGATCAGCTTGCATTTATCGTAAATGTCCCAAACAACACAGTAGTAACAGCAATGGATCAGACAGAAAACAAGAGTAATGTTTTTACAAATATTGACGGAGCAGTGATTGCTTAACAGATTGGACCGAAGTGGCCAGAAGTGCCATCAGGAGATCTTGATTTCCCGACTGATTGAAGGAAATCTCTTTTAAATCACTCATCCGTCCAAAATCAGATATTGATATGCGCTTATACGCATAGGTTTTATGATGGAGGACAATGTCTTATGATGAGATCACTTTATTCTGGTGTAGCAGGACTTCGTACACACCAGACCAAAATGGATGTTCTTGGTAACAATATTGCCAACGTTAATACAACATCATTCAAATCCCAGTCTATTACATTTTCAGACCTTATGTATCAGACAACACAGTCAGCATCAGGTGCTACTGAGACTAAGGGCGGTGTAAATGCAAGACAGATCGGTCTTGGCGCTAAGTCAGGTGCCATTGCTACAGCAATTGAATCCCAGGGCGCTACTCAGACAACAAATAATCCATTTGATATCATGATCACCGGTAAGTCGTTCTTCGTAGTTAATAACGGAAAAGAAAATCTCTACACAAGAGATGGTTCTTTCTACGTAGATGGTGCCGGCAACCTTGCAATGCAGTCAAACGGATATTTCGTAATGGGATGGACAGCACAGGAAGATCCTGAGACCGGAGCTATTACAGTAAATAAAAATGGTGGTTTATCTCAGCTTCAGATCATGAGCGCTGATAATACAACATATTCACCAGCATCTACAACAGCTGCTCTTTTCTCTGGAAATATCGATGATAATGATACAAACGTTATATCTGATGATGGTAAGACACTCACTCTGGAATTCTATGATAACAAGGGATACCTCTATACAGGAAAGTTCACATTAAAGGATACAGGTACTGATGATCTTTTCTCGCTTCAGCTTACAGATATTATTGATTCATCAGGAAAATCAATTGGATCAACACTTATGAAGGGCGTTACTTTCGGAGCGACTGAACCTACTGATGTTGCTGTTACAGACGCATATAAAGTTGAAAATGGTGCAACAACTTCAGTTGTTAAGCTCCTTGCAGGAGCTACTGTATATTCAGGTGTTCCAACATCAGGTGCGCTGTCAGATCTTATGACAACAAGTAAAGCTAAATATGCGGGCATTTTGAAGGAAGTCTACGGAATAGACGATGCTACAGTAACAAGTGGAACTGAAGGCTATTCAAAGACATCACTATTTACAATAAGTGAAAGTGGAACTCTTACAATTACATATGATGCGCCAAAGGAGACCAAGAGCCCTTCAGGATATACATACAATTCCAATAACTCAAATTCATATTATGTATCCAGTGATGGCACCGGAAAAGCATATATTGTACCTTCCACAACAGAAGGTTCAATGAAAACAGTTGTAGGTAATTCCAAGACCTTGCAGGCAACACTTAAAACTGTCTTTGGTATAAATGACGACGATTCGGCAACAGCAACTCAGACATCTCTTGAGAAGTATATATCAAGTGATTACTATCGCTTTAAATTTACAAGCAATGCAACAGGAAATGATTCATTTACTGTTACCAGTCAGCATTATCCTGATGAGACCAAGACAGCAACTCCTATAACCAAGACAGCTCTAAAAAATTACATTGATGACTTTGAAAATCTTGAAGCTAAATTAAATGACTCGACTGTTCCGGAAAATATTTATTATACATATGATAATGACACTTTAACACTTTATGGAACAAAGCTTTCAGACGAAGACCTTGAAGTACAGATAAGCGCTGCGCAGCTTGCAAATATTACAACTGTTCCGCAGAATACTATATATGAGTATAACAATACAACAGTGATCACAAATGCAGCTAAAGCTGAGCTGGCGGCTGCTTTGGGCCTTGCAGATGCAGCTGCGCTGGATGATTATATGTCCTCAAATGGTTTTACATATTTGGAGGTTAGCAATATTTCAGGTACTCCCGGCATTTTGTTCTACAAGAGTGAACCGGTAGAAGTTCCCGATGAAAGTAATTCGATTTTCACACAGACTATTTTCTCCAAGACATATACAGCAAAAGAGGGTACATATCCTGAAAAGAAGGCATCTGAACTCGGCGGTGTATTTACTAACTCAACTGATGGATCAGCTTATGTTTTAAAGGGAACAGAAACAACTGTCAGTGATTACAGTAAAGAAATGCTTCAGGATGTGTATGGCCTTACAAAAGGTTCTGCAACTGTTCAAAATACATATAAAGTAAAGATTTCAGCAAATGGCGGAATATCAATTTATGATACTGTTTCTGTTGATAAGAACATAGCTACAGACTATGCTACACAGACAGCTGCTGATGGAACACTTACTTATGTTACTACTGCGGATACAATTCCTGAGGGTTGGGAAGAAATACCTAACACAGGAAATATTACAGATCTTATTTCAACAGCGACAGGAAAGTATAAGAATCTTTTAAATAAAGTCTATGGTATAACGGATTCTGATGCTGATGCATTTGGAACAGATGGTACCTATTCAATAAATGCTGATGGAAGTATTACTCTTACAACAGGTAGTCAGACTATTCAGCTTAAATTTAATCCTGCAAATGGTTCTCTTACTACAGCTAACGGAAATGCTAATGGAATGGTCAATATTAAATTTGACCAGTCAATCCCCGGACTTGAAGCATTTGGATTCCAGCCAACTACTGCTGATGAAGAGACTATGAGGGGACAGCTTACAGTTGATTTCTCTACTGTAACTAATTACAACACAAGCGGAACAGCAACAATCAAGGCTGTAAAAGGAGATAAATCATCGCTTAATACTGGTCGTATGGTCGGTGAAATGAATGGAATTACAATAGCTACTGATGGACAGATTCATGCTACATACTCAAATGGACAGACAAAGCTTCTTGGACAGATTGCATCAGCTGAATTTGCTAATGCATCAGGTCTTTCAAAAGAAGGTGATAACCTCTATGCATCCACACTTAACTCTGGTGAGGCAACAATTCAGGATATTACTGTAGATGGCGGATATATGAACACAGGTGTTCTGGAAATGTCAAACGTAGACCTTTCAAAAGAGTTTACTGAAATGATCACAACACAGCGTGGTTTCCAGGCAAACAGCCGTATCATCACAGTATCAGATACACTTCTTGAAGAACTTACTAACCTTAAGAGATAATTCTTTTTATGAATCATAAGACTAATGATGAGCCCCGTCGCTTTAATTGCGGCGGGGCCTATTTCGTTATTATCTTTCTTTTAACTGTTAATTAAAAATTGCTATAATTATTTTATACATATAAAAGAGACAAGGAGGCATTTTTTGTATGAGCGAAGCGAAGAAGTTAACTATAGAGAAAAAAGCTGCAGTTAAAAATGGTGTATTTAGAATGGTCATTGCGGTGCTTTCAGTAATACTTAATGCGCTGATCATTGTTTGCGGTGTTATTTGGCTTAATAATACATGGCATTGGGTATCAGTATTTTTTTCTCTTATAAGCTTCTTTGTTGTTCTGGGTATTTACTCTAAGAACCAGACAGCATCCATAAAAATGCCATGGATCATGATGATCCTTGTACTTCCTGTTGCGGGTATAGTTTTTTATTTTCTTGTTGGTTATAACGGTGGCACAAAAAAGATGCGAAAGCGCTATGAGAACATAGATAATATACTGCTGCCTCTTTTGCCGGATAACAGCGATGTGCAGATGAGCCTTAAAGAAAGAAATCCATATGTGGCAAATATTACGCATTATCTAAAAGAATATGCAGGTTATCCGGTCTATCAAAATACTGATATCACATATTTTGATGATGCTCTAAAGGGAATTGAGGACCAAAAAAGAGAGTTATTGAATGCAAAAAAATTCATTTTTATGGAATATCATGCTATTGAGGATGCTGAAAGCTGGCATAGCATTCAGGATATTCTTGAGCAAAAGGTAAAAGAGGGTGTTGAGGTCAGAGTTTTCTATGATGACATGGGCAGTATAGGCTTTGTAACTACTGATTTTGTTAAAAGGCTGCGGGCGAAGGGAATTCGGGCAAGAGTATTCAATCCTTTTGCACCGGGTTTAAATCTTTTTCTTAATAATAGAGATCATAGGAAAATTACAGTAATTGATGGAAAAATAGGCTACACAGGTGGCTATAACATTGCAAATGAGTATTTTCATGTATCTGAGCCCTTTGGATATTGGAAGGACACAGGAATAAAGCTTTGCGGCGACGCAGTAAAGTCACTTACCGTGACATTTCTTGAGATGTGGAATGCGATAAAAGAAAATGACATAGATGATGTTACTTTTGACAAATATCTGAAAAATAATAATTACAAGGCCCTTGAAAATGGATTTATAGCACCTTTTGCTGATAGCCCAATGGATAAAGAGCAGGTTGGAGAGGAAGTATACATGAGTATGGCTAACATGGCCAAAGACTATGTCTGGTACATTACGCCTTACCTTATCATTACTGAAGAGATGATACATGCATTTTCTCTTGCAGCCAAAAGAGGCGTTGATGTCAGAATAGTAACTCCCGGAATTCCTGACAAAAAGATTGTTTACAGCGTTACAAGGTCTTATTACAATGCGCTTGCTAAAAATGGCGTACGAATATATGAGTATTCTCCGGGATTTTGTCACGCTAAAATGAGTATCTGCGATGATTTTGCAGCAACCTGCGGAACAATCAATCTTGATTATAGAAGTCTATACCATCATTTCGAAAATGGCTGTCTTTATGCTGATTGCAAAGCAGTTAAGGACACGAAGGAAGATTTTGAGCAAATATTTAAGGAATCAAAGGATGTTACTGAATATTATTCAAAAGGCAGGGGAGCATTTCTTAGGTTTGGACAGCTTCTTTTGAGGTTGGCAGCGCCACTTATGTGAGGCACTATTTTATGAAGCCAGGAGTGATGCGAGTTTGCAAATAAACGATAGTGAAAAAACGCTAAACAGAGCGTGATTTTTTAAAAGATACTGTTATTAATAAAAATGTTGTGCTACAATTATTTTATTACCACTATATGTTGTGTAACTATGCGAATGTGTATTTGTTAATAATGTGTGATGGCATAACGCAAAATAATTTCATAATTATCGATAATAAGTGTAATTAATTTGCAAATATGTCTAAAATGTGAACAAAAATATGAGTATTGGTACACTAAAAGTGGTAAAATATATGTAGTTAGAAATAAAATTTCAGAAAATAGTGAAATTTTTTGAAATAATGAAATTTTTAGATATTGACGGGGGAATAGATGTCTAAAAGTATTATTGAACTAACAAAAATGGATACGAGGAAATTTCTTTTAAATGTTTCTTCCATAGAAACGGTAGAAGCTACCCCTGACACTGTGATCATATTGCGCAGTGGCAGAAAGTTAATAGTCAGGGAATCTCCTGAAGATATATATAAGATTATAGAAAACTAAGCTTTTAATGTTGCAGCAAAACATATCAGTTAAACGGCATATGACTGGTATCTAATATTTATATGAAGGGGAAAACAGTATGGATATTGCTTCATTACTTGGTGTTGGTCTTTGTTTTGTTTTCATGATTCTGAGTATTGTCTTTTCAGCTGGTATCACCGGCGTCGTACACTTCCTTGATGCTCCTTCGGCGATGATCACATTCGGTGGAGCACTCATGGCGGTTTTGGCGTCGAGAAGCATGCCAAGCTTTATTAATGGTCTGAAATCTTACACCCTAATTTATAAAATGCCCACTGATGACACTAAGGGCACAATAAAACAGATTATCGATCTTTCAAATACAGCTCGTAAAGAAGGACTTCTTGCACTTGAGGAAGCAGCAAGCAATCTGGAAGATGCATTTATGAAAAAAGGCGTTGGTCTTATTGTAGATGGTACTGAGCCTGAACTTGTAAAAAGTATTTTGGAAGCTGAAATTGATGCCATGTCTGAGAGACACAAGGAAAATTATTCTTTCTTTGCTGATGTTGCCGGCATGGGTCCTTCCTGGGGTATGATCGGAACGCTTCTTGGACTGGTTCTTATGCTCCAGAACATGTCTGACCCTTCATCTATCGGACCGTCCATGGCGGTTGCCTTGATCACAACATTCTATGGATCGGTTCTTGCGAACTGGTTCTGTTATCCTGCTGAGAATAAATTAAAAGCCAGAGATAATGCCGAGTACATGGCAAAAAGTATTATTATTGAGGGACTTTTGTCTATACAGGCAGGAGAAAACCCTCGTGTTACAGAAGAAAAGCTTAAATCATTCCTGTCACCTAGTGACAGAGCAGCTTATGAAGCAGAAAATGGTTCAGGTGATGGAGGAGAATAATGGCTAAGAAACCTGAGGAAATAAAACCAGGACTACCGGCCTGGCAGGGTACCTTCGGCGATCTGATGAACCTGCTTCTTTGTTTCTTCGTTTTGCTGTTCTCAATGGCAACAATGGACGCGGCCAAGTTTGAAGAAGTAGCTGCATCATTCAGTTCGGCTTTTGGTATTTTTGATGGCGGTGAAATGGCACTTGGGCAGGGAGCACTTGTAGGCGATGGTGTTTCGCAGCTGACTGAACTTTCGAGTTATATCACATCCATGGGTCTTGCACAGACCGGAGATGATTCCGATTCAGACCAGGCTGATGTGGGCAATATGGACGAGGAAGAGCTTATGGAAGCGGCAGAAGAAGCTCAGATGGAAGCTTCTCAAAAGCTTGCAGAAAAAATAGAACAAGCCCTGGAAGAGGGAGAAATTGAAAATGAAGTATCCCTTAACTATACCAGCCAATATGTTCAGCTTACTATCCAGGGATCAATTCTGTTTGATTCAGGCAAAACGGCAATAAAAGAGGACGTAATTCCTGTCCTTGAGAAAGTAGGGCAGATACTTGAAACCTATGCCGGAGGAACTATAGATATAGAAGGTCATACAGACAATGTTCCAATGTCATCCGGCGGAAAATATGCAAACAATGATGAACTTTCATCAGGAAGAGCCCTTGCGATATTTAACTACCTTTGTGAAAACACAACTCTTGACCCATCAAATATTGTTCATACAGGGCGTGGTGAATATGACCCTATTGCAGATAACTCGACTGATGAAGGAAGAGCCCGAAACAGAAGAGTTGAGATTAAGATATACAATCCATTAAGTGCATCTTATTAAGAGGGGGATACCTTTAAATGAAAAAGAATTTATTATCCATTATTATTTTGGCACTTCTTGTAGTTAATCTGGCTATGAATGGATTTATGCTTCTTAGCGTTATGACTACAAATTCACAGACAGCAAAGCTTATTTCGGATATAGCTGCTGCCCTGGAACTTGAGGCAAGTGGCGGAGCAGGCGGAGGGTTCTCTGGATCCGCATCAGGCACAGTTGGTGTTGCAAATCTTGCAACCTTTGGATTTACCGGAGACAACAGCCTTACAATCAGCTTGAAACCTGGAGCAGATGGAAAAGCACATTATATGGTTGCGGAAGTTCTCTTTTCTATGAACACAGCTTCAGCAGATTATGCAACCTATGGAACTTCAGAATCTATAGCCAGCATGAATGATCTGATAAAGGCAAAGGTTATAGACATTCTTTCAAGTAAGACTATGGAAGAACTTCAGAGCGATATACAGCCTGCAAAAGATGAAGTTATAGAGGCAATTCAGGAACTCTATGGTTCTAACTTTATCTATGACGTAAGTATAACAGCAATTTATCAGTAAACTAAAAAATCTAACACTAAACTACTGAGAAAGGAGATCCATTTTGAGTGAAGTACTGTCACAAAGTGAAATAGATGGTCTGTTGGCAGCGCTATCTAGCGGTGAACTTGATGTGGATCAGATGCAGGCAGCTGACGAAAAGAAAGTCAAGGATTATGACTTTAAACGTCCTGCCAAGTTCTCCAAAGAGCACCTTCGAACCTTGGAGATGATCTACGAGCATTATGGAAGACTGTTATCAACTACATTACCTTTGTATTTGAGAAAAAATGTATCGGTATCAGTTGCTAACTCTGAGACCGTTACATATTCGGAATTTAGTAATGCGCTTTCAAATCCTGTTATTTTAGGCGTCATATCTTTTTTGCCTCTTCAGGGAACTATTATATTGGAGCTCCAGGCTAATATAGGCTTTTCTTTTATCGACAGAATGCTTGGAGGCCAAGGCGGAACCCTTGATAAGCCAAGACCATTTACTGATATAGAGATGCCGCTTATAGAAAAGCTTGTTACCATTTGCATGCAGCTTATGGTTGAACCGTGGCAAAGCGTTGTAGCTATAAATCCTGTAATGGAGAGAATTGAGACAAACCCTCAATTTGCCCAGGTTATTTCTCCTACAGATATGATCGCCATTGTCACTCTTAATATAAAGATTGGTGATACGGAAGGTCTTATGAATGTCTGTCTTCCATATTTCACATTAGAGAGTGTAATGGACAAGCTCAATACCAAGTTCTGGTTCTCTACAATGCAGAAAAATAATGATGAGGATTATCAGGATACGCTTGAAACCATGGTCAAGCATGTTGATGTTCCGGTCAAAGCTATTCTTGGAAGATGTAATGTATCGGTAAGCGATTTTGTTCATCTTCAGGCTGGAGACATTATAAGGCTCGACAATAGAGTTAATACGGATATGCAGATATATGTAGGCAATATATTTAAATTTACTGCGTTACCGGGAACGGCAAAAGACAAATATGCTGTCAGGATAACGTCAGTTGTGAGAGAGGAGGAAGAGTAGGAGCATGGATGGAATGTTGTCTCAGGACGAAATTAATGCTTTGCTAGCCGGAATGGATACTTCAGGCGGCTCAGATGCACCAGCGGACGCTCCTGCCGATTCCGGGGGAGATGCACCAGCAGAAGCAGCTGCTGCAACGCCACCAGTTGGAGGCAGTACAATTGATGAGTCACTACTTACTGATTCTGAAAAAGATGCTATTGGTGAAGTGGCTAACATCAGCATGGGATCTTCAGCAACAACGCTGTATTCCCTTGTAAATCAGAAGGTTAATATCACTACGCCCCAGGTTGAGTTGGCTAACTGGGAAAATGTGATCAACAACTATGAGAGACCTTGCGTATTTATTCAGATAAAATATACGGTAGGTCTTGATGGCACCAATATCCTTATTCTTAAGGAACATGATGTTATGGTCATCACTGACCTTATGATGGGCGGTGATGGTACAAATACTGATGGAGAGATTGGTGAACTGCAGCTGTCAGCCATTTCTGAAGCAATGAACCAGATGATGGGTGCTGCTGCCACGTCTCTTTCTACAATGATCAACCAGAAGGTAGATATCAGCCCGCCACAGGCAACCCTTCTTGATATGATCAATGATGATCCTTCTGATATTGCTGAATTCCTTACAGGAACATTCGTAAAGATCTCTTTCAAGATGCAGGTCGGAGACCTTGTAGATTCAACCCTGATGCAGTTATATCCTATAGATTTTGCAAAAACTCTTAAGGATACTGTTATTTCAGGTGATGCAGGTGGCGAAGCAGAGGCTCCAGCTCCTGCACCGGAACCGGCTCCAGCTCCGGCTCCACAACCAGCACCTGCGCCAGCTGCAGGAATGTCACAGATGGATCCGTCTATGATGCAGGGCCAGCCAATGATGGGAATGCCGCAGATGGGTATGCCTCAAATGGGTATGCCAATGATGGCTCCGCAGATGATGAATATGAATATCCAGCCTGCTCAGTTCCAGAATTTTTCCGGTGGTACAACCATTATGGCAGGTGGAGAAAACATAGGAATCATCAAGGATGTTCCGCTTGAAGTTACTGTAGAACTTGGAAGAACAGCAAAACCTATAGCTGATATCCTTGATTTTGCTCCGGGAACCATTATAGAGCTTGATAAAGTTGCCGGTGAACCTGTGGATGTTCTCGTAAATGGTAAGTTTGTAGCTAAAGGCGAAGTTGTAGTTATTGAAGAAAGTTTTGGTGTGCGTGTGACCGAAATTGTTCAGTAGGATAAAAAATGACGGCAGATTCTTACATCCAGTTTATTTCTGTTCTCATTATTTTTATTGTAGTACTGGTGGCTACCTATTTTGTTACAAGGTATCTTGCCGGTTATCAGAAGGAGAAAAATTCTTTTGGCAATATTGAAATAATCGAAACAGGAAGAATTACGACTAATAAATACATACAGATAGTCAGACTTGGAGACAAGTATATGGCTATTGCCGTTGGAAAAGATGAAATAACGGCTCTTTGCGAAGTTGACAAGGATTCCCTTAAGCTGGCAGATGGTGAAGACCACAGCGCCAGCTTTAAGGAGATATTTGACAAATTCAAAAGCGAGATAAAAAGTAAATGACAAAAAGACGGGGAGATGGGAATATAATAACTAACCGAAAGAGCAGCGTAAAAAGAGGGATAATAGCTGCTTTAGTTTCTATTGCACTGATTTCTTTTATTTCTTTTTCTATTCCCATAACAGCTAAAGCCACTGAAGAAGTAATAATTGATACTGAGCCCACAGATCCAACTACAGACAGGGATTCATATCTTACAGGCTCAGAGGAAGAGAGAACTAATATCAATCCTCCGGGAGCATCAGAAGATCCTGATGATTTGCAAAAGCTGAATATAGCAAATACTGTTACTGTTACATATGATAACGGCAATGGTTCTGTTAATGGCGCTCTGCGAATTCTTATTACTTTGACGCTTCTTTCGCTGGCACCGACGCTCCTTGTAATGATGACTTCTTTTACAAGGATCATTGTTGCACTGCATTTTACACGAACTGCCATTGGTACCCAAACATCGCCCCCAAACCTGGTGATGATTGGGATTGCTTTGTTTATGACGCTTTTTATAATGCAGCCAACATTGACTGAAGCTTATAATACGGCGGTAATTCCTTTTGAAGATGGACAGATGGACCAGACTGAATTTTTTGAGACAGCAATGAAGCCTTTCAGGCAGTTTATGTATGGTCAGACTCAGAAAAAAGATGTTCTTCTCTTCATGCAGATAGATGGGATTGAGTGGGACGGAGAACTGGACAGTATTCCAAATGTTGTTCTTATTCCGAGTTTTATAGTAAGTGAACTTCGAACAGCATTTATCATAGGCTTTTTAATCTATATACCGTTCATTGTTATTGACATGGTTGTTGCATCGGTACTTATGAGTATGGGTATGATGATGCTTCCACCTACCACAATTTCGATGCCATTTAAAGTTCTTTTATTTGTACTGGCGGATGGATGGAGCCTTATTATTGGTAATCTGGTCAAGTCATTTTATTAAAAAGGAGGCGTTTTTATGATCACATTATCAGATATAAATACAATCATGAACAGCGCGCTTTTTCTTGTGATCAAAATGTCACTGCCGGTTCTTTTAACATCTATGATCATCGGTCTGGTTATTTCAATCTTTCAGACTGTAACCTCTATTCAGGAGCAGACTCTTACGTTTGTACCAAAAGTTGTTGGAGTGTTTGTGATGATCATGCTCATTGGAAACTGGATGCTTACAGAATTATCGGGCTATATCATTAATCTATGGTCAGATTTTTCAAAATATGTGAGATAGAGGGATTACATGATAGATTACTCCTTTAGTTATGGCGATCTTGAAATATTTCTACTGGTGTTTGTCAGGATTACGAGCTTTATATTTGTATGTCCCTTCTTCGGAGGCAGGCAGTCGCCTAATCTTGTTAAGATAGGTTTTGGACTCTTACTCTCAATACTTATCTATGGGGCAGTTCCTGTTGTCCCTCCGGATTATCATACACTTATCGGGTATACAGTAATTGTGTTAAAAGAGGTTATGGCAGGATTTTTGCTTGGATATGCAGTGCAGCTTTCCACACTTATAGTTAATTTTGCCGGCACAATAGTAGATATGCAGATAGGACTTTCCATGGTGAATCTGTTTGATCCTAATACAAATGAGCAGTCGACTATTACAGGTACATTTTATTCGCAGGTCCTTACAATGATGCTTATTCTGTCAGGTATGTATCACTTTATCTTAAAGGCTTTAGCAGATTCTTTTACCCTGATACCTGTAAACGGAATTGTTATCAATTCTGACAGAATGCTAAGTGCTGTTACAGCTTTCCTTAGGGATTACATAGTGATTGGTTTCAGGATAGCACTTCCAATATTTATCATTACCTTTATAACGAACGTTGTTCTTGGAATTTTAGCGAAAGTATCACCGCAGATGAATATGTTCTCTGTCGGTATTCAGATAAAAATAGTGATCGGGCTCTCTGTAATGCTCATTACGGTCATTATGCTGGGCGACGCATCCAATTATATTTATATAAATATCAAGGAGTTGATGAACGAATTTGTATACAGTATGCAAAGCGGCTGAATTTAAGCCTTTACTAATTGCATATGATCTTCAGTTTTTTGCAGAAGATGCAAACGGTGCTGAAAAGACCGAACAGCCTACTGCGAAAAAACTTGATGATGCCAGAAAAGAAGGACAGGTTGCAAAGAGCCAGGAAGTTGCTACAGCCTTTAGCCTTTTAGCACTTTTTATAATCCTGAGATTCGTCTATGGATTTATGGGTGAGATCTTTAGCAACACCTTTGAGTATGTTTATAATTCAATTCCCAATGTGGCAAGGACTTATGATGGGTACCTTCCGATTGCTTATATAAGCAGCCTCGTAATACATGCAATGCTTACACTGCTTTTATTATGTGCTCCGTTTTTTATTGTTGGTTTTTCTGTTGCTCTGATCTGTGATTTTGTTCAGGTTGGTTTTAAGCCAACAACAAAGCCACTTCAGCCAAAGTTTTCAAAGCTCGATCCTATTTCGGGAATGAAAAAGATCTTTTCAACAAGAAAAGTGTTTGAGCTTGTTAAATCAATCCTGAAACTGGGAATTATGGCAATTGTGATAATATCGTTTTTTTCAGGGCGAAAAGAATCACTATTTTTGCTCTATGATATTCCCTTAAAGCAGGCAATCGGCCTTATGGGCAACCTTATTATTGATCTTGGGCTAAGAATTGCTGCTGCGTACATGATAATTGCCTTTGCGGATCTCATATATCAGAGACGCAAGTTTAATAAAGATATGATGATGACTAAACAGGAAGTAAAGGATGAGTTTAAGAATTCCGAAGGTAATCCTGAGATCAAAGGTGCTCAGAAACGTCGAATGATGCAGGCTTCCCAGAGGAGAATGATGCAGAACCTTCCTAAAGCGGATGTTGTTATCACAAACCCTACTCACTATGCTGTAGCGATCAAATATGATGCAAATGAGGCTGATGCACCTATGGTCGTAGCCAAAGGCGCAGATTATCTGGCTCAAAGGATAAAAGATATAGCCAGAGAAAATGATGTTGAGATCGTTGAAAATAAGCCTCTTGCCAGAATGCTTTATGCGAATGTTGAAGTGGGAGAACTCGTTCCGCCGGAGCTTTATAAGGCAGTTGCCGAAGTCCTTGCTTATGTTTATCACTTGAAAGGCAAAGTTTGAGATTTTTTGTAAAAAGACTTGATGGAAAGGAGATAGTGGCATGGATTTATCAAAGATAAAAAACAGAGTCTATGATTATGGTCTTGCTCTTTATATCGTAGCAGCTATTGTAATGCTCATTATTCCCCTTCCAGACTGGATGCTCGATATACTTTTGGCATTTGATATGTCTTTGTCATTTGTCATCATGTTTACTGCGATGTTCGCAACAGAAGTGCTTCAAATGTCATTCTTCCCAACAATCCTTTTGTTTACCACAATATTCAGGATTGCTCTGAATGTTTCATCTACAAGACTTATCCTTACTCAGGGAAGCGCGGGACAGGTCATAGAAGTGTTTGGGTCATTCGTAGGTGGTGGTGACCTTATTGTAGGAGCAATTGTCTATGTAATTTTAATCATTGTTCAGCTCATGGTAATCAACAAAGGTTCTGAGCGTGTAGCTGAAGTATCAGCAAGATTTACACTTGATGCTATGCCCGGTAAACAGATGGCTATAGATGCCGATCTTAATACAGGCGCCATAACAGATGCTGAAGCAAAAGAAAGAAGAAGTAAGATACAGGAAGAAGCAAGCTTCTTTGGCGCTATGGATGGTGCTACCAAGTATGTTAAGGGAGATTCAACGGCCGGTCTTATAATTACTGCGGTCAACCTGATTGGCGGTATTGCCATGGGCGTACTCAGAATGGGAATGGATGTTACTACTGCCATTAATACATATTCAATACTGACTATGGGTGATGGACTTGTAAGCTCAATTCCTTCCCTTATGATCTCAATGTCAACAGGTATTCTTGTAACAAAGGGTTCAAAAGAAGCGGATTTTGGCCATGTCCTTATAAATCAGCTCTTTGGAATGCCAAAGACTCTTTACCTTGTTGGAGGTGTTGTTGCAGGACTTGGTATTTTTTCACCGCTACCTACACTTTTGTATGTTACTTTTGGCGCTGGCTTTATACTTCTTGGAAGAATTGCAAGTCAGACAATTGAAGAGGTTCAGACTGAGACAGAGGCCACATCTCCTGAAGAGACTTCAGCAGAAGAGATAAGACAACCAGAAAACGTTACAAGTCTCTTGCAGGTTGACCCTATTGAACTTGAATTTGGATACGGTATTATACCGCTTGCTGATGTAAATCAGGGAGGAGATCTTCTTGACCGAGTTGTAATGATAAGACGACAGATTGCACTTGAACTTGGAACTGTTGTACCAATAATTCGTCTTAGAGATAATATTCAGTTGAATCCTAATCAATATATCATTAAAATTAAAGGTATACAGGTGAGTGATGGCGAGATCTTATTTGACCATTACATGGCTATGAATCCAGGGCATGTAGAGGATGAGATCACAGGTATTCCGACCTTTGAGCCATCTTTCCATCTACCAGCTATATGGATCACTGAGGGACAAAGAGAAAGAGCTGAGAGCTTTGGCTATACAGTAGTTGATCCTCCGTCAATTATAGCTACACATCTTACAGAGATCATAAGAGAACATATTGCAGAACTTATGACGAGACAGGATGTTCAGAATCTCGTTGATAATCTAAAAGAAAACAATCCTGCTCTTGTTGATGAACTTGTTCCTAAGCTTATGAGTCTTGGTGAGATTGAAAAGGTATTACAAAACCTTCTAAAAGAAGGTATTTCCATAAGAGATCTTGTTACAATTTTTGAGACATTGGCAGATTTTGCTCCATCAACTCATGACCCTGATATATTGACAGAGTATGTGAGGCAGTCACTAAAGAGAGCAATTTCTAATAAATTCTTTATGCCGGGTGAGACAACAAGCGTCGTGACTCTTGATCCTAAGATAGAACAGGAGATCATGAGCAGTGTTAAACAGACTGAGACAGGTGCATATCTTACTCTTGATCCGGCAAGGACTAAGTCGATTCTTAATTCTGTTGGCGAACAGGTCAAAAAGCTTGAAGAAGCCGGTAAACAGGCTATCATTATGGCTTCACCTATAGTCAGAATGTACTTTAAGAAGATGACTGAGGACTATTATAAGGATTTAGTTGTTATTTCATATAATGAAGTTGAGGCTAACATTGAATTACAATCTGTGGGGATGGTAACTGCATAATATGATTATCAAAAAGTATGTTGGAAAAACTGAGAATGAGGCTACTGAAGAAGCAAGAAAGGAGCTTGGTACTAACATTGTTGTTATGAATGTCAGGCCAATGAAAAAGACAGGTTTTCTTTCTTTGTTCCAGTCTCAAAAAATTGAAGTGACGGTTGCTTTGGAGGATGAACCCGAAAAACCTGCTGTAAGGACTCTTTCGCCGCAAAGAGAAAATGCCCTGAATAGTCAGAGGGATACTATCGCCTCGGCAACACTTAACGCCACAAAGGTAAGGGAGAATAAAGACATAAGGGATGATAACAGTGCTATCGAGGAGAAGCTCGATAACTTAAGTTCTCTTCTTGAAAAGAACTTCCTTAAGACTGATAAGGAGACTGCTGAAATTGTTTCTGAGCCTTCCGAAGAAACTTCGGCAAAGCCTTCATCTAAGGCTTCAGTTTCCGAAGAAACCTTATCGTTTATCAAATTATTGTACAATACTCTTATTGAAAATGAAGTTGATGAAATATACGTAAATCAGCTTACTGATGAAGTCGAAAAAATAAGTAAACCGGGCCTTCCTTTTGACTTTGCCCTTGCAAATGTCTATCAGAAGATGGTTCTTAAATTTGGAAAGTCTGAACCCATCGATCTTGAAAAAGAAGGACCAAGGGCTGAGATATTTATCGGACCTACAGGCGTTGGAAAGACAACCACAATTGCAAAACTCGCATCTGAGCTTTCCGTAACCCAGAAAAAGAAAGTAGCTCTTTTGACAGTTGATACATACAGAATCGCAGCAGCGGAACAGCTACGGACATATGCTTCGATTTTGGAGATACCTTTCAGAGTAATTTATTCAGTAGATGAAATGAAGCAGGCGGCTGAAGATTTCAAGGATTATGACTACATCATGGTTGATACGGCCGGACATTCTCTTCATAACGATGAACTTAAGCAGGACGTCGAGAGCTATATCAGAGTTTTGGAAGACATTATTGAATGTGAGAATTTCCTTGTTTTATCAGCAACTACAAAGTACAGGGATCTTATTGAGATAGCTGATGCATATTCAGAAATGGTTGCATACAGACTGATCTTTACAAAGATGGATGAAACCGGGGCTAAGGGTAATCTGTACAATGTAAGGATGCATACAGGGGCACCGGTTGCTTATATCACAAATGGACAAAATGTCCCTGATGATATTGCAATATTTGATGCTCAAAAGATAGTAAAGCATTTGCTTGGTGGAAAGTAAATTTGTTGGGGTAGTTTATGGATCAGGCACAACAGCTTAGAAATATTATTAAGAATTCAAATAAGCCCGCCAGACCTCTTGCCAGGATAATTACAGTTACAAGTGGCAAAGGTGGTGTTGGTAAATCAAATGTCGCGATAAATCTGGCAATCCAGTTCAAGAGAATGGGCAAAAGAGTTATAATTCTCGATGCGGATTTTGGACTTGCTAATATTGAGATCATGTTTGGAACTGTTCCAAAACATAATCTTTGCGACTTAATCTATCAGGGAAAAAATATAAAAGACATAATCACCTGGGGACCTGAAGGAGTTGGCTTTATTTCAGGCGGCTCGGGTATTTCCGGCATGTATAACCTTAGTCGTGATTATCTGGTCTACATTATTGTTAATCTTGCGGAACTTGACGCAATTGCTGATATAATAATAATAGATACAGGTGCAGGAATATCTGATGCAGTTATGGAATTTTTGGTTGCAAGTGGCGAGATCATACTTGTGACAACGCCTGAGCCCACATCTATAACTGATTCCTATTCACTACTAAAGGCACTTAATCAGTCACAACGATTTTCAAAAGAGGATACTAAAGTAAAAGTAGTATCGAACAGAGTGTCATCAGCGGAGGAGGGGCAACAGCTTTTTAACAAGTTAAATGCTGTGGTTGCCAGATATTTAAAATTGCCGTTAACTTATATGGGGGCAATACCCCAGGATCAGATGTTATCAAGAAGTGTGATGCAGCAATCGCCAGTTTCAATACAGTATCCAAATGCCAAATCTGTAAAGGCATTTGAATCTATTGCAACACAGCTTATGAATCCAACGGATACCGCACTTATTAAACCAAGGGGAATGGCAGCTTTCTTTTCACATATTATTACAGGAAGAAAACTGAGTTCATTGCCTTCAGCAGGTCCTAACATTATTGGTAGTGCACCAAATACACAATGAATGGAGAGAACTAATTAATGCTCAGTGATTATATATCACCCGGAATAAAAGTGGAGTTAAAAGCTACCGGAAAGATCTGGATGGAAGATGATTCCAGAACCAAACATATTTATATGAGTAAGGTTATGGATGTTACATCCGATGACAGGATTGAAGTCCTGATGCCTTTCGAACAGGGTAAACTGGTGCTTCTTCCTGTAGATGGAGAGTACAGCCTTTGTTTTTACAGTACTAAAGGATTGTTTCAATGTTTTTCAAAAATTGTCGATAGATATAGAAGCGACAATATGTATATTCTGGTCTTGGATCTTACTTCTGAGTTACAAAAATTACAGAGACGCGAATACTACAGATTTAGTTGCGCTCTGGAGTTAAAATCCAGACTATGTTCCCAAGAAGAAAAGGAAGCATTTGAAAATAACAGAAAATATCTTGTTGATCCGGGTGTTCAGCTTCAGAGAAGCGTTGTTGTAGATATAAGTGGAGGAGGACTTAGATTCGTAGCAAATTTCCGCTATGAAGAGGGTGATACTATTTATTGTTCCTATAAGCTTCCGGGAGCTGGTAGTTCAAACGAGTATGAAATGATATGCCATGTTCTGAAGGTTCAGGAACTTGAGAACAGGCCGGGGCTATATGAACACCGTATTCAGTACCTGTACATTGATGAGACTTCCAGAGAAGATATCATACATTTTATCTTCGAAGAAGAACGAAAAATAAGAAAGAAGCAAACTTAATTATGAAAAAAATTTTGATTATTGATGACTCTGCACTCATGAGAACTGTTCTTAGTGATATCATTAATTCAGATTCAAGATTCCAGGTGGTTGATAAGGCCAAAGATGGAGTTGAAGGTCTGGAGCTTCTCAAAAAGAACAGTTATGATGCTGTCGTTCTTGATATCAACATGCCAAGAATGGACGGTATTACATTATTAAAAGAGCTTCATAAAAATAAGATCAAAGCTAAGATCATGATGGCCAGTACTGATACAAAAGAAGGTGCCAAGGTCACAATGGATGCGCTTGATCTGGGAGCTCTTGATTTTGTTCATAAACCAGACCGTGCATCTGAATGCAGAGGTGAGGATTTCACCAAGCATTTCATAGATACCCTTGCGGCGGTTGCCAATTCAAGAGCACCGATGCCTGTAAGGTCGTTCTCCATTGAGGAAGCAAAGGAGTCAAGGAAAGTTGTCGAGCTTGTCAGCAAATCCGCAAGTAAGATCACCGGAAACAGGATTGTGGCGATTGCATCATCGACGGGTGGTCCAAGAGCTCTTCAGTCTGTAATTCCAAAACTTCCTAAAAATCTTAAAACCCCGGTTGTTCTTGTTCAGCATATGCCGGAAGGCTTTACAGCCTCTCTTGCTGAAAGACTTGATTCTCTCAGTGAGGTAACTGTTAAAGAGGCGGCTGAAGGTGATGTTCTTGCTCCTGGATGTGTTTACATATCAAAAGGCGGCAAGCATATGCACATAGTTAAAAGCGGATCAAAGAGCGTAATTCATTACGTTGATGGTCCTACCAGAGAAGGTGTAAGACCTTGTGCAAACTTCATGTATGAATCTTTAATGGATTCTGATTATGATGAGATTTGTTGTGTGGTCCTCACCGGAATGGGTGCTGACGGAACAGAAGGAATCAAGAACTTAAAGTCAAAGAAAAAAGTTCATGTAATCGGTCAGGATGAAAGTACCTGTACCGTTTATGGAATGCCCAAAGCTCTAGCAAACGCTGGACTTGTGGATCAGGTTGTAAAACTTGAGAACGTAGCCCAGGAAATAATAATGAATGTCGGCGTGAATTGAGGGATTTCATATTCTTTTAATACTTCTTTAAGTTTTTTTTCTGCATTCCTCCATTCAAAAAGCCGATAATATGTTCAAAAGTATGCGATAATAAGATTATACTTTTGAAAGACCTATCACTTTTTTAATATGGAGGTAAAATAGTTATGGATGTATCCCAGTATCTAAGTGTCTTTCTCGATGAAGCAAAGGAGCACCTTCAGTCACTTAATGATAACATTATGATTCTTGAGCAGGATCCTGAGAACGAAGATTGCATTAATGAGATCTTCCGTTCTGCACATTCTATGAAGGGTATGGCAGGAACTATGGGCTATACAAGAATGCAGAATCTTACTCATGACATGGAAGATGTTTTCTCTGATGTTCGTGGCGGCAAGATTAAGATAAAATCTGCCGACATTGATGTTCTCCTTCAGTGCCTTGACGCTATTCAGGAATATGTTGATAATATCACCGAGAATCAGGACGAAGGTACTGATGAACATAAGGATATCATAAAAGCTCTCGCAGATATCAGAAGTGGTGGTGGCGGGGAAGCAGCACCTGCTGCAGCTGCTGCGCCTGCAGAAAGTGCTCCGGCAGCTGAAGCTGCGCCTGCTGATGGACCTGCTGAAGGAGCTGACGGTTCTTCGGATTACAGGGCTATTCGCCTTGATCCGTCTGTTAAATCCACATTAGAAGAAGCAAAAAGCCAGGGTAAGAAGATCTATGGCGTTACAGTACATATCCAGGAGTCCTGTATTCTTAAAGCTGCAAGAGGTTTTCTTGTATTTAAGGGACTGGAAGAAATTGGTGAGATTGCTGTTTCTGAGCCTAATACCCAGGATATTGAAGATGAAAAATTTGATTTTTCTTTCAGCCTGATCCTTATTACTGATGAGTCAAAAGAAAAGGTTGAAGAAATTGTAAAGTCTGTTTCTGAGGTTGAAGGCTGTGAATGCGGCGAATATGACCCTAGTGGTGCAAAGCCGGCTGAAGAAAAGTCTGAAGCCGCACCTGCAGCTGAAGCTTCTACAACAAGTAAGCCTGAAGAAACGAAACCTGCAGCACCTGCACAGAATAAGCCTGCAGCAGCGGGAACTGGTGGCGGTGCCGGTGGCAAGAAGCCTGTCGGCAAACCTGTTGTTAATAGAACAGTCCGTGTTGATATTGAAAAGCTGGATGTATTAATGAATCTTGTGAGTGAGCTTATCATTGCCAAGAACTCGCTTATATCAGCGGCAAATACATCAGGAGTTAGCAACGGAAATGTAAATGAACAGATCGAATACCTTGAAAGTGTAACCACAAACCTTCATGAATCAGTTATGAAAGTTCGAATGGTGCCTATTGAGAGTGTTCTTCAGAAATTCCCTCGTATGATCAGAGATCTTAATAAGACTCTTGGCAAGAAGATGGAACTTACCATGACTGGTGAAGACACTGAAATGGACCGTACCGTTGTAGATGAGATTGGTGATCCTCTGATGCATCTTATCAGAAACAGTGCAGACCATGGTATCGAATCTGCAGAACTTCGTGCACAGCGCGGCAAGCCTGAAGTAGGACAGATTTTCCTTCATGCATTCCAGGATGGTAACAGCGTTGTTATCGAAGTTGGTGATGATGGTAATGGTATTGATGCTGAGGCTGTAAAGAATAAGGCCATTGAAAAGGGAGTTGTTTCTCCTGATCAGGCAGCTCTTTTAACTGAGAAACAGTGCGTAGAGCTCTTGTTCCACCCAGGCTTCTCAACAGCTAAGCAGGTATCTGAAATTTCAGGTAGAGGTGTAGGACTTGACGTTGTTAAGTCAAAAGTTGAATCCCTTTCAGGTGAAGTAACTGTTAAGACAAAACTTGGAGAAGGATCCACATGGATTATCAGACTTCCTCTTACACTTGCTATTATTCAGGCTCTCATGGTTATCATCGGTGAAGAAAAGTACGCTATTCCTCTTGATTCAATTCAGAGTATTGAAGATGTTTCACCTTCTGATATCAAGTTTGTAGAAAATAAGGAAGTTATCAATCTTCGTGGCAGCGTTCTTCCTCTTATCAGACTTAGTGAAGTTCTTGATACTGAGTCCACAAAGAACCCAGAGGAGGATATGGTTGTTGTTATTGCCAGAAAGGGTGACCAGCTTGCAGGTCTTGTAATAGATGAACTCATGGGCCAGCAGGAAATCGTTATCAAACCTCTTGGAAAGTACACCAACAAGTGCAAACTGATAAGTGGTGCTACAATCCTTGGCGATGGCGAGATTGCTCTTATCCTTGATACTAATTCTATTTTCTGATTTGAACCTTAAGGTTGGTAAAGGAGAATAAAGATGAACGAACTTAGAGATAATTCCGATGTAGGAGAACTTATCCAGTATATTGTTATCAAAATTGATGATGAGCAGTATGGCATCAATATCAAATTCATTGACAACATTGTTAGAATGCAGCAGATCACAAGAGTTCCACAGGTTGATGAGTACCTTAAGGGCGTTATCAATATCCGTGGTGAGATTGTTCCTGTAATGAGCGTTCGCATGAAGATGGGACTTGCTGAAGATGAGATCACAAATAAATCCAGGATCATTATCCTCAAGACAGATTCCGGTGATCTGGTAGGCATTATTGTTGATCAGGTTAATCAGGTCCTTACGATCGATTCCAATAACGTTGAGAAGGTCAGATATGATGACAAAAAGGCAAAATCAAATGGTTCATTTGTAAGTGGTGTTGGCCATTATGAAGGTGGCCTGGTTTCGATTCTCGACCTGGAAGCAGTTGTTTCAGATAAGGAAGCAAAGGAAAAAGCATCAAATGCCAGCTGATGGAGGATAACTAATGGGTGAAATGAGTTTGGATAACTTATCCAGCCAGTACTTTGACGTATTAAAAGAGCTGGGTAATATTGGTGCAGGAAATGCCACAACAGCACTTGCACAGATGATAGGTACTAAGGTTGATATGTCTGTTCCTCAGGTAAGACTTCTTGATTTTAAGGATGTAGGCGATCTGATGGGCGGAGCTGAAAAGATCATGGCAGGTATTTATCTTGCTGTAGAAGGAGATATTGATGGAAGTATCATGTTCCTTCTTGGAAAGCAGGCTGCCAGACACCTTGTAGATAAACTTATGGGCACAGGGGCAAAGCCTGAAGAGGCTGATTTTGATGAGGTAGAAATGTCGGCCTTAAAAGAAGTAGGTAACATCATTACAGGATCATATCTTAACTCCCTGTCTATGATGACTAACCTAAAACTTGTGCCATCTATACCATATGTTGCAATTGATATGGCGGCTGCGATCCTTAGCGTTCCTGCTATTCAGTTTGGAATGATGGGTGACAAGATCCTGCTTATTGAGACACAGTTCTTTGATGAACTTAAGCTTAGCGGATATTTTATTCTTTTACCTGATATGGATGGTTACAGTAAGATTCTCTCTTCACTTGGAATGGGAGATGTTTCACTTTAACGAAGGGGCGACTTATGAGTCAAATAATAAAGGTTGGAATGGCCGATCTGAATATTTGTGTCAGCCCTGACGGAATTACGACATTGGGACTTGGGTCCTGTGTTGGAATTGCAATTAGGGATCCTGTAACCAAGATTGGCGGACTTGCACATGTTATGCTGCCGGATTCAACTGAGATTAAGAACAATTCTAATATTCCTAAATTTGCGGATACAGGAATTGAAGAACTGGTGAAACAGATCGTAGCAAAGGGAGCCAATAAGACAAGGCTTGTTGCTAAGATTGCAGGTGGAGCGCAGATGTTTGCGTTTCAGTCGTCATCCCAGTCCATGAGGGTTGGAGACAGAAATGTTGCAGCTTCTTTAAAAAAGTTAAAAGAGCTCAATATTCCGGTTCTTGCTCAGGACACAGGCGATTCATATGGAAGAACGGTCATTTTTTATCCGGAAAATGGTAACTATGTAATCAGAGCTGTTGGAAAACCAGAAAAGATTATATGAATACCGATAATGAAGATGAATTAAAAAAGTTTAATACAAAGCTGATCACTCCGCTGATAGTGCTTTCAAGTACAGCTGTCATTGCAGTTTTTACGTACTTTAAGCACTATCCTGTGGGTGATTGGTTTGTGATTGTTTTCGCCACTGTTGTTATATTTCTTGTGATAGGTCTTTTGACAGAAAAGATGATCACAAGATTTATTGAAATTAATTATGAGAAGGCTATGGCAGAAAAGGCCGAAGCAGAAAGGCTTGAAGAGGAATCAAGGGCAGCCATGGAAGCAGAGGCAAATGGTGAAAACGGCGAGGAAACAGATTCTTTAGAAATAAAAGACATTCTATAAAATAAAAGGATTTGGGGATCTGATGCATGGATGAGGCAGGCAGAAATAAGTTATGGACAGAATATAATAAGTCAAAATCTGCTGATATAAGAGAAAAGCTTATTCTGGAATATGCTCCTCTTGTTAAACTTGTTGCAGGCAGACTTAGTATGTATCTGGGCTTTAATGTTGAATATGATGATCTTGTAGGTTATGGCATTTTTGGTCTTATTGATGCTATAGATAAATTTGATCTTATGAAGGATGTTAAGTTTGAGACTTACGCAAGCCTTCGTATTCGTGGTGCAATTCTTGACCAGATAAGAAAGATGGACTGGATTCCCAGAACCATCAGACAGCGTCAGAAAAAGATCGATGCTGCAATCAGAGAGATCGAAAGGGATAGTGGCCATGTTGCCACTGATGCTGAAATAGCCGCTAAAATGGATATTTCAGAAGATGAATATCAGAACTGGCAGAATCAGATGAAGGTTACAGGCGTTGTATCCCTCAATGAATTTATGGACCAGGGGGCTGATATTACTGAAGATGCCAATAATCACAGCGCAGGCTTTGTTAAGCCTGAAGATGCTGTTGAAAAAGAAGAGCTCAAGAAGATGCTTGCTGAATCTTTAGAGCTTCTTACAGATAAAGAAAAGAAAGTTATCCTCCTTTATTACTATGAGGAGCTTACATTGAAGGAAATAAGTGAAGTCCTGGAGGTTTCAGAATCACGTGTTTCGCAGCTTCATACAAAGGCACTGCAGAAGATGAGAAACAAACTTGGTGATTATTTGGGGATAATAACAAGTTCCAGATAAGGATGGTTTAATATGCATGGTTATTTCCAGTTGGTAATTACTGATAATGGCACAGGAATCAGGGTTTTTCCTCCTACTAACGGAGATGAAGCTCTGGATGTGAATGTTGTTCGTGATTACCTGGAAGATAGAAAAATTCAATATGATGTTGTTGTGTTAAATGAAGCTGTGACAAAAGCAGAGGATGACGTTGTCATTATTTCTGAAGCTAAGATTCTTCCGGAAAGAGAAAGCGTAAAGTTCGACGTTTCCAAGGATCATATGACTGTCACAGCTTATTTTTTTCCTCCGACTGAAGGCGCTGAGCTTTTGACGGAAAAAGAGATTATGGATACTCTTGCTTACAGGAAGTATTCTTATGGCATACAGACTGATAATATACATAAATTCTTTGAACACAGAGAATACTGTAAAGAAATCCTTATCTGTCAGGGTAAACCTGTTAAGCAGGGACAAAACGCAAAAGTTGAATACCATTTCAATACCAATCTGAGAGCAAAACCTACTCTTAAAGAGGATGGAAGCGTAGATTATTTTAATCTCAATCTCATAAACAACGTAAATGAGGGAGATCTTTTGGCAACTCTCCACAAAGAAGTGTTAGGCGAGCCGGGCATAAATATCTATGGTGAAAACATAAAACCTGCTGCTGTTAAGACAACATTTATAAAATATGGCAAGAATACTGTTTTATCTGAAGATAAAATGACATTAAAGGCGGAAAAGTCAGGACATGTGACTGTAAAAGAGGGAAAAGTTACTGTTTCAGATGTTCTTACCCTTGAAAATGTAGATGTTGCTACCGGAAATATAGATTATGAAGGAAGCGTTGTCGTTAAGGGAGTTGTGGCATCTAATTTTTCTGTTAAAGCAGGCGGAAACATAGTTGTTAAGGGAATCGTTGAAGGCGCAACACTTGAGGCAGGCTCTGACATTATTTTGGAGTGCGGAGCAAAAGCGGGCGGAAATATAATTGCCGGCGGAAATGTAGTTACAAAGTTTATAGAAAATGCTACAATAACAGCAAAGGGAAGCGTTACAAGTGAATGTATCCTTCATTCAAATGTTTCATCCGGAACAGAAGTAAATGTTACCGGAAAAAGAGGCTTTATCGCAGGTGGAAAGGTAATTGCTGCCGATAAAGTACAGGCCAAGATCCTGGGATCAGAAATGGGAGCCAATACAATAATAGATGTGGGCTCTGATCCGCAGCTTAAAGTAAGATTAAAAGAACTTCAGAAAAATATGGCTTTATCGCAGAAAAATATAGAGAGTATAAAGCCGACTATTGATGGATTTAGCAAGATGCTTAAGGCTGGTGCCAAGTTCTCACCGGAACAGGTTGCCAGTGTTAAAAAGCTGATAGATATGAATAAAACATTAACTGAAAGCATTGAAAATGATGCCGAGGAATATACTCAGTTGATGGAAAAGCTTCAGGAGGCCAAAGAGGCTGAAGTAATTGTAGAGGGGACTGCTTATCCCGGTACTACCGTGAACATTGGGGAATTGTCCATGATAGTAAAAAAGCCGGTTCAATATAGCAGATTTGTTGTAAAAGAAGGTGATGTAAGACTGGCGCCAATTTAGGGGAATTGGTTTTAATGGAGGAGAAACGCTATGTCAATTAACCGAATTGATTTTGGGGTAATTGCTGCTTCCAATGAAGTCTCTCATGTAAAAGCGGCAGAAGATTCCCGTCCTCTTATGGACAGGCAGATTTTTCAGACTCAGTTTAATGAAGAAGTTGACAATCAAAAAAAATCTGTCAGTCAAAAAGATGACGTAGGACAGGGTGAGATGAATTCCGATGCTCAGGACAAAGGCAGCAACGAGTACATGGGCGATGGAGGAAGAAACAGGAAAGGCTCTAAAGAGGAGAAAAATCCTATTCTTGAGAGGCAATTATCTGTTGAAAAAATGGAAAAGATGGCCGGTAACATGATGGACAGGAACGGAAAGCCTGTTGATCTTAGGCTTTCGTCGGGTTTTGATTTGAAGATTTAATATTTCTATATTATAATAAAATATCGAATCAAAATTACTTTTTTATGGGGCATTTGGGCGGAGACAATGATTAGTATCACTGAGATTGTATTAATTGTGGCAGGATTTGCCGCGATCATATTGGGGTATCTTCTTCCTGCGAGTAAGGAGCTTGATGAAGAAGATAAATTGCTCATGGAGCGGGAGATTCGTGAGCTTGTTCGTCGTGAGGTCGAGGATCAAAAAGAGACTATCGAAACTATGGTTGATGATACCGTAGATCTTTCTTTAGATAGAACTGAGCGCGCAATGGAGCGCATTTCTAACGAAAAGCTATCTGCAATCGGTGAATATTCTGACACCGTCATAAATGATATCCATAAAAATCATGATGAAGTAATGTTTATGTATGATATGCTTAATGACAAGCATAAAAATCTTACCAGTGTTGTTTCAGAAGTTACCAAAAAAACTGATGAGGCAAAACAGGCTGTTTTAGATGCAGAAGCCACAGCGCGTGATGCAGCCCAGAAAGCTGAATCATTAAAGAGCATTCAGGACGCAGCTGCACCTGTTCCTGAAAAAAATGTTCGGGCAATTCTTTTGGACGAGGAAAAAGATACATTAAGTGGTATTCAGATCCCTTATAAAGAAAAGATAGTTGTTCCCGCAACGGAGACACAGATCCAGGAGAATGCTCCTATTGAAAGTGGCTATGTAGATGAGAGAAATATAAAAGAACTTAAGGAACTTGATGAGATACCGGCGCAGGTAATATCAAGGACGCAGGCTTCAGGCCTTCACGTTATAGGAAATACAGGTAGTGAACAATCTGTTCCTAAGGAAATAGTCAGTGCAAAAGTTGTTTCTATATCAGAAGCAAAGCCTGTCAATCCGGACAGAAATATGAAAGAGATCACGGCAGTTGACCCTGTCTCGCAGAATAAACAGATCATTGAAATGCATAAGGCTGGAAAGTCTAATATGGTCATTGCCAGGGAACTTGGTCTTGGAATAGGCGAAGTTAAGCTGGTTATTGATCTTTCAAATAAGCACAGGAAAGTAAAATAAGGAAGTTTAGGGGATGAAATTAAAGTATTATCTTCGCGGTATCGGAATTGGTGTTATTCTTACTGCGATCATTATGGGATTTGCTCTAGGTGGCAGAAAGGCTACTATCAGTGATGCCCAGGTAATCGAGAGAGCAAAAGAGCTTGGCATGACTGAAGGCGGCGTGCTTACAGGCGGAACAGGCGAGGTGGAAAACAATGGCGCGACACTTTCATCTTCATCCGGTGCAACATTGGATGAAGCAGGAAAAGAAATATTTGAAGAAGTCGACGAAACAGTCGCTCTTGCAAGTGAATCTGTTTCTACTGTGGCTAAAGAAGAGAAAGAAACAGAAGATAAGAAGGGCAAAGATACAGCAGATTCTGCAAACTCTTCTTCAGAAGCTGCGACATTAGTATCGAAGGAAAAAGAGGATTCTTCTTCGACGAATGCTTCTTCAAAAGAAAATGAAGATGCATCTACAACTGGAAAAAGTGAAACAAAAACCGAAGAGAGCACAGCTGTTGCAAGTGCAAATACAAGCGTAAATGCTTCTTCTGAAGAAACTACCCAGGCTGTGGCAAGCTCTGTAAATACCGAGCCCACGACCGTTACAATTCCCGGTGGACTTAGTTCTGATGGAGTGGCACAGGTTTTGTATAATGCGGGAGTTATAGATAATGCTTCTTCATTTAACAGATACCTTATCGATCAGGGAAAAGACAGAATAATAAGATCCGGAACAAAAGTGATTCCGGCAGGCGCAACATATGCCGAGATTGCGGCAATAATCACAAGATGATCATTAAATCCTGCTTTTGTTTGTAAAAGCAGGGTTTTTTATTGCAAAAAAGTGTTGAATTATGGTTTTGTCTATGATAATATGATAGAGCTGTGTGAAAGGGGATATTATGCCTAATTGCACAGACTGCCTATGGGCAGTAACAAAAATATACACGTATATTTAATTCCTGATATGGTGTCAGCAGAGTACTGATCTGATCGGGAGCCGCCCTTCTGATAACGCACGGATGGGAGTAACGGCCAGGAGTATACGGAAGATTTTAACCAAATGGAGGTAATAACATGAGCGTTGTATCAATGAAACAGTTACTTGAAGCAGGTGTTCACTTTGGACATCAGACAAGAAGATGGAACCCTAAAATGGCTCCTTACATCTTCACAGAGAGAAACGGAATCCACATCATCGATCTTCAGAAGTCAGTTGTAAAGGTAGATGAGGCTTATAAGGCTGTATTCGAAATTGCACAGCAGGGTGGAACAATCCTTTTCGTTGGAACAAAGAAGCAGGCACAGGACGCAGTTAAGACTGAGGCTGAGCGTTGTGGAATGTACTATGTTAACGAGAGATGGCTTGGTGGTATGCTCACAAACTTCAAGACAATCCAGAGCCGAATCGCTAGAATGAAAGCTATCGAGAAGATGCAGGAAGATGGAACATTTGATGTTCTTCCTAAGAAGGAAGTTGCTCAGCTTAAGAAAGAGCTAACAAAGCTTCAGGCAAACCTTGGCGGAATCAGAGATATGAAGAGAATCCCTGATGCTATCTTTGTAGTAGATCCTAAGAAGGAAAGAATCTGCATTCAGGAAGCAGAGTCTCTTGGAATCACACTTATCGGTATCGGTGATACAAACTGTGATCCTGAAGAGCTTGACTACATCATTCCTGGTAACGATGATGCTATCAGAGCCGTTAAGCTTATTGTTGGCAAGATGGCTGATGCTGTTATCGAAGCTAATCAGGGTGCAGAGTCTGATGCAGCAGCTAACTATGATGCAGAAGAGGCTGTAGAGTCTGAGGAAGTTACAGAGTAATCAGTTTTTTGAATTAAAACGCAGTCAATCAATTCTGGTTGGCTGCGAATTTGAATAAATATAAAATATCGGAGGATAAATGAATGGCTATCACAGCAGCATTGGTTAAAGAGCTTCGTGAGTCAACTGGCGCAGGTATGATGGAGTGCAAAAAGGCTCTTACAGAGACTAACGGAGATATGGACGCAGCAGTAGAATACCTTAGAAAGAACGGTATCATGAAGGCTGAGAAGAAGGCTAGTAGAATCGCAGCTGAAGGTCTTACAAGAATCGCTGTTAAGGATGACACAACAGCAGCAGTTGTTGAGGTTAACTCAGAGACTGACTTCGTTGCTCAGAACGAAAAGTTCCAGGCATTTGTTGAGGCTGTTGCAACTCAGGCTGTTAATTCAGATTCTAAGGATATGGAGTCATTCCTTGCTGAGAAATGGAACCTTGATGAGTCTAAGACTGTTAATGATGCTCTTGTTGAGATCACAGCAGTTATCAGCGAAAAGCTTAGCATCAGACGTTTTGAGAAGGTTGTAGCTACTAACGGTATCGTAGTTCCTTATGTTCACGGAAATGGTAGAATTTCTGTTATCGTTGAGGCTGAGACAGATGTTGTTAATGACGACATCAAAGAGGCTGTTAAGAACGTAGCTATGCAGGTTGCAGCTCTTAGCCCTAAGTATGTTGCTTCTGAGGATGTTTCAGAAGAATACAGAAACCACGAGAAGGAGATCCTTCTTGCTCAGGCTATGAAAGAGAACGAGGAGCTTCCAGAAGGAAAGAGAAAGCCTCAGGCAATCATCGAGAAGATGCTTATCGGACGTCTTAACAAAGAACTCAAAGAGATCTGCCTTAACGAGCAGGTTTATGTAAAGGCAGAAGATGGAAAGCAGACAGTTGGTCAGTACATCGCACAGGTTGGTAAGAACAACAACGCTAAGCTTTCTATCAAGAGATTTGTTCGTTTTGAGACAGGTGAAGGAATCGAGAAGAAGAACGAGAACTTTGCTGAGGAAGTTGCAAAGCAGGCAGCTGGTCTTAACTAATCTTTTATTTATGAAATAAAACATTATTGAGCTTGGTTTTAATTCTTATTAAGAAGGGAACCAAGCTCTTTTTGTTGACTGTTTTTAGCACTTTATAGACGTAAATTCGTACTTTGATTTTAAGAACAAATGTTTTATACTGTATAGGTATGAATTTTTGATAGATTGGTGGTGAAATTTTGAATCAGGCGGTTACAATAAAGGGTACTAAATCAGGAATAATACTGGTTCTCGATAATGAAACGCCATTTGAAGAATTAAAGGTTGAGGTTTCAAAAAGGTTTGAAGAAGCATCTGGCTTTTTGGGGCACAATTCCATGGGGCTTATAGTCAGAGGACGTAAGCTTTCAGAAATAGAAGAAAAAGAAATAGTTGATATTATTACAGAACATTCACAATTGAAAATTGTTTGTGTTATAGATGAAGAATCTGAAGAGGAAAGACTTTTTAAAACTGTTAATTCTAAAGATTCAGTGTCAAATGATAAAAGTGAAAATGCTGAGGTGACAGCTCCAGAGCAGATCATTCAGGATTATAATAACAATGCTCTTATCTACAATGGTAATCTTCGTTCCGGTCAGGATATATCCTGTGAGCAGAGCGTGGTAATACTTGGAGATGTTAAACCCGGCGCAAGCGTTGTGTCCTATGGCAGTATTTTTATCTTGGGAGAGCTTAGAGGAAACGCATTTGCAGGTGCAGGCGGAGACAGAAGTGCTTTTGTAATGGCTCTTGATCTTAATCCATTACAGGTCAGAATTGCTGATTCAATTGCTATTTCACCGGATGCTGAAAAGGGCCCTAAACTTAGACTTAAAAAGAAAAAACTACTTGCAAGTGCAGAAAACAATGAGCCTGAAGTAGCATATATTGAAAATGGACATATAGTTAAGTCTTTATATGGACCTGCTTTTTTAAGACAGTTAAACAAATAATACTTGGAGGAAAGATATGGGAGAAGTTATAGTAGTAACATCAGGTAAGGGTGGCGTTGGAAAAACAACCACTACTGCCAATATTGGTACAGGTTTAGCAAAACTGAATAAAAAGGTTGTTCTTATTGATACAGATATAGGACTTAGAAACCTTGACGTTGTAATGGGGCTTGAGAACAGAATTGTTTACAATCTTGTAGATGTAATTGAAGGTAATTGCAAGCGCAATCAGGCTCTCATTAGAGACAAGAGATATGAGAATCTTTTCCTCTTACCTGCAGCTCAGACTAAGGATAAGACAAGCGTAACTCCTGAGCAGATGAAAAAGCTCACAGAAGAGCTTAAGGAAGAGTTTGATTATGTAATTCTTGATTGCCCTGCCGGAATTGAACAGGGATTCAAAAATGCTATAGCTGGAGCAGATAGAGCACTTGTTGTTACAACACCTGAAGTTTCAGCTGTAAGAGATGCAGATAGAATTATCGGTCTCTTAGAGGCTAATGAGATCAAGAAAACACAGCTTATTGTTAACAGACTTCGTGCTGACATGGTTAAGCGTGGTGATATGATGTCTGCTGAGGATGTTATAGACATTCTTGCTGTAGACCTTATTGGTCAGGTTCCTGATGATGAGAATATTGTTATAGCTACTAATAATGGTGAGCCTCTTGTTGGAGATAACTCACTTGCTGGTCAGGCTTATATGAACATCTGCCGTAGAATAGGTGGAGAACAGGTACCATTTCTTGATTTGGATCCTAAGAAAGGAATTTTTTCTTGGTTTAAGAAAAAGTGATAGAGGGGGGCAATTTTTATGAAGATATCAGATATTTTCAAGAAAAAATCTTCAAGTGATGTTGCTAAGGATCGCCTTAAACTGGTTCTTGTTTCTGATCGTGCATCATGCTCACCAGAAATTCTTCAAAAAATCAGAAGCGATATCATAGAGGTACTTTCAAAATATGCAGAAATTGATATGGATGGAATAGATATCAATATTACAAATGTTGATACTGAAACAAATGATGGTAAAACTGTTCCGGCTTTATATGCTAATATTCCTATCAAAAATATGACTCATAATATTAAGTGATATAAACCCCCGGAAAACATAATTTTCCGGGGACTTTTTTATGGCAAATACATTTGTAAATGGGGATTACAAAATGGATTACTCAAATTATGGCATTAGTTCTGCAAAAGCAAGAGAGCTTTATGCTTCAGGAAAAGGTAATATTCAGGTCGACAGTACAGCAAAAACGACCTTAGATATCATCAAAGAAAACGTCTTTACATACTTTAACCTGATTTTCTTTATTATGGCATTTTTGCTGATCTTATCAGGCGCATTTAATTCGCTCACTTTTCTTCCGGTTATAATTTGCAACTCCCTTATAGGAATATTTCAGGAGATCAAGGCCAAAAAGATTCTTGATAAATTAAATGTATTAAATCAGTCTACAGCTGTTGCTATACGTGATGGAGAAGAGGATGTTATTCCAATCAATAGGCTTGTTGAAGGGGATTATATTGTACTTACCTCAGGTAGTCAGATATGCGCTGACGCAGTTGTGGTTGAGGGTGAAATATCTGTTAATGAAGCTCTTTTAACAGGTGAAGCTGATGAAATCAACAAAGTTAAAGACTCTGAACTTATGTCTGGAAGCTTTGTTGTTTCCGGCAAATGTATAGCAAAACTTACAAGAGTTGGAGCTGATTCTTATATATCAAAGCTTATGCTCAAAGCAAAGAATATGTCTAAGGCTTTGAAATCTGAAATGGTTAAGTCCATTGATTACATAGTCATAGCTGCTGGTATTCTTATTATTCCGATCGGAATTGCTCTTTTTTGCCAAAGTGTTTTTGTTCAGGGCAACTCTTTTTCAGAGAGCATTCCTTCTGTTGTTGCTGCGCTTATTGGAATGATACCGGAGGGACTCTACCTTTTACTTAGCATAACTCTCGGACTTAGTACTATAAGACTGGCCAAACAAAAAGTAATGCTTCACGATATGAGAAGTATTGAGACTTTAGCCCGTGTTGATACTATTTGCGTAGATAAAACAGGCACTATAACAGACAATAGCATGCTTGTTGCAGAGGCCGTTCTTGCGTCAAATGAAGATGATGACGAGCTTTTTGATGCAACTTGCAGGCTTCTTTCAGAGTATCTTGGGTGCCTACCTGACGATAATATCACTATGCATGCTCTGGAGGATTATTTTGGTTTTACTACAAGCAGAAGCTGCATGTCCTTTAAGCCTTTTTCTTCCAAATACAAATATAGCAGCGTGGAATTTGATAATTGCCGATATGTTCTGGGAGCTCCTGAATTTATATTAAGAGAAGAGATTATAAATTATCAGGACACTATAGATGGATATACAAAAAGGGGCCTTAGAGTGCTCTGTTTTGCAGAATATGATGGAGATGCGGAAGGTGTTCTTGACGGAAAACTGGCACATCCTCTTATGTTCATAACACTTCAAAATCCTATAAGAGACGCTGCATTTGATACCTTTAAGTACTTTGAAAAACAAGGCGTTGATGTAAAAGTTATATCCGGAGATAATCCTATCACCGTATCTGAAGTGGCTAAAAAAGCAGGTATTAAAAACTACGACAAATACGTTGATGCAAGCACATTGAATGATGTTGATATTCCTTTTGCAGTTAAGGAAATGACTGTTTTTGGAAGAGTATCACCTGAACAGAAGCAAAAGATAGTAAGGGCACTTAAAAAGAATGGTCATACAGTAGCTATGACCGGTGATGGCGTTAATGATATTCTTGCCATGAAGGATGCTGATTGCTCTGTAGCTATGGCTTCCGGCTCAGAAGCTGCAGTACAGGCTGCTCAGGTCGTGCTTCTTGACAGTGATTTTTCTCATATGCCTAAAATTGTTGCAGAGGGCAGAAGAGACATAAATAACATTGAACGAACTGCAACGCTGTTTTTGGTAAAAAATATATTTTCATTATTGCTGGCTGTATTCTCAATTATCAATGTACTTATATATCCATTACAGCCATCACAGATTACCATTGTCAGCCTTGTGAATATTGGTATTCCTGGCTTTTTCCTTGCAATGGAGCCCAATAACAAGAGGATAGAGGGGCATTTTCTTGTCAAAGTATTGTTAAAAGCAATGCCGGCAGCACTCACTGACTTTTTCGCTATAGCTGCGCTTGTTGTATTTAGTAATACCTTCGGAGTAGATCAGACTGATGTTTCTGTTGCTGCAACTTTTCTTCTGGCTATAGTTGGATTTATTATTCTGGCAAATATTTCGTCACCTTTGAACACATACAGATTTCGGGTTATTTTGGGATGCATTATCGGCTTTGTTTTTGGTGCTATATTCTTTAATGACCTTTTTTCAATTACCTATGTATCAAAGCCCTGTATAATGCTTTTTGTGCTATTTGCCATTGCAACGGAACCATGTATGCGTTATCTTACTAAATTGTTTAGAATTATAGAACTTAAATTTCAGATTAATTTTTTTAAAAAATAATTAGTTTTTTTTGAATAATAATGTATAATTAAATAGCATAAAATTATATTTAGGAGTTAGTTATGATAGATAACGAAGAAAAATACGAATCATTAAAACTTGGAAACCAGCTTTGCTTTCCTTTATATGCTTGTTCCAAGGAGATAATAAGAAGGTATAAACCTTATCTTGACAAGATTGATCTTACATACACCCAGTATATTACTATGATGGTTATGTGGGAGAAAAAAACTGTAAATGTTAAGACTTTAGGAGAGTGCCTTTATCTTGATTCCGGTACTCTTACTCCTGTACTTAAAAAGCTTGAGTCTAAGGGCTATATTACAAGAGAACGATCCAGCGAAGATGAGAGAAACCTTGTTGTTTCTATAACTTCAGATGGAGAAAAACTCAGAGATGAAGCTATAAGTATACCTTCATCTATTGGGTCATGCGTAAAATTGTCTGAAGATGAGGCTAAAATTTTGTATAATCTTTTATACAAGATTATTGGAAATGTTAGATAATCTTTATTGATTTTTTTTGCGGATAGAAATATAATAAATTTCGGCTTGATGTGCGGTTTTGTTGGACTTTTATTTTTGTTTGTAAACAAAAGTCAAAAAATTAACGAAAACGCACATTGTTTTTTGGAGGTTTTTTATGAGTTCTCATACCCATAATCATCACCATGATCCCGCAAAAATGAAAGCTATTGTAAACCGTCTGTCAAAAGCAATCGGACATTTGGAGTCCGTAAAGAGGATGGTTGAAGATGACAAGGATTGTACTGAAGTACTTATCCAACTTGCAGCTGTGAGGTCGGCAATAAACGGCTGCGGAAAAGAACTTCTTAAGGAACACATCAGTCATTGTATAGTTCATGCGGTTCAGGATGGAGATGAAGATGCTGTCAAAGAGTTAAATGACGCCATCGATAAATTCTTAAAAAATTCATGAGCTAAAAAAATTGAAAAGCATTTGAAAGGGGCGAAATACCTTGGCTATTACTATGTTAAATGCAGTAAACTTTCTTATCTTATTTCCTTTTTTAATGGCAGTGATCATAGGTTTTCTTAAAAAGGCAAGTCCTTTGAGAAGCGCAGTTATAATAATTGGCGGATTTACAATTATGGTAACTGCTATTTATGTTGCTGTTAATGTTCTTACATCCGGGGATACATCTCAGTTTGTATACTTGGAACACACGCATGTGCCTGATATGCTCGTTATTGCCGGCGAGATTTTTCTTATGGGTCTTGTATGTTTTCTCAGCATTAAATACAAAAAGTATTATGCTATTATCTTTTCTCTTGTTGGAACCATTCCGGTACTTTGGATGGATCTTACAGGAAAAGCTGTAGAGGGCAATACACATATTCGTATTGATACTTTTGCAGCTGTTATGTATCTGATCGTAGGTATTGTTGGTATTCTTATTTGCATCTATGCATCAGGATATATGAAGGACTATCATCATCATCACACAGATGTGCAGGATCGTTCTAATTATTTCCTTGCTCTTATGTTTGTATTTCTTGGTGCAATGTTCGGACTTATTTCTTCTGATAATCTTGGCTGGATCTATTTCTTCTGGGAGATCACAAGTGTATGTTCATTCCTCATGATTGGTTATACAAGAACACAGGAAGCTGTAGACAATTCTTTCAGAGCTCTGTGGATGAACCTTCTTGGTGGATGTGGTTTTGCTGCAGGTCTTTTGTACTGCAATTTAAATCCAGAATTACAGATTTCTAATCTCAGCCAGGTTACACAGACTTCAGCACCAGCTATTGTCATTGTGCCTGTAACATTATTCGCATTTGCAGCTTTGACAAAGAGTGCACAGTTCCCATTCTCAAGATGGCTTCTTGGCGCTATGGTTGCACCTACACCATCTAGTGCGCTTCTTCACTCAGCTACAATGGTAAAGATTGGTGTGTATATGCTCATCAGAGTAGCACCTGTCATGGCTGGAACTCTTACCGGAATCATGATCACCGTAATTGGTGGTTTCACATTCTTTGCAGCATCACTTCTTGCTATTACAGTTAGTGATGGTAAAAAGGTTCTTGCTTATTCAACAATCTCAAACCTTGGACTTATTACAGCCTGTGCCGGAACCGGTACTACCGAAGGTGTTTGGGCTGCTGTAATGCTTGTTTTGTTCCATGCTGTTTCTAAGTCACTTCTGTTCCAGACAGTTGGTGATATCGAGAACTGTATGCACAGCCGTGATATCGAGGATATGCATGGCCTTATCATTAAGCTTCCAAGACTTGCATTTATCATGATCATTGGTATTTGCGGAATGTTCATGGCTCCGTTTGGAATGCTTGTTTCCAAGTGGGCTGCTCTTAAATCATTCGTAGATTCAGGTTCAGTATGGCTTGTTCTTTTCCTTGTTTTTGGTTCAGGAAGTACATTGTTCTACTGGGCAAAATGGCTTGGTAAGATCTGCACAGTTATTCATCAGTCATTTGAGCTTGAAGATACAACTCCTAGAAGTGAGATGGTATCTATTTTCCCATTGACATCACTTATTGTTATCATGTGCTTCGCATTCCCATGGATGTCAGGTCATATGATACAGCCTATACTTGATGAGGCTTATCATACAAGTATTCCCGATGTTATCGGCGGCAGTGATATCATTATCATGATGATAATGGTTGCAATGGTATTTATGATCCCTATCGGAGCAAGATTCTTGTCAATTGGTAAGAACTCCAAGATGACAATGTCTTATGTTGCAGGTGTTAATGCAGGAGATGACAGACACTATATTGACTCTTTTGGAAAAGAGAGAGCTCTTTATATGTCTAACTGGTATATGACAGATTACTTTGGTGAAAAGAAACTTCTCAAACCTTGTATTTACATAGCTACTGTTCTTGTTGCAGTAATGCTTATCATTGTTGTTGGAGGTGCTTTCTAATGTCTATGATCATACTTAAGGCTGTACTTTATATTATTTTGGCACCACTTATTGGAGGACTTCTTTCAGGCGTAGACCGTGTTATTTCTGCTCGTATGCAGGGTAGACAGGGCCCTCCGGTTTTCCAGCCATTTTACGATGTATATAAGCTTTTAAACAAGCAGACAACCGTTGTTAACAGCATTCAGGTTTTGTTTGTTACAGGTTACCTTATCATGACAATCTTTACAGGTACATTGTTCTTTGCAGGCGGAGATATGCTTTTAGTTTTCTTTGCTCTTTCAATGGCCGAAGTTGTTATGGTTATGGCTGCATTTTCTACTAATGGTCCTTACAGTATCATGGGTGCTCAGCGTGAGCTTTTACAGATGATGTGTTATGAGCCTATGACACTTTTGGTAGCGATTGGTTTTTATTATGCAAACGGAAGCTTTATGGTAAATGATCTGATCCAGGCAAGTGTTCCTGCAATCGTTCAGATCCCTGGTTTCTTTATAGGATTTGTATTTATTCTTATAATCAAGCTTCGTAAATCACCTTTTGATCTTAGTACTTCACATCATATGCATCAGGAAATGGTTAAAGGTCTTACTACCGATCTTTCAGGTAATAACCTTGCATTTGTTGAGATAGCAGAGTGGTATGACACAGTACTTATGATGGGTATTGTTGGAATGTTCTTCTTAACAGCAAATCCTATCAGCAGAGTTTGGGCACTTATTGCATGTGCAGTTGTATTTTTCCTTGAGACACTTATTGATAATCTGTTCCCTCGTGTAAAATACATTACAATGCTCAAAGTTACATGGTCAGTAATTTTAGTTTTTGCAGGTACAAATCTGCTTATTCTTAATGTGCTTAAATAATACGGAAAGGGAATGTGAGATCAATGAAAATATCTAAATCACCATGGGTGTTACATTATGATGCATCCAGCTGCAATGGCTGTGATATAGAAGTTCTTGCCACAATGACTCCACTTTATGACGTAGAGCGTTTTGGTATCATAAATACTGGTAATCCTAAACACGCTGATGTTTTACTTTTAACTGGTGGCATCAATGCTCAGACAGCCCCTGTAGTAAGACAGTTATATAATATGATGCCTGATCCAAAGGTTGTTGTTGCCTGCGGAATCTGCGCATGCGACGGCGGTATCTTTAAAGAGTGTTACAACATTTTAGGAGGAGCTGATAAAGTAGTTCCTGTTGATGTATATGTTCCTGGATGTGCTGTAAGACCTGAAGCCCTTATTGAAGGAGTTGTTAAGGCTGTTGGCATTCTTGAAGAAAAGAGAAAGAAACTTAAAGAATCAATGAAACAGGGCTATTGTACTGTTGATTACAGTAAGATGGCTGTTCATATGACTGCTGATGACTATGATCCGAGCACACAGTATGATGCAGTTCTTACTGAAGAAGCTTTAAGAGAGCAGGCTGAAGAAAAGATCAAGGCTACAGCAAAGCCTGCACCAAAGCCTGTTGCGCCTGCACCTGCAGCTCCAGCTGCAAATGCTGCTAAGCCTGTTAATGCTCAGGCAGCCCCAGTTGCAACGAATAATGCTGAGAAAGGAGATAATAAATAATGAATACAGAATTTATTAATGTCAATCCTGAAAGCATTATAGATGAATCTCAGAAGCTTAAGTTTAATGGTTATCATCTTATGCAGCAGTGTGCTACAAGAATACCTGATGGATATGAGCTTATTTATTCTTTTGGAAAAGAGCTTGAGGTTAAACAGCTTAAGATAACTCTTCCTGAAGAGAATGAAATATCAAGTATAACAAGTATTTTCCCATGTGCTTTCATATATGAGAATGAAATGCATGACCTTTTTGGTGTAAAGGTTAAGATGATAAATATAGACTATGAGGGTAAACTTTATCGCACAGCGATAGAGACACCATTTAAGTAATTGGAGGAACTGTAATGTCTACTAGAAGTGTTATTCCATTTGGACCCCAGCATCCGGTTCTTCCGGAACCAATACATCTGGACCTTGTTATGGAGGATGAGAAGGTTATTGAAGCTATCCCTTCAATAGGTTTCATTCACAGAGGTCTTGAAAAGCTGGTTGATAAAAAAGATTTTAATGAGATGGTTTATGTAGCCGAGCGTATTTGCGGTATCTGCTCACTTGGCCATGGACTTGGATATTCAGAAGCTGTTGAACATATTATGGATATTGATGTTCCTGCAAGAGCAAAATATCTTAGAACTATCTGGTCAGAGCTTTCAAGAATCCATTCACATCTTCTTTGGCTCGGCCTTTTGGCTGATGCCTTTGGATTTGAGTCTCTTTACATGGATTGCTGGAGACTTAGAGAGGATGCCCTTGATATGTTTGAGGCATCTACAGGCGGAAGAGTTATTTTCTCTGTTATGAAGATCGGTGGTATCAGAAGAGATGTATCTGATGAAATGCTTAAAGATTTTTATCAGAGAATAAATAAAATGGAAGAAGATCTTAAGGCTATTGCTAAGCCATTCCTTAATGATGCTGCTGTTCAGACACGACTTCGTGGCGTTGGTATTCTCACTCCTGAACAGGCTGATGCACTTGGATGTACAGGACCTTTCCTTAGAGCAAGCGGAATCAGTCGTGATATCAGATCAACAGGATACTGTGCTTACGGCGATATTGATTTTGAGCCAATTATTTCTACAGAGGGTGATTCATATGCCCGTACTGAATGCCGTATAAAGGAGATTTTCCAGGCATTTGATATTATTCGTCAGTGTATCGACAAAATGCCTTCAGGAGATATTGATGTTCCTGTTAAGGGTATGCCAAACGGCGAATATATGATGAGAATCGAGCAGCCAAGAGGAGAAGCTCTTTATTATGTAAAGGCTAACGGAACAAAGTTCATAGACAGAATGAGAGTTAGAACTCCCACATTTGCAAACCTTTCAGGCCTTGTTGAGACATTAAAGGGATGCGATCTGGCAGATGTACCTATTCTTGTACTTACTATTGATCCTTGTATCAGTTGTACTGAAAGATAATGAAATATTTATTTGGGATGGAGATTAGAGATGGCATTTGTAAGTTTTAAGAAAACAATTCTTCGTAACCTTGTATCAAAGCCATATACAAGAAAGGCAGAAAAGCAATTTCCTGAAGGTACCAGGGGACATGTTGAAAATGATATGGACGTATGTGTCCTTTGCGGCCTTTGCTCAATTAAGTGCCCAACACATGCGATCACTGTAGATAAGGCAGCAAAGACATGGTCTATCAGACCTATGAGCTGCATACAGTGTAGATGTTGTGTTGATAATTGTCCTAAGAAATGTCTTTCAATGGGTGTCAGATTCCAGGAACCTGGCGATGAGAAGATTACTAAGACTTTTAAACAGTCAGAGAAGGCAATTGCAGCTCAGGAAGCTTTGATGAAGGCTGCAAAAGAACGTGCGGCTGCTGCAGCTGCAGCTAAGGCTGCTGCCGCAAATGCAAACGCAGGAGCTGCAAACGCTAATCCTGCTGCTACAGCAAATACACAAGAAAAGAAAGATTGATGACAGAAAAAATCTTAGTCAAAGGGGCGGTGCAGGGAGTAGGCTACCGCCCTTTTGTTTTAAAAAAAGCAACTGAATATGGTCTTAAGGGGCAGGTAAAAAATATAGGAGCTGCAGTAGAGATCATTGTTTCCGGCTTGGAAAAAACTATAGATGATTTTTGCGATGAGCTTAAAAATGTCCAGCCTGAAGGCTCATTTGTATTAGATATTGTCAGAGAAAAGCTTAATGAAAGCAATTATTCTTTTAATGATTTTGCTATTGTAGAAAGCTCAGTTGTGGATCTTAAATCTGAACTTCCAATAGTATTACCTGACATAGGTATCTGTGATAAATGCCTTAATGAGATGCTTTCAAAAGACGATAGGAGATATAGATATCCGCTTATAAGCTGTGCTTCATGTGGGCCTCGTATCAGTATTTTGGACTCTCTTCCCTATGACAGACATACGACCACAATGATCGATTTTGAAATGTGTCCCAACTGCCTTTCGGAGTATAAAAGTGGACGTAGAAGGCATGCACAGACAATTTCCTGTCATGATTGTGGACCTTTCATGATTCTTGACTACTATGACGGGGCAGAATCTGTTCACCTTGAAAGGGAAGATGCTGTGAAAAAAGCAATTTCTCTTTTAAGCGAAGGTAAGATCATAGGACTAAAGGGTGTATCGGGTTATCAGCTTATATGTAAGCCTGAGGATCCTGTTGCTTTACGTTTAAGACAGATAAAAGGCAGAGAGAATAAGCCTTTTGCTGTTATGTTTTCGACAGTTGATAGTATAAAAAAATACGCTGAAGTTAACGAGAAGGAAGAAGAACTTTTATTGTCTTTGGCAAGACCTATTGTTTTATTAAATAAAAAGCAGGACTTTCCTTATGAAGTCTGCAAGGACAGTAATTATATAGGTGCTTTTTTGCCATCAGCAGGCATACACAGATTATTAACTGATGAAGTTGGTCCACTAATCTGTACAAGCGCCAATATTTCTGGTCAGCCAATAATTATTGATCATGATTCTTTTGACCAAAAACTAATGGATGTATCAAAAGAATATTATGTTGACGGAGTTCTTTTCCATAAAAGAAGGATAAATCAGCCTCAGGATGATTCTGTGGTATTTGTTATCCAAAATGAGAACGGGGAGTATTCTTCCCAGTTTATCAGAAGGGCAAGAGGTTTTTCGCCGCTTCCTATAATCTGCAAAGGCTCAGATAATAACACGTCAACTATTTGTTTTGGTGGAGACCTAAAGAGCACATTTTCGTTTGCCAAAAAAGACAGAGTTGTTCTTAGCCAGTTTATAGGCAATTTAGAAGATGCTGACACCTATGAGCTTTTTAATAAACTAATAAAAAGAAATTCAGATCTTTTTTCATTTGTTCCAGGGAGAGCAGTCTGCGATAAGCATCCTTTGTATTTTTCATCAAAGTATGCAAAAGAATATGCAGAAAAAAGGAACATAGAACTGATAAGATTGCAGCATCATTATGCTCATGTTTTATCTGTCATGGCAGAAAATGAATTAAGATCATGTATTGGAATTGCCTTTGATGGTACAGGCTTTGGCGATGACGATAAAGTCTGGGGTGGAGAAGTTTTTCTGTGTAATGGCACAGATTATACGAGAAAGAGCCACTTATCGTATATTAAGCTTATGGGCGGAGATACAGCACCCAAGAAGGCAAATATTGTAAAAGAATGCTATGAGATAGCTCTTAATGATAACGGCAGTGATATCGTTAAGGCTGCTCTTAAAAATAATATAAATACTTATGAAACTTCCAGTGTCGGAAGATTATTTGACTGCGTATGTGCACTTTTGGGAATAAAGGACTATAATTCATTCGAAGGTGAGTGCGCGATCTTACTTGAAAAAGAAGCTTCGCTCTGTGATGGAAGTCATTTTCCTTTGTTTGATGTAAAAATCATCGAAAATGAAGAAGGAGAAATTATATTCGATCAGCTTGATCTTTTTTCACAGATAAAGGGATGTATTGCAGATGGAAGTTTTGAAACAAAGGACATTGCATATGGTTTTCATTTAGCTTTGGCTTATTATATCGTGAAAATATGTAGTATACTTAGAAGCAATGTCAAGGAATCAAAAGTTTGTTTGTCCGGAGGAGTATTTGCGAACCGGATACTTTTAAAGAATACAATAGCTCTTTTGACAAAAGAGGGATTTGATGTTTATTGGAACAGGCTTGTTCCGTCAGGTGATGCTGGAATTGCCCTTGGACAGGCATATTATGGATTATTGAAAGAGGATTAGATATGTGCGTTGCAATACCGGGAAAAGTTATTAAGATAGATGGAACAAAGGCTACTGTCGATTTTAGCGGTAATACGGTTATAGCAGAAGCAGGCCTTGTAAACGTTAAGGTTGGCGACAGGGTTTTGGTTCATGCAGGCTGCATCATTCAGACTATGGATGAAAAAATGGCCGATGAAATGGAAGAATTATTTAATGAAATTGAGGATCTGACTGTTTAATGGGATCAATAACTTTTGAAGAAATTCTTGATAAATTAAAAAACTATGATGGTGAAGAAGTTCATATAATGGAGGTTTGCGGCACTCATACCGCAGCAATATCAGAAAATGGCATTCCATCAATGCTCTCTCCAAAGATAAAACTGATTTCAGGACCAGGATGCCCTGTCTGTGTTACAGTTACAGCTGTAATTGACAGACTTGTTGAGCTTTCTATGGAAGAAAATACTATTGTACTTACCTTTGGAGATCTTATAAGGGTAAGGGGAACACATAAGTCACTAGCCGATGCAAAGGCGGATGGCGGTCACGTGAGAATGGTTTATTCTCCAATGGAAACTGTTAAGCTTGCCAAGGAAGATCCTTCACATACATATGTTTTTGCTGCAATTGGCTTTGAGACCACAACCCCTGTGTACGCAATGGTATTAGAAGAAGCGGTAAAAGAAAATGTTAAAAACCTAAAGCTTTTGACATCACTTAAAACTATGCCTGAAGTTATCAGATGGGTAGTGAAAAATGGCGGCGGAATTGATGGCTTTATTGCCCCGGGACATGTATGTGCAGTTACAGGAAGTGATACCTTCAAAGAATTGTCTGATGAACTGGGAATTCCTTTTGTGGTTTCAGGTTTTGAAGGCAAACAGCTTATTATGACTATATATGCTCTTTTACAGATGAAAGGTAAATCCGGTATAAAGAATCTGTACAAGAATGTAGTGACAGAGGAAGGAAATACTAAGGCAAAAGAAGTCGTTGAAAAGTATTTTGAAGTATCAGATGCCTCCTGGCGTGGAATGGGCAAGATAAAGGGATCAGGCATGGCTTTGAAAAAAGAATATGCTGATTTTGATGCTGGAAGCATAGGCCTTGATGAGGACCATATGCCACCAGGATGCAGCTGTGCAAGTGTACTTGTAGGTAAATTAAAGCCCTATGAATGTCCTTTATTTGGCAAAGCATGTACTCCGGATAATGCTCATGGAGCCTGCATGGTATCTACAGAGGGCAGTTGTTATAATTATTTTGTATCAGGAAGAAGATAGGAACAGATTATGAAGATTACAATGGCACATGGAAGTGGTGGTGAGTCAACTTCCGCTTTGATCAGAGATATATTTGCTAAACATTTTCACAACGAAATACTTGATAAGCTTGAGGATTCTGCAGTTGTAGAAGGGTGTGGCAGACTTGCAGTTACTACTGACAGTTTTGTTGTTACTCCTATTGAATTTCCAGGCGGAGATATAGGAAGGTTGTCTGTTTGCGGAACAGTTAATGATCTTCTCATGAGCGGTGCAAAGCCAATGTACCTTACCTGCGGCTGCATCCTTGAAGAAGGCCTTGATATAGATGTTTTGGACAGGGTTATCAGTTCAATGGCTGCAACTGCAAAGGAAGCTGGAATCAAGATTATTACAGGCGATACAAAGGTTATTGAAAACAAAGGCGGCGAGAGCGGACTTATAATAAATACTTCCGGGGTTGGCTTCATTTCTGAAGATTTAGATGTTCCGGGACCATTTAAGCTAAAAGATGGCGATAAGATAATCATATCAGGTAATCTTGGCGATCATCATGCTGCCATTTTAGGAACAAGGATGGGAATCCAAAATAATATAAAGTCCGATGCAGCACCTCTTATTGAAATGGTAAAAGGGCTTTTGGATAATAATGTAGAAGTGCACGCTATGCGTGATGTCACAAGAGGTGGCCTTGGAACTGTATTAAATGAGTTCTGCGAAAGCTCAAAATGCACAATTGATCTTTACGAAGAGAAAATGCCGGTTTCACCAGCTGTAAAAGATTTTTGTGGTCTTCTTGGTTTAGATCCTATGTATATGGGCAATGAAGGAAAAATGGTTCTTTCAGTAGCTGCAAAAGACGCAGAGAAAGCTCTTTCTATAATTAAGGGATCTAAATATGGTGAGAATGCCTGCATCATAGGTGATGTAAGCAAAAATGACGGATCAGCCGATAAACATAATGTGGTACTTAATACCAAAATTGGCGGAAAACGTATAATTGGTCTGATGTACGGAGAGGGACTTCCAAGAATTTGCTAAATGATGTAAAATATATTTCGTAACTTTCGATTTCTTGAAAGGATAAATATTTAATGGAATTTAAAAGAATCAATAAGGATACAGTAACATGTATCATAACTGAAGATGATATGGACGAGCAGGGAATAAAGCTCGAGGATTTATTTGAAAAGAAAAAAGAAGCGATGGATTTTTTACATGATGTAATGCGTAAGGCCCAGGAAGAGGTTGATTATAAGCCAACAGGTTCCTTTATGCCAATGCAGATCACTGTTTTACCTGATCATTCCATTTCTTTAACTCTTTCTGAAAATGCTTCAGCTTCATTCGGAGAGATACTTAAAAACCTTACTGAAAAAGCCGGAATCACAATTCCAAAGAATGTCCTTGAGGATATTGGCGATTCTGAAAATGAAGACAGAATAAACAGATTAAATGACTATTTAAAGAGCTTGAAACAGTTCACAAATTCTGTGAAAAATATAATGGAAGACTCAGGACTTGCTGAGAACCATGATAAGATTTCACTCAATCAGAAGTCATCAGCTGCTGAGAATAAAGAAAAAGCAGATAAGATCTCAAACGGTGCTTCCAAGAAAAACAGAGATGTAGAGCGACTTAAGTTCCATGAATATGTTTTCTCTTTTGCAGATATCAGTACTGTTATTGAGTTTTGTAAAAAGGCACCTACAGATCTTAATATATCAAGTTCTCTTTATAAGAATGAGCAGGATGGTAAGTATTATCTTGATTTAAAGAGACTTGACGAAGAGCCAAAAGTATTTGCGTCACTATTTACAATGGCATATGAGTTTGGCCGTTTTCAGGCATCAAATCAGCATGTGATCGCACATATCCGCGAGTCCTATGACCTGATCATTGAGGATGATGCAATAAACTCTTTGGCGCAAGTTTAAGAAAACTAATGAATTATGAGTCGAGCGTATATGACGAATATATGCTCGACTTTTAAATTATTATTGTGGTTAGGTATTTTCATGAGATTAAATAAATATATTGCCAGCTGCGGCGTATGCTCCAGGAGAGAGGCAGATAAGTTAATAGATGAAGGAAGAGTTACTATAAATGGTGAGAAAGCAGTATTTGGTATTGATGTAACTGATACAGATACTGTTTTTGTTGATGGCAAAAAGATAGAGCCTTTGGATGAAAAAATAGTGATAGCATACTATAAGCCGGTTGGTGTTACATGTACAGAAAAAGATAAGTATGCAGAAAAAACTGTTATTGAAGACCTTGGATTTGATAAAAGAGTCACTTATGCAGGCAGACTTGATAAAGACTCAGAGGGGCTTCTTCTTATGTCAAATGATGGTGAGCTTATAAATTCCATGATGAAAGGCTCTATGAAGCATGAAAAAGAGTATGAAGTCACCGTGGACATGGATGTGACGGGAGATTTTCTTAAAGCCATGTCTTCAGGAATGTATCTAAAAGAACTTGATAGAAGAACAAGGCCCTGTGAAGTTAAAAAGACAGGCAAAAGATCTTTTAACATTATCCTGACTCAGGGGCTTAACAGACAGATTCGCAGAATGTGCGCAGCATTAGGGGCAAATGTAGTTAAGCTTAAAAGAATAAGGGTTATGAATGTGAAATTAAGGGACTACGATCTAAAACCCGGAAAATATGTTGTCCTTTCAGACCAAGTGGTAAAAAAACTCTATAAAGATGCTGGAATTGCCAGATAAATAATAATATACTGTTAGTATTATAGTTTTTGGGAGTTTGTATGGAAAAAGAATTGATCAGGAAAGAATATGATGCTTTGGTAAAGGAAATCAAGCATCATATGGATTTATATTATAATCAGGATGAACCTGAAATCTCTGACTATGAGTATGATAAGCTCATGCAGAGGCTTAAGGAAATCGAAAAAGAAAATCCTGAATTTGTAACAAAGACTTCTCCAAGCCAGATTGTCGGCGGAACAGCAAAGAGAGAGGCTGGTGTTAAGGTAACTCATAATGTACCTATGCTTTCTATCGAGGACGTGTTCAATAAAGAAGACGTTTCTGCCTGGATAGACAAGGTGCATCTGATGCATCCGGAGGCTTCATTTTCTGTTGAACAGAAAATTGACGGTCTTAGTATGTCCCTTAGATACACAAAAGATGAATCTGATGGAAAACTACATCTATCTCTTGCAGAAACCAGAGGAGATGGTCTTATCGGCGAAGATGTAACTTTAAATGCCCTTGTAATACCTGATGTTAAGCAGGTTCTTGACCTTCCCTATGATTATCTTGAGCTTCGCGGTGAAGTATATATGTCACACGAAAGCTTTGATAAGTTTAATGAAACTCAGGAAATGCTCGGCAAAAAGCTTTCTGCTAATCCAAGAAACCTGGCAGCGGGAACTTTGAGGCAGCTCGATCCCGAGATTACAAGGTCCCGAGGCCTTAAAATGTTCATCTTTAATATTCAGGATGGTCCAATGGAACTTATGCAGTCCCATTGTAAAGGCCTTGATATACTCGAAAATGCTGGTGTTAAGACTGTTTTTCATAAAAAATGCAGTACAGCATCAGATGTTTTAAATGCTATTGATACAATTGGTGACATGAGAGAGAATCTGGATTTTGACCTGGACGGCGCTGTTATAAAAATAGATCAGGTTCAGTGGAGAAATGATTTCCCATCAGGCTCAAAGTACTCAAGTGGACATATAGCATATAAGTATCCACCTGAAGAAAGAGTCGTTGTTATGGATGAGATCCTTGTGGATGTTGGAAGAACCGGCAAACTTACTTTTACCGGAAGTTTTCACGACAAGGAGACAGGTAAGCCAGCAAGGCTTTGCGGTACCAGTGTATCAAGAGCAACTCTCCATAATCAGGACTATATAAATGAAATGCAGATTGGAATTGGCGGTGAATACAAGCTCTTTAAGAGCGGTGAGATCATTCCAAAGCTAAACGGCTGCGTGAAGGCACCTGAAATTGTTTATAAAGCTCCGGATAAATGCCCTGTTTGTGGCGGCCATCTATTTAGAGAAGAGGATACCGCTGATATCAGATGCGTCAATCCTACATGTCCTGCTCAGGTTACAAGAACAATTTCATACTTTACTTCAAGAGATGCCATGAATATCATGGGACTTGGTGATACACTAGTAGAAGCACTTGTTTCTGAGGGCTTTTTAAAGAGCTATGCTGATATATATCACTTATTTGAGCATAGAGATGTTCTGATCGAAAAGGGAATTATTGGTAAAGAAAAGAATACTGACAAGCTTCTTGCAGAGATAGAAAAGTCAAAAGAAAATGATCCGGTAAGGCTTCTTACAGGACTTGCAATCAGGAATGTAGGTAAGTCAACAGCAAGAGAAATCATGAAACATTTTGACAGTCTTCTGGATCTTAAGAAAGTTACAAAAGACGGATTTTTGCAGATTCCGGATATTGGTGAGACCACAGCAGAAGATTTATACGACTTCTTCCATGATGAGAACAACCTCTCTATCATTGATGAGATGGAAAAAATGGGACTTAACATGATCGTTCAAAAAGATGAGGATGCATCCGATAAGCTTTCCGGAATGACCATTGTAGTTACAGGAACATTACCAACTCTTGGAAGAAAAGAGGCGGAAGAGCTTATTGTTAAAAACGGCGGAAAAGCTTCAGGAAGTGTATCAAAAAAGACTTCTCTTGTTCTTGCAGGCGAAGCTGCCGGAAGTAAGCTTACAAAAGCCAATGAACTTGGTATTAAAGTAATTGACGAAGCTCAGTTTTTAGAAATGATAAAATAATTATTTACGGAGTGATGAAAAATGCCAATTAAGATAAAAAATGATCTTCCTGCAAGGGAGATCCTTGAACAGGAAAACATATTTGCTGTTGATGAGAACAGGGCCCTGCATCAGGACATCAGATCTTTGCAGATCTGTATTCTTAATCTTATGCCACTTAAAGAGGATACTGAATTGCAGCTACTTAGATCCATGTCTAATACGCCTTTGCAGATTGATGTATCTTTTATGCAGATGAGTTCCCACCATTCATCAAATACGTCTCCTAACCATCTTAACAGGTTCTATCATCCATTCGATGAGCTTAAGGAAAACACCTACGATGGTCTTATTATTACCGGCGCTCCTGTAGAGCAACTTGATTTTGAACAGGTTGACTATTGGGATGAGCTCTGCAGAGTATTTGAGTGGTCAAAAACAAATGTAACATCAACATTCCACATCTGCTGGGGAGCACAGGCAGGAATTTATTATCACTATGGAATAGATAAAAAGCCTTTGCCTGAAAAGAGATTTGGTATATATAAGCACAGAGTCATGAACAGGAAGGTACCTCTGGTCAGAGGCTTTGATGATGTATTTTCAATGCCTCACTCTAGGCATACAGAGACTCCTGCCAAGGCCATACATGATTGCGAGGATCTTGTTGTTCTTGCAGAATCTGATGTGGCAGGAATTTTCCTTTGCATGAATAAGTCAGGAAGTCAGATATTTGCAATGGGACATGCAGAGTATGACCGATTAACTCTTGATAGTGAGTATAAAAGAGATCTTGGTAAAGGCCTTGATATTAAAATGCCTATCAATTACTATCCTGATGATAATCCTGAAAATGTACCTGATCTTGTATGGAGAAGTCATGCAAATATCCTTTATACAAACTGGCTCAACTATTACGTATACCAGAACACACCATATAAATGGGGACAGATACTAGACGAAGAAAAAAGAAAGCTCGCATCCAAGATGCTGACTAAAAAAATGTAAGTGAGGGAGTAAAAAATGGAACTTAGGAATATCTATACTTGCTTTCCGGGAGGAAAACATAAAGTATTAACGCTTAGTTATGACGATGGCAAAATTGCCGACAGAAGACTTGTTGCCTTATTTAATGAGTATGGTCTTAAGGGAACTTTTAATGTAAATTCAGGTCTTGTAGACAGACCATTTGCTAATGCCTATGATGAGCGTATTCCTGCTTCAGAGTATAAAGAGCTTTATAAAGGACATGAAGTTGCCTGTCACACTGTTTTACATCCTACAATTGCAAGAAGCCCCAAGGAACAGATGGTGCTTCAGGTAATAGAGGATAGAAGAAAGCTTGAGGAAGCACTTGGCTACACTGTAAGAGGACTTGCATATCCTAATGGCTCATTTGATGACAATGTTGTTGATGCTTTAAAAGCATGTGGTATCAGACATGCAAGAACAGTTCATTCAACACTTGGCTTTGCAATGCCTTCAGATTATCTTAGATGGAATCCTACATGCAGCCACAAAAATGAAGCTTTGGAGAGATTATCTGAAGAGTTTATAAATCTTCATAAAACCCAGTATCTGTACATGATGTATGTATGGGGACACAGTTATGAATTTGAAATTGACAATAACTGGCATGTGATTGAGAACTTTGCTAAAAAGGTTGGCAACAAAGATGATATCTGGTATGCAACAAATATCGAGATTGTTGACTATATGGATGCAGCTTCAAGAGTTCAGGTATCAGTAAATGGAGATTTTGCATATAATCCAAGTGCCACAAGCGTATGGCTTGAAGTTGATAAAAAACATATCGAACTTAAACCTGGAGTTACAACTACGTTATAAATTTATAATATTTTAAGGGCCCCGCTATCATTGTTTTTTCTATTAAAATAAGTTAAAATATATATGTTAGGTCGTTTATTTTATTTTAGATAATTTAGACAAGGAGAATTATCATATGGCCCTTAATGTTGAGAACGATGACCTTGAAGTAAAGACAGATTCTAAAAAGAAACCTACAAAGAAGACTAAAGAGATGCTAGAAGAAAATGCTAAACAGATAGAAGAGCTCAAAGCTCTTCAGACAGAATTGGATCATGAGCTTGATGCACTTGATCAGGAAGAAAAAGAACTTGGTGAAAGGTCTGCTCTTAAACTAACTGTGAAACATAAAAAGTTTGGTGAAGGAACAGTCATCACACAAGATGGTAAGTACATAGAAGTAAAGTTTAATGACGTTGTTAAAAAGTTTGTGCTTCCTGGATGCTTTGCGGATAAATTCCTTGAGCTTGAGGATGAAGACGTATACGATTATTATGTAAAGGCTAATGAGATACATAAGAAGCGTGTGAATGCAGAGCTTAAGGCAAAATCAGCAACCTTTGCCATTCAGCGTCATGAAGATGCCATCGAAAAATTAAATGCAAAATTCAAATGATTTATCATTTAAAAAGGCACATCGCTTTTGCGATGTGCCTTTTTTTAACTATTTTACATAGCCTTCTTCATTTTTTCGTCAACTTTCTTTTGAGCAGTTGAGAGCATAAGCTTGATCCTGTTAAGCTGGTTTACTTCAGAAGCACCTGGATCATAGTCGATAGCAACTATATTGCAGCCAGGATACATGTGTCGCATCTGTTTGATAACACCTTTACCTACAACGTGGTTAGGAAGACATCCAAATGGCTGTGTGCAAACGATATTAGAAGCACCGCCTTTAATAAGTTCAACCATTTCTCCTGTTAAGAACCATCCCTCACCTGTCTGATTGCCGATATTTACGATAGGTTTTGCATATTCAACAAGCTTATAGATACTTGTTGGTGGCTCGAAATGTACACTCTTTTCAAAGGCTTTTGTTGCTCCGCCTCTAAGCTTTTCAATAGCCCAGATTGCTACACGCATGAGAGCAGCAGTCTTCTTGGAAGTTCCAAGCTCTTTTGCCTTGTAGATCTGATTGTAGAAGCAGTAGAGCATGAAATCAATAAGATCAGGAACAACAGCTTCAGCACCTTCTGCTTCAAGAAGATCAACAAGGTGGTTATTGGCTGCTGGTGCAAACTTAACAAGAATCTCACCAACAATGCCAACTCTTGGCTTTACTTCATCTGTTATCTCTATTTTATCGAAGTCTTCAATAATCTCTCGGCACATTTTCTGGAACTTTGCAAAGCTCATATGCTTGGATGATACGAAGTCGATACATTCCTTTTTCCATTTCTCATGAACGGCTTCTGTAGAACCCTTGACCTTTTCGTATGGTCTCATTCTGTATACGCAGCGCATGAAGATATCTCCGAAAACAGCGCCATAAGCAGCTCTTTTAAGCATTTCAAAGTTAATGTGGAAGCCAGGATTTGCTTCAAGCTTTGAAAGGTTAAGTGAAACAACAGGAATCTGTTCCATACCTGCTTTCTTAAGAGCACGTCTTATAAATCCTACATAGTTTGTTGCTCTGCAACCGCCACCTGTCTGTGACATGATAACAGCAGTTTTATTGAGGTCGTATTTACCGGAATGGAGCTCATCCATAATCTGGCCAACAACCCAAAGTGAAGGGTAGCAAGCATCGTTATTAACATACTTAAGACCCATATCAATCGCATGTCTGTTATCATTTTGCATTACTACAAAGTTATATCCGCAAGCTCTGAAAGCGGGCTCTAAGATATCAAAATGAATAGGAGACATTTGAGGGCAGAGTATTGTATAGTTCTTTCTCATTTCTTCTGTGAAAAGAACTCTGTTATTAGCAGTTGAACGAATTGTTCTCTTAGTATTTTTCTGCTTTCTTACGCGAATTGCAGCTAAAAGAGAACGTACTCTGATCCTTGCGCTTCCAAGGCTGTTTACTTCATCAATCTTAAGGCATGTATAAATCTTATCTGAACCGGAAAGAATATCATTTACCTGGTCTGTAGTAACGGCATCAAGACCACAACCAAAGGAGTTAAGCTGGATAAGATCCAGGTCATCCCTTGTTCTTACGTAGCTTGCTGCAGCATATAATCTTGAATGATACATCCACTGATCAGAAACAATAAGAGGTCTTTCAGGCTTGCCAAGGTGTGAAACGCTGTCTTCTGTAAGAACAGCAACTCCATAAGAACAGATCATATCAGGAATACCATGATTGATCTCAGGGTCTACATGATAAGGTCTTCCTGCAAGAACAATACCGTGTTTATTGTTTTCTTCCATCCATTTAAGGGTTTCTTCACCTTTTTTCTGAATGTCTTTTCTTGCGTTTTGCATTTCATCCCAGCCAGCCTTTGCAGCAGCAATGACTTCTTCAGCCGGAATTTCAGAAAATTCTTTTACAAGAGATGCTGTAGCAGTATCAAGGCTTGTGAAAGCCATAAATGGATTTCTGAATTTTACTTCGCCATTTGTAATAGCTTCAACATTGTTTTTGATGTTTTCTGAATATGAAGTAACAATAGGGCAGTTGTAATGGTTGGTTGCGCCTTCAACTTCCTCCCTTTCATAGAAAAGTCCGGGATAGAAGATAAAATCAACCTTTTGTTTTATAAGCCACTCAATATGTCCATGGGACAATTTAGCAGGATAGCACTCTGATTCACTTGGAATTGATTCAATACCAAGCTCATAGATCTGGTGTGTTGATCTTGGTGAAAGAACAACTTTATATTGGAGCTTTGTAAAGAAAGTAAACCAGAATGGATAGTTCTCATAAAAGTTAAGAACTCTTGGTATACCAACCGTGCCTCTTTTTGCCTTATCAGCTTCAAGTGGCTCATATCCAAATATTCTCTTATATTTATAATCAAAAAGGTTAGGGATATTATCGGCGTTCTTTACCTTACCGATACCTCTTTCACATCTGTTTCCGGAAATATGAGTTCTTCCGCCTGTAAATTTATTTACAGTAAGACGACAGTGGTTTGTGCATCCCTGACAGGTAGTCATGCTTGTTGAGTATTCAAGTTTATTGATCTGCTCAATACCAAGCATTGTTGTTTTATAGTCGCTTGTCTCAAAATATCTGTCTCTGGCGATGAGTGCAGCACCAAAAGCACCCATAATTCCTGCAATATCAGGACGAATTGCTTCTGCACCTGAAATGATCTCAAATGCTCTAAGTACAGCATCGTTATAGAAAGTTCCGCCCTGAACAACTATGTGTTCGCCAAGGTCCTTGGCATCTGAAACTTTAATAACTTTAAAGAGCGCATTCTTGATTACTGAATAAGCAAGACCTGATGAAATATCTGCCACATCAGCGCCTTCCTTCTGTGCCTGCTTAACTCGAGAATTCATGAATACAGTACATCTTGTTCCAAGATCAACAGGAGATTTTGCATAAAGAGCTACTTTAGCAAAGTCCTGAACGCTATATCCTAAAGATTTGGCAAAGGTTTCAATGAAAGAACCGCAACCTGATGAACATGCCTCATTAAGCTGAACAGAATCAACTGAATTATTCTTTATATGAATACATTTCATATCCTGTCCACCAATATCCAGGATACAGTCAACCTTAGGATCAAAGAACGCAGCGGCATTGTAGTGAGCAATTGTCTCAACTTCTCCATCATCAAGTAAAAGTGCAGACTTAAGAAGTGCCTCACCGTAACCTGTTGAACATGATCTGGCGATTGAAACACCCTCCGGCATGAGCTTATATATTTCCTGAATAGAGGAGATGGCTGTCTTTAATGGGCTTCCGTTGTTACTTGAATAGAATGAATAAAGAAGATCTCCGTCTTCACTGATAAGTGCACATTTTGTAGTAGTAGAACCGGCATCGATTCCAAGGAAAGCCTTTCCTTTATAATCATCAAGCTTTCTTGTTTTAACTTTATATTTGTCCTGTCGGTTTCTGAATTCAGAATATTCATTTTCATTTTTGAAAAGAGGATCAAGACGTGAAACTTCAGCTTCCATAACTATTTTATGGGAGAGCTTATCAGTCATTTCATTCATAGAATATGAAACATCTTCTTTGGCATTTAAGGCAGAACCTATAGCAGCAAAGAGATGGGAATTATCAGTTTCAATCGTATGTTCCTCATCAAGCTTAAGCGTGCGAACGAAGGCAGCTTTAAGCTGATCAAGGAAGTGAAGAGGACCACCTAAAAATGCCACATGGCCTCTGATTGGCTTTCCACAGGCAAGTCCTGAAATAGTCTGGTTGACAACAGCCTGGAAAATAGAAGCTGAAAGATCTTCTTTTGTTGCCCCCTCATTGATAAGTGGCTGAATATCTGATTTTGCAAAAACACCACATCTTGCAGCTATTGTATAAAGAGAGTGGTAATTTTTAGCATACTCATTAAGACCTGTAGCATCTGTCTGTAAAAGAGAAGCCATCTGGTCTATAAATGAACCTGTACCACCGGCACAGATACCATTCATACGCTGTTCAACATTTCCATCCTCAAAATAGATAATTTTGGCATCCTCACCACCGAGCTCAATTGCAACATCAGTTTTAGGAGCAAGCTCTTTAAGTGAAGTAGAAACAGCTATAACTTCCTGGACAAAAGGAACTTCCAGGTGCTTGGCAAGTGTAAGTCCGCCAGATCCTGTTATGACAGGGTGGATAGTTATATCGCCGCTTATTTTATAAGCTTCCTGCAAAAGATCTGATAATGTCTCTTGAATATTAGCAAAATGTCTTTTGTAATCAGAAAAAATAATCTTGTGATTGTTATCCAAAAGAGCCACCTTAACAGTGGTGGAACCAATATCAATACCTAATGTGTAGTCCTTTGAAATCATATTTTAACCTCAACTTCTAAATCTATTGCTAAGCTATATCTTCTAATTAAATGTAGCTAAAGACAATCTATATGATTATAATGCAGTGCCATCTAAAAATCAATTATGATAAATTGTATAAAATTTAAAAAACTGCATTCGCTTATGGGAGTTTTTGTGTTATGATTACCCTGTATGAGCATATGAAGGGGATTATTATTTATGAAATCAAAAACAAAACGACTTTTTCTGTTATTATTGTCAGTTATTTTGATTTTTAATTTTAATAGCATTAAGGGAACAGCGGGGAAAAGTGTAACAAAGACTGTAAGGGTTGGTTATTATCAGAATGAAGTATTCCAGGAAGGTGCTTCAGATAAGGCAGTCAAAAGCGGCTACGCTTATGAATACTATCGAAAACTATCTGAATATACCGGATGGAACTATGAATATGTCTATGGCGATTTTGTAACAATATACAACATGCTCTTAAATGGTGATGTTGATCTTGTTGCAGGTCTTGCTTATACAGAAAGCCGCAGTCATCTTATTTCATATCCTGATAAGCCACAGGGCACAGAGCAGTATAGTATTGTCAAGCACCAGGGCGATGATACTATTACCACAAACCCGACTACTCTCAATGGTAAGAGTGTAGGAGTACTTGATAGTGCTATCAAAGTTGCTTTGGAAAACTTCCTGGAAAAAAAGAATATAGCTGCTAATGTTGTTACATTTTCAGACTATGATGCGCTTCTTGAGGCCTTTGACAAGAGGGAAGTTGATACACTTGCAGGTGAAAGCGATGGTATATACGACAGAAGCCACGCTGAAACACTTTATCCATTTGGCGAAACAGACTATTTTATCTGCACAAGTAAAGACAGACCGGATCTTTTAAAAGAACTCAATGAAGCTCAGAGTCAGCTCTTTTTAGAGTATCCTGATTATATAAGTGTATTAAGAAATAAGTATTATCCTGAGACCTTGGCCAGCAGAGCCTTTACAAGCTCTGAAAAAGAATGGCTTACTTCACATGAAAGTGTAGTAGTCGGATATCTTAATAATTTTCTTCCATACAGTGATACTGCAAAAGATGGCAAAGTAACAGGGCTAATTAAAGAGCTTGTTCCATATTTGTTTAAGCAGCTTGGATATGAAACAGTTGCTATTGAGTATGTTGGATTTGATACATACGATGAACTTGTTAAAGCTATGGATGATGAAGAAATTGAACTTGCATTTCCTGTTGGCGGAGGCCTTTTCTTCTCTGAGGAAGATGGCATGTTCATATCAAAGCCTGTTATATCCTCGCTTACAGATCTGATATATTCTACGAATTACTATGATAATTCAAAGCAGATATTTGCAGTTAATGAAAGCAACAAGCTTCAATATTATTACATTGCCAATCATTATCCAGATGCTACAATAGAGTATTATCCATCCATTGATGCGTGCCTTAAGGCTGTATTAAAGGGTGAAGCTACATATACGACATTAAATGGCCTTAGAACTGCATCAATGCTCAAAAATCCTGATTACGAAAAACTTTCGTTCAGGCAGCTTGGATACGCAGACGACATGTGCTTTGGTGTAAAGATTGGTAATGAAGGACTTTTGAAACTTATTGACAGAGGACTGAGCAGAGCAGGAACAGAGTATGTCAATAATCTTGGTTTAGTTTATTCCGATAACATGTATAAATACACCTTCAAAGATGTTTTGAGAGAGAATTTTATTGGTGCATTTATTGTATTTTTAATTATTCTTGCCATTTTGATCTTACTTTTGCTTTATTCAGTGCGTATAAACAGGAAGCGTATTCGTGAAAAAGAAGATGCAAAGCGTGAGATTGAAACTGTAAACCAGGAGAAGTTTGTTTTCCTTAATAAGATGAATAACTATATGAGAGAGCCAATCAACAATATTGTTTCTCTTATTAGGATTTCAGAGAATATGAATGATCTTACAAATATTAAGAATAACCTTGCTAAGATGGGCTCATTCAGTAAAGAGCTGACAACAATTCTTAATAATATTCTTAATATAAGCAGCTTTGAGAGTGGTCAGGTAAAAATAGACGATAGCTTAAGCCTTTACAATTTCTTTGGAAAAAGAGTTCTTATTGTTGAGGATACACTTCCGAATCAGACAATTACAAGCGATATTATGAAAAAAGCCGGAATGGAAGTTCAGATTGCCAACGATGGACTTGATGCCTATGAGAAAGTCAAGGCAGCACCTTCAGGATATTTTGATGCTGTTTTGATCAATGTAGATGACAGAAATATTCAAGGGTACTTGTTTATTAAGAAAATCAGAGATATGGAAAACGATATAAGGTCAGAAGTTCCTGTTATCGCGATCACCGCCGATGAATCTGAGAGCGGAAAAGAAAAAATAATCAAGTCCGGTATGAATGGATATATTACTAAGCCTTACGATATAAAGGCTATTCTTGATAAATTATCAGGCATAATACTATAACAGAATGAGGATTTTCTATGAATGAATTTTTGAACAATATGGAAAGAAAGTTTGGGAAATATGCTATTCCAAATCTTACTTTGTATATCATTGGACTTTATGTTTTGGGATATGTATTACAGCTTGCTCCGCCAAGCGTAAATATACTTGGATTTTTAACTCTTGATCCTTATGCAATCTTACATGGTCAGATCTGGAGACTGGTATCATGGCTTTTAATACCACCAAGTTCTTTTAATATTCTTATTATCATTACTTTGTTCTTTTATTATTTCGTTGGTACCAGCATGGAAAGAACAATGGGAACCTTCAGGTACAATGTCTTTATTTTTGGCGGCGTTGTGCTTATGATCATTGCATCATTTGCAACTATGCTTGTGTACAAGTTCTTTTTTGGAATTAATGGTGATGCTCTTGGCGCAGTCATGAGTGCTTTTTCAATTTATTTCAGCACATCATACATCCAGGAAATGGTATTTTTAGCATTTGCAATGTGCTTCCCTGATGTTCAGGTTCTTTTGATGTTTATCATTCCGATAAAGGTTAAGTATCTTGGCTATTTCTATGCAGCACTGCTTGCATATAATGCATTTACAGGCGTTGCTAACAAAAATTATTTTGTATTTTTTGCAATTGTATTTCAGTTTATTAATTTACTTCTTTTCTACTTGCAGACAGGTAAGATCAGCCATTTGAGACCAAAAGAGGTAAAGAGAAGGCGAGAATATCACAATGCATCAAAGATGATGCCTAAAGGCATAACAAGACATAAATGTGCAGTATGTGGACGCACAGAGGCTGAGTATCCGGACCTGGAATTCAGATTCTGTTCAAAGTGTAATGGCAATTATGAGTATTGCCAGGATCATTTGTTTACACATCAGCACGTAAAATAAAGGAGCACCATGGGTAATTTAGAAAACAAAGAAAAAGAATTTGCGGCTATTTTAAAGAATGTTACAAGAACAGCCAGAGAAAATAAAAACATAATCACATCAGAGGAGGTTAAAGAAGCTTTTTCTGATCTTGAACTTGATGAAAAGCAGTTTGAAATGGTCTTTGAATACCTGAAAAGTCATAAGATAGGTGTTGATGAAGAAGCTGTTTTTACTGATGAGGATCTTTCTGATGAGGAAAAGAATTATCTCGATGATTACATTGAAAGCTTAAATGCACTCCCAAGTTATACTGATGGCGAAAAAGAAGCTATAGCAATTTCAGCTTTGGCAGGGGAAAAGGATGCGCAGGAAAAGCTTATTTCCATGTATCTTCCTCTTGTAGTAGATGTTGCAAGAATGTATTCCGAACAGGGAGTATTTTTGGAAGACCTTATAGGCGAAGGAAATGTAGCTCTTACCAAGGGCGTTACAATGCTTGATGCTGTTGGGGAGCCATCAGAAGTTGAGAGCTTTTTATATAAGCTTATGCTTGATGCCATGGAGAATATTATTCAGGAGAATCTTGCAGAAGATACAGGAAGCCAGAAGGTTCTTAAACTTGTTCAAGAAGTTGCAGACAAGGCAAAAGAGCTTGCAGATGATCTTAGACGTAAAGTCACCGTAAAAGAGCTTATGGATGAGACAGGATGGGATGAAGATAAGATTAGGAGTGCCATAAAGTTCAGCGGCGACAACATTGAAGATCTTGACAGCGGAGAGAAGTAATTAAGCATATGCAGAATATTGTAAATGAAGATGATTTCAAGTATTACATGCAGGATATAGAAAGATATTATTTTGGAGCTCGTTATAACTATAATGAGCTCTTAAATAATGAGATGGTCCCATTTAAGTTCAAGACCATAATATCAAAATATATTAAAGATGAAGTTGATCTTGATACAAGTCTTGAGAGCCATCTCTACTATATAGAAAAAGATAGTTTTGATTATAAACTCTATAGGCAGCTCAGACTTAGGATCAGAACATCTCAATATAAAGATCCTTTAAATCATGAAAAGGGTTTTAAAGAGAAAGTCTATACAATAGAACAGCTTGTAAAAATGAATAAGGATGAAAAAGAAGAGAAGGGAATTATTATAAGAGAGCTTATCATATCGAAACTTGCTCTCTTTGGATTTTCCGTATAAGAAATATAATTCATAAAAATAGAAGAGTAAAAAATGCAATAAAAAAACTACCTGTCATCAGGTAGTTTTTATTATTACTAATTAAGCTCTTTCAACCTTGTTAGATCTAAGGCAACTTGCGCAAACGTGCATTCTCTTTGACTGACCGTTGACCTTAACAGCAACGTGCTGAACGTTTGACTTCCAAACTCTGTTAGATCTTCTATGAGAATGGCTTACGTTGTTACCGAAATGAACGCCCTTGCCACAAATATCACATTTAGCCATTTTGACACCTCCTTATAAGCCATGTAATCGTAAATAAATAGCATATTATTGCTTATGTTTTCGCAACATTGATATATTAGCAGAAACGAAAACTAATTGCAAGAGAAATATAGAAAATTTATGGTTTATTTTTTTATAAACTGCTATTATAATACTATATGGTATGCGAAAACGGCGGTGATAGCACTGCCTGTTAAGGAGGAATTATATGAAAGCTTCTGTGGTAAACACACACATGGGAAATATTTCTATTGATAATGAAGTAATTGCCCAGTATGCTGGTGCAGTCGCAATGGAATGCTTTGGAATTGTTGGAATGGCCAATGTAAATGTCAAGGATGGTCTTGTTAGCCTTCTTAAGCTTGATTCCATGACAAGAGGTATAAATGTAACGCTTGATGATAACAACAAGCTTAAACTTGACTTTCATGTTATAGTAGCTTATGGAGTTAGTATCTCAGCAGTATCTGATAACCTTATCGACACTGTTAAATATAAAGTAGAGGAATTTACCGGGCTCGAAATCGAGAAGATTAATATCTACATCGAAGGCGTCCGTGTTATAGATTAATTGGCTCGATTGAGTTCTAGGAGGAATTAAGTTTTGAGTAATAATGTAATTGACGCTAAGCTGTTGTCAAAAATGTTTTTAGCTGGTGCCAAGAATCTTGAGGCAAAAAAGGAATGGATAAACGAACTTAACGTATTCCCTGTTCCCGATGGAGATACAGGCACAAATATGACAATGACTATCATGTCAGCAGCTAAAGAGGTTTCAGGTCTTGGCGATAGCAGCGACATGACATCAATTTGTAAGGCTATTTCATCTGGGTCCCTTCGTGGCGCCAGAGGTAACTCCGGAGTTATTCTTTCACAGCTCCTTAGAGGATTTACCAAAGTTGTTAAAGAGCATGATGAAGTTAATGTAGAGATTCTTTCAGCTGCTTTCGATAAGGCTGTTGAGACTGCTTATAAGGCTGTTATGAAGCCTAAGGAAGGAACAATCCTTACTGTTGCCAAGGGTGCAGCTGAAAAGGCTCATGAACTTGCAGTAGAGGGAACAGATGATATCGAGTATTTCTGCAGCGAAGTTATCAAGTACGCTGATGAAGTACTTGCCAAGACACCTGATATGCTTCCTGTTCTTAAGCAGGCTGGTGTTGTAGACTCTGGCGGACAGGGCCTTATGCAGGTTCTTAAGGGTGCTCTTGATGGCTATCTTGGAAAAGAGATCGATCTTTCAATAAATGAAGAAGCTATGACACCTGGTGCAAAGGCTGGTGCGGCTGGCAAGGAAGTTGAAGAAGCTGATATTAAATTTGGTTATTGTACAGAGTTTATTGTTCTTTTGTCTAAACCTCTTAATATCAAGCAGGAGATAGACTTTAAGTCTTTCCTTGAATCCATTGGTGACAGCATTGTAATGGTGGCTGATGACGAGATTTGTAAAGTTCACGTACATTCCAATGATCCTGGTCTTGCTATTCAGAGAGCTCTTATGTATGGTCAGCTTTCAAATATGAAGATTGACAACATGAGAATGGAACACAGAGAGAAACTCTTCCATGAAAATAATGATGGTTCCTGGGCTGAGATCAAGACTGAGATAAATGGAGCTGCTGAGCTTACACCAACATATTTACCCGGAGATGATATTCCTCTTGGTGACAAGGTTGAACTTGATGATACAAAGGAAGAAGAAATACCTGAGATGCCTCACAAGGAAGTTGGCTTTGTTACAGTATGTGCAGGTGATGGCCTTGCAGAAATCTTCAGAGGACTTGGAGTTGATTACGTCATTGAAGGCGGACAGACAATGAATCCAAGTACAGCAGATATTATGGATGCTGTTGAAAAGGTTAATGCTGACACTGTAATAGTACTTCCTAACAACAAGAATATTATTCTTGCAGCTAATCAGGCAGCTATTATGGCAGAAGATTCAGATGATGGTAAGAAGATCGTAGTTGTTCCATCAAAGACTGTTCCTCAGGGTGTAACTGCAATCATTAACTATGTACCTGATGTAGCACTTGAAGATAATATAGCAGCTATGAAAGAAGCTCTTTCAACTGTTAATACCGGTGAAGTAACATATGCTGTCAGAGACACAGTTATCGATGATGTACAGATCAAACAGGGCGATTACATGGGAATCGGTGATTCAGGAATCCTTTCAGTAGGAGCTGAAATTGCTGATGTAACATATAACATGCTCGATAAGATGATGAATGACGATCTTGAACTCATCAGTGTTTACTATGGTGATGAAGTTGATGAGAAGGATGCTGAGAACTTAAAGAACAAGATCAGTGAGAAGTATCCACAGTGTGATGTAGAACTTCAGTATGGCGGACAGCCAATATATTACTACATAGTTTCTGCAGAATAATTTATAGATTAACTATAAGCCAGGCTTAGTTTGCCTGGCTTTAATTTTCTTTATTGCGAGGTGTGTTTTGGGGAGCAGAGAACTTGAAGAAAAGGTTATAAATTTAAAGGGTATCGGGGAGAAAACAGCAAAGCTTTTTGAAAAATGTGGCGTTTATACCTGTGGCGACCTGATCAGGTACTATCCAAGGGCCTATGATATTTATGGGAATATTTTAAATGCCTGCGATATGAAGCCCGGTGAAATAAACGCATGTAAACTGACTATTATAGGAAGCATTGTTAAAAGAAGAGTCAGAAACCTTTCTATTATTGCTTTTGAGGCTGCTGATCAAACCGCAAGGGTTAAAATGACCTATTTTAACGCTCCTTACCTTGCAAGCGTGTTAAAGCTCGGAACAACTCATGTATTTAGAGGAATGGTTCAGAAAAAAGGCAATTTCCTATCCATGGATCAGCCTAAAATGTATAAGCTTGACGAATATATGGCGCTTATGGGTCAGATGCAGCCAAGGTATCCTCTTGTTAAAGGGCTTACTAACAACATAGTCATTAAGGCAATGCACGAGGCTTTTAAAAATGCAGGAAGATTTGAAGAATATTTACCTGATGATTTAATAAAAAGCCATGGCCTAACAAGCTATAGTGAAGCTGTTGTGGGCATACATTTTCCTTCGGATGCGAAAGCACTGGAAAAGTCCAGAAGGAGACTAGCTTATGATGAGTTTTTACTTTTTGTGCTTAAGTTAAGGCTATTAAAAAAGTCTCAGGAAGTTATCAAGAATTCATATCCAATGATCGACGTAGCCGACACACAAAGGCTTTTGGAAAGGCTTCCTTATAAGCTTACAAATGCTCAGATGAAGGCTTGGGAGGATATTAGATCCGACCTTGGCGGCGAAACAGTTATGAACAGGCTTATACAGGGAGATGTAGGCTCCGGAAAAACAATTATTTCTTTGCTGGCTCTTTTAACTACAGCTGCAAATGGCTATCAGGGCGCATTAATGGCTCCTACTGAAGTTCTGGCTGCCCAGCATTATGAGAGTTTTAAAGAGATTATTAAAAAATATGACCTAAAGACTTTAAAACCGGTTCTTTTAACAGGAGCTCTTTCTGCTAAAGAGAAAAAAGAGGCACAAAGACTCATAAGTGAAGGCGAAGTTAACTGCATTATCGGAACAAATGCCCTTATTCAGGAAAAGGTGAATTATAAAAATCTTGCCCTGGTTGTTACTGATGAACAGCACAGATTCGGAGTTCGTCAGAGAGAATCTTTAGCAGGCAAAGGTGATAAGGTTCATGTTTTACTAATGAGTGCAACTCCAATACCCAGAACACTTGCGATAATTCTTTATGGAGATCTGCATATTTCTATAGTTAATGAACTTCCCGGTGGAAGAAAGCCTATAAAGAACTGTGTTGTTGGAACTGATTACCGACCTACAGCTTATAAGTTCATTAAAAGCCAGGTAGAAGCGGGACATCAGGCTTATGTAATTTGTCCGATGATTGAAGAGGGCGAACTTGATAATGTTGAAAATGTTACCGATTATACCGAAAAGCTAAGGGCGGCATTGCCTTCAGATATACGGGTTGACATGCTCCACGGAAAAATGAAGCCGGCTGAAAAAGACAAGATAATGGATGCTTTTGCAAGGAAAGATATCGATGTTTTAGTTTCCACAACTGTTATAGAGGTTGGCATAAATGTTCCAAATGCCACGGTTATGATGATTGAAAATGCTGAGCGATTCGGGCTTTCGCAGCTCCATCAGCTTCGCGGAAGAGTAGGAAGAGGTGATGCTCAGTCATATTGCATATTCCTTAATACTTCCGAGTCAAAAGAAGCCAAAGAAAGACTTGATATCATGAATAAATCCAATGATGGATTTAAGATTGCGGAGGAAGATTTAAGGCAAAGAGGCCCGGGTGACCTTTTTGGTGTTCGCCAAAGCGGTGACCTTAATTTCCGTGTTGGAGATATATACCACGACAGCGATCTTGTTAAAGAATCAGCTATGGATGCAGATAGGATTTTGGCAAATGATCCTGATCTTATATTGCCACAACATAGTGTATTAAAAGAATTGCTCAGCACAAAATCGGCAAATTCGGTTGACTTTGCCACATTATAAAAGTAATATTATTCTAGTGTAATAGTATGAAAATAGGAGGATTATCGGCTTTTTGTCGGTAGAATATCTATATTATGTCTAAGATTGCAGTTGTTACAGATAGTAATAGTGGTGTAACTCAAAGTCAGGCCAAGGAATTAGGGCTTTTTGTTGTTCCTATGCCATTTATGATAAATGATGAAGATTTTTATGAAGATATAAATCTTACTCAGGAACAATTTTATACCAAACTTGGCGAAGATGCTGCTGTTTCAACAAGTCAGCCGACTCCTGATTCACTTATGACTCTGTGGGATAAGGTTTTACAGGATTATGACCAGATCATATATATTCCTATGAGCAGCGGCCTTTCCGGCTCCTGCCAGAGCGCATATATGATCGCACAGGAAGAATATGAGGGCAAGGTTTTCGTAGTAGATAACCAGAGAATATCTGTAACTCAAAGACAGTCTGCTCTTGATGCACTTGAAATGGCAAAAGCAGGTTTATCAGCAGAAGAAATCGTCAAAAAGCTTATGGATACAAAATTCGAATCCAGTATCTATATTATGCTTGATACTCTTTATTATCTTAAAAAGGGTGGAAGGATCACACCGGCTGCAGCTGCACTTGGAACACTCCTTCGCTTAAAACCTGTACTTCAGATCCAGGGTGAAAAGCTTGACGCATTTGCAAAAGCACGTACAACAAATCAGGGTAAGAACATAATGATAAATGCCATAAAGGCTGATATCGAAAATAGATTCGGTGGTATGGATGCAAGAGATTTTCATATTGCATGTGCTTATACCAAGGATTTAGAAGCTGCTACGGCTTGGAAAAAAGAAGTAGAAGAGGCCTTTCCTGGATTTGATATCCATATGGATCCGCTTTCTTTGTCAGTTGCCTGTCACATTGGTCCCGGGGCTTTGGCAGTAACTGTTACCAGAAAATTACATTTTTAATTTGAATTTATATTATTTAGAAAAAAGTTTTGAAAAGGGGTTTTGAATGGCTGCATACGAACAATATGACGCTTCGAGTATTACTGTTTTAGAGGGCCTTGAGGCTGTTAGAAAGCGTCCTGGTATGTATATTGGCAGTGTTTCTACAAGAGGTCTTAATCATCTTGTTTATGAAATTGTAGATAACGCTGTCGATGAACATCTTGCAGGTTTCTGCACAAAAATCCACGTTACATTAGAGGCTGATGGTTCAGCTACAATTGAAGATAACGGTAGAGGTATTCCTGTGGGAATGCACGCTAAGGGCATTACTGCTGAGCGTGTCGTTCTTACTATGCTTCACGCCGGTGGTAAATTTGATAATAATGCGTACAAGACCAGTGGTGGTCTTCATGGTGTTGGTTCATCCGTTGTAAACGCTTTGTCTACAAGGATGAGCGTCAGAATTAAAAAGGATGGCTATATTTATGAAGATAGTTATGAGAGAGGTATTCCCACAACTAAGCTTGAAAATGGCCTTTTAGTTCCTGTTGGAACAACAAAAGAAAACGGAACAACAATAAACTTCCTGCCGGATGACACTATTTTTGAAAAAACAAGATTTAAAGAAGATGATATAAAGTCAAGACTTCACGAGACTGCTTATCTTAACCCTTCTCTTACAATTGTTTTTCAGGATAAGCGCCCTGGTGTAGAGGAGTATGTTGAGTTCCATGAGCCGGACGGAATCACCGGATTTATCAAGGATATGAACAAGTCAAAAGAGACTGTTCATGACGTTATATCTTTTAGCGGTGAAAGCGAAGGCGTAGAGGTTGAAGTAGCATTTCAGTATGTAAATGAATTCCATGAAGAAGTTCTTGGATTCTGTAATAATATCTATAACGCTGAAGGTGGTACTCATCTTACGGGCTTTAAGACAATGTTTACCAATGTCATAAACCAGTATGCCAGAGAGCTCAACATATTAAAGGATAAGGACAACAACTTTACAGGCACCGATGTAAGAAACGGTATGACTGCTGTTGTTTCTATTAAGCATCCAGATCCAAGATTTGAAGGACAGACTAAGACAAAGCTTGATAATCAGGACGCTGCGAAGATTGTTTCCAAGATCACAGGCGAAGAAGTTACAAGATACTTTGACAGAAATCTTGAGACTTTGAAGGCAATCATCGGTTGTGCCGAGAAAGCTGCCAAGATAAGGAAAACAGAAGAAAAAGCAAAGACTAATATGCTTACAAAGCAGAAGTATTCCTTTGACTCAAATGGTAAACTTGCCAACTGTATCAGCAAGGATGCTTCTAAATGTGAGATATTCATCGTTGAGGGAGATTCTGCCGGTGGCAGCGCTAAAATGGCCAGAGACAGAAACTTCCAGGCAATACTTCCTATCCGAGGGAAAATACTTAACGTTGAAAAAGCAAGTATTGATAAGGTCTTGGCTAATGCTGAGATCAAGACAATGATCAATGCCTTTGGATGTGGCTTTTCTGAAGGTTATGGCAATGACTTTGATATAAACAAGTTACGATATGACAAGATCATTATCATGGCCGATGCCGATGTTGATGGTGAGCATATTTCAACACTTCTTTTGACATTGTTCTATAGATTCATGCCTGAGCTTATTTTCCAGGGACATGTTTATATAGCTATGCCACCTCTTTATAAGGCTATGCCGGCCCGTGGAAAAGAGGAATATCTCTATGATGACAGTGCTCTTGCCAAATACAGGAATACTCATAAAGGCTCTTTTACACTCCAGAGATACAAAGGTCTTGGTGAGATGGATCCTGCTCAGCTTTGGGAGACTACACTTGATCCTGAAAAGAGATTATTAAAGCTTGTTGAGATTGAAGATGCCAAGATGGCCTCTCAGATGACAGAACTTCTTATGGGTATTGATGTACCTCCAAGACGTGATTTTATACATCAGCACGCAACTGATGCAGAATTAGATATTTAAGGTTTGTTAGGGGAATAACAGTGGAAGATAGAATTATTAGAACTGAATACTCTGAAGTTATGCAGAAGTCTTTCATAGATTATGCCATGAGTGTCATAATCGCAAGAGCTCTTCCTGATATAAGGGATGGACTTAAGCCTGTTCAGAGAAGAACTTTATACGATATGTATGAACTGGGTATAAGATATGACAGACCATACAGAAAAAGTGCCAGAATTGTCGGCGATACCATGGGTAAATATCATCCTCACGGTGATAGCTCAATTTATGACTGTCTTGTCGTAATGACACAGGACTTCAAAAAGATGATCCCTCTTGTAGATGGTCACGGTAACTTTGGTAACATCGAGGGTGATGGCGCAGCTGCAATGCGTTACACAGAGGCCAGACTTTCAAAGGTTACTCAGGAAAACTTTCTTCAGGATCTTGATAAGGATGTAGTAGATTTTTTACCAAACTTTGATGAAACTGAAAGAGAGCCATCAGTTCTTCCTGTAAAGATACCGAATTTTCTTATAAATGGTTCTGAAGGTATTGCGGTAGGTATGGCAACAAGCACACCTCCTCATAACCTTGCAGAAGTAATAGATGCTGAAATAGCTTATATTCAGGATGATTCTTTAACTACAAAGGATCTCATGAAATATATAAAAGGACCTGATTTTCCTACCGGTGGCGTTGTAATCAATAAGGATGAACTTAGAAACATCTATGAGACCGGTTCAGGTAAGATCAAGATCAGAGGTAAGGTTGAGACTGAAAAGGGCAAAAATGGCCACATAAATCTTGTTATTACAGAGATTCCTTACACAATGATCGGTGCCGGTATCGGTAAGTTCATGGCTGATGTAGCTGAACTTGCTGAAAAGAAGATCACAAATGACATTGTTGATATCTCTAACCAGTCCTCAAAAGAGGGTATCAGAATTGTAATTGAGCTTAAAAAAGATACAGATGTAGAGAACTTTACAAATCTTCTCTACAAAAAGACTAAGCTTGAAGATACTTTTGGCGTAAATATGCTTGCTATTGATAACGGCAGGCCTGAAACCATGTCTCTTAAGGAAATCATGAGAGCATGTGCTGACTTCCAGTTTGAAGTAGCAACCAGAAAGTATACAACTCTTCTTAAAAAAGAGCAGGAAAAGAAGGAAATTCAGGAAGGCCTCATCAAAGCCTGCAATGTAATTGACCTTGTTATTGAGATCTTAAGAGGCTCTAAAGATAGAAGCATGGCCAAGAACTGCCTTGTTAATGGAGAGACTGAAGGAATTAATTTCAAATCAAGAGAGTCTAAAGCAATGGCTTCTCAGCTTATGTTTACTGAAGCACAGGCTGATGCAATCCTTGAAATGAGACTTTATAAACTTATTGGACTTGAACTTGATGCACTTATTAAAGAGCATGAAGAGACAGTGGCCAACATTTTCAAGTATGAAGATATCCTTGAAAGCCATGAGTCTATGTCACTTGTTATACAAAATGATCTTAATAAGATCAAAAAAGAGTATCAGGCTCCAAGAAAGACAATAATCGATAACAGAGAAACCGCTGTATACGAAGAAAAGCCTGTAGAAGAAACAGATGTGGCATTTATCATGGACAGATTCGGATATGCAAAGACCATAGATGCCAACACATACGAAAAAAATAAAGAGACAATCCAGGCAGAATTCAAGTTCTCATTTATCATGAAAAACACTGGTAAGGTCTGCTTCTTCACAAATGCAGGAAATCTGCATACTGTAAAGGCGATGGATCTTCCTCAGGGTAAAATGAGAGACAAGGGAATTCCTATTGATAATGTCAGCAATTTTGACACTTCCAAGGAGACTATCGTCCTTGCTGCCAGCCAGTCTGAGCTTAATCTCTACAGACTTGTATTTACTACAAAACAGGCTATGATGAAGATAGTTGATGGCGGCGAATTTGATGTATCAAAGAGAACAGTTGCTGCTACAAAGCTTATGGATGGCGACGAAGTTGTAAATGTTGAAGTCATTCACACACAGAAAACTGTAATCCTTAGATCTAACGATGGCTATTTCCTGCGTTTCTATGTTGAAACGATTCCGGAGAAAAAGAAGGCTGCTGTTGGTGTCAGAGGAATGAGACTTGGAAAGAATGACTATATCAGGGATGTATATTATCTCAACGATATGGAAGAAAAGATGATCGAGCATAACGATAAAGAGCTTCAGCTTGGACATCTCAAAGTTACAAGCAGAGATACTAAGGGAACAAAGGTGAGATTATGAGAGTAATTGCAGGTTCAGCTAGAAGATTACGATTAATAACTCCTGAAGGAAATGACACAAGGCCTACACAGGACAGAATTAAAGAGACACTTTTCAACATGATACAGAATCAGGTTCCTGGCGCTGTATTTGTTGATCTTTTTTCCGGAAGCGGTGGAATTGGAATTGAAGCCCTCTCAAGAGGAGCTAAAAAGGCTTATTTTATTGAGAATGCCAATTCTGCATACAAATGCATCATGGAAAATTTGAGAACAACTCATTTTGAAGATGTTTCAACTGTTCTTAAACAGGACGTAGTATTAGGCCTTAGGAATATTCATGAGAAAGAGGTTGATATTATCTTTATCGACCCTCCTTATCATGAGGACCTTTATGAGAGAACATTGTCTCAGTTATCCAATATGGACTATGTAACTCCAAATACCATGATCATTGTAGAAAGTGCTCTCGATATGGATTTCTCTTTTGCAAATGATTATGGCTTTGAAGTAAGAAGAGAAAAGGAATACAAAACAAATAAACATGTATTTCTTTATAGAAAGGAGTAACTGTGAAAGTTGCAGTATATCCCGGAAGTTTCGATCCAGTTACTTACGGACATTTAGATATAATAAAGCGTGCATCACAGATGTTTGATAAAGTTATAGTGGCTGTCATGTGCAATTCCGCTAAAACTCCATTGTTTACGCTTGATGAACGTGTTAAAATGATAAGAGAGTCAGTAAGTGGCCTAAATAACGTATATGTTGAGTCTTTTAGTGGCCTTCTTATAGACTATTGTAAAAAAGAGAATATTCATATTGTTATTCGTGGCCTTAGAGCTATTACCGATTTTGAGTATGAGCTTCAGATCGCGCAGACCAATAAGGAACTCTCTCACAATGAAGTTGATACTGTTTTCTTAACAACTTCACTTCAGTATTCTTACCTTAGCAGCTCGGTTGTAAAAGAAGTTGCAAGCTATAACGGCGATATTACTCCATGTGTTCCGGATTTTGTCGCTGACACATTATATAAAAAGTATGGGTTCAGAAAATAAGTCAGGGGGAATTAAAAAATGACTAGCAGAATTGAACAGTTGATTGACGAGATAGAGACATATATCGACAACTGTAAACCTCAGCCTTTATCACAGACTAAGATAATTGTTAACAAAGAGGAAATTGACGAGCTCCTTCGAGAACTCAGAAGCAAAACACCAGAGGAAATCAAAAAGTATCAGAAAATCATCAGCAACAAAGAAGCTATTTTAAATGATGCAAGGAAAAAGGCTGAAGAGATCGTAAATCAGGCAACAATCAAGACTAATCAGCTTATAAATGAACATGAGATCATGCAGCAGGCATACGCTCAGGCCAATGAAGTCGTATCACAGGCTGCAATGCAGGCAAAAGAGATCCTTGATAATGCAATGATCGAAGCCAATAATATGAAGGGTGCTGCAGTTCAGTATACAGACCAGCTTTTGGCAGGAGTTGAGGATGTCATCGCACAGTCGATCGATGCCACAAGCAAAAACAATGATGAGATCATAGATGCTGTTAAGCAGCATAGTCTTGAGATCGTTAAATCAGTTTCACAGAGCAATGATAGCATTCTTTCAGCTCTTACACAGTACAGTGAAGTTATAAAATCAAACAGAGCTGATCTTAAACAGCCTGAGGTTTCCGGAGATGCCGGATATACAGCTCAGGATGCAGTAGCCGGTGAAGCTGGTGATTCCGCTTCATCTGAAGCGATCAACCTTGATATGCTTAACTGATAGAACATTATAAGCTGCCGCTTTTTTGCGACAGCTTATTTATATCATAGGAATTTGCATTGCATCATACATGTGGGGGGATTTTATGAAAAAAAGCATTATTTCTTTTGTTTTAACTATTGTAATTCTTTTGGGGCTTTTAGGGGCAACTATGCCTATAAAAGCAGAAGCTGCCTCAGCATCTAAGAATGTTGTTATAGTGATCGATCCGGGCCATGGCGGAACCGGAGAAAGAAATCTTGGTGCGCAGTATAACGGATTTTCTGAAAAAGAGATGACAATGCAGGTAGCAACTGCAATGAAGGAAGAGCTTGAAAAGTATGATAATGTAACAGTATACCTGACAAGAACAACTGATACTTTTATATCACTTGAGGATCGTGCAGCTACTGCCCAGAGTTTAAAAGCAGATTTTATGTACAGCATCCATTTCAATGCTTCTTTGGAACATAATTTTTATGGTTCCGAGATATGGACATCAGCTTTTGGCTCTTTTTACAAAAAGGGTACTGAGTTTGGGCAGATTATGTCTGATGAGCTTGGAAATCTTGGACTTTACCAGAAAGGTGTAAAGACAAAAATTGGCAAAACAGGCAAAGACTATTATGGAATAATAAGGCAGAGCGTAGCAAGAGACATTCCTTGCGTAATTATTGAGCACGCCTACCTTGATCACGGTTATGATCTGCCATTTCTTAATACTTCCGGATTCCTAAAGACACTTGGAGTAACAGATGCAACTGCAGTAGCCAAGTATTTTAAGCTTACTTCCAAGACTACAGGAGCTGACTATTCCAATTATAGTTTCAAAACTGTCAGCATGCCTAAAACTCGTTTAAGTCAGGATTTCACAGAGCCGGATTACTGCAAGGTTTCCTGTGTTTCTTTTGACAGTAACAGCAGAAACGCTCTTATAGAGATGAGTACAAAGGACAGCCAGTCACCGGTAATTTATTATTCCTATAGTTATGATGGTGGCAAAACCTTCTCAATATTGCAGATGTGGGACAGAACAAAGGAGACACAGTCCTTTAATGTGAATATTCCAAAGGGCGTTGTATCACCTACTATTGTATGCAGAGCATATAATAATTATGAACTTTACAAGGAAAGTGAACCTGTTTTGGTTACAGGGTATACCAATTAAAGAGAGAAGAAATTGAGATTAGATAAATTTTTGGGCGACCACAATGTTGGTACCCGCAAACAAATAAAAGAATATGTTAAAAACGGAAGATGTTCAGTAAATGGAACTCCCGTTAAAAAGGCTGACATTCATATTGATGAGAATGCTGATGTAATTGCCTTTGATGGTATCGAACTTACATTTAGTAAATTCCATTATTACATGCTTTATAAGCCTGATGGAGTAGTATCAGCCACAACTGATGGGAGAAATAAAACAGTCCTTGATCTACTTAAAGATGAAAATGTAAAAGGCTTAAATCCTGCAGGCCGTCTTGATATTGATACTGTTGGACTACTTCTTTTGACAGACGACGGCGGTCTTATTCACAGGCTTCTTTCTCCTAAAAAACATGTAGATAAAACCTATGAAGTTCATCTTGAAAAAGAGCTAAGCGACGAGGATATAAGTGAGCTTGAAAGTGGCGTAGATATAGGCGATAAAAAAGATAATGGCGATCCGTATCTTACCATGCAAGCACGGGTCATAAGGAAAGAAAATGACGACAAGGGCAATCCTGTTGTTCATCTTATTATCCATGAGGGACGTTTCCATCAGGTAAAAAGAATGATGGAAGCTGTTGGAAATAAGGTTGTTTTCTTAAAAAGAGTTACATTTGGGCCGCTCTTTCTTGATGAAACTCTTTTACCAGGTCAGTACAGACCACTTACAGAAAATGAATTAAAAGAACTTGGAGTAGAATAACACAGGTAATATTATGAAACGTGTAGATAAAGGTGAATTTGGTTATATTGAATACAGAAAAAAGGTAGCAATCATAAGAACCGCTATATGCCTTGCAATTGTTCTTATTGTATTTTTTACAGGATTATTTATATATCACAGTCAGAAGAGTATATTTAGTATTATTGCTGCAGTTCTTTGTCTTCCAACAGGATGGAGCGGTGTAAACCTGATCATGTTCCTGAAAGCCAAAAGCTGCTCACTTAAGGATTATAAGAAGATTGAAGATAATAAGGGTGGTCTTTTGATCCATTATGATCATATAATCACATCCTATGACAAAAACTTCTATATCGCAGCTTCTACAGTACTTGATAAGAATATATGTGCTCTGGCAGCTGATAAAGACATGGAAGAATCAGACTGTGAGAAGCATATTAAGAAGATGATGGCAGGAAGCGGGTATTCAAGTTACAGCATTAAAGTATTTACAGATACAGATAAATTCTGTGACAGGCTCCTTCAGCTTGATAAACTTCGCGAAGAAAAGAAGATTGATCCCGTTGCCATTGAAGAATCATGGGAAGTTGGAACTGTTCAGACCCCTGCAGCAGTTCTTTTGTCCATATCTCTATGATTTTTGTTTATATAAAGGTTCTATAAGAAAAGAATGAAAGAAATAGTTATTGATAAAAATCAGGAAAGCAAAAGACTTGATAGCTTTCTAAAGGCTTATCTGTCTGAAGCAACCGGCAGTTTTATTTATAAGATGCTGCGAAAAAAGAATATTACATTAAATGACAAGAAAGCAGACGGGAAAGAAAAGCTTAAAGTCGGAGATTCTATAAAGATTTACTTTTCAGATGAGACATTTGCTAAGTTTGTAGGAAAGAAAAACTCGCCCGTAAATGAGAAAAAAAGTTCATCCTACGAGAAGCTTTCAGTTGAAATAGTTTATGAAGATGACAATGTAATATTTGTAAATAAGCCTGCAGGTCTTTTGTCCCAAAAAGCTGATAAAGATGATATAAGCCTCAATGACTGGCTTATCTATTATCTTTTAAATAAAGGCTCAGTTACACAGGAGAGTCTTTTAACCTATAAGCCATCCATATGTAACCGCCTTGACAGGAATACATCAGGTCTTGTTATCTGCGCTAAGTCTTTATCCGGCGCAAGAGAAATGAACCAAATGCTAAAAGACAGGACTCTTGATAAATTCTACAGGACGCTTGTATCCGGAAGGATCACAGACAGTATAAGACTTAAGGGCTATCTTTATAAGGATGAAGCCAAAAACAAAGTCTTTATAAAAGAAAATGATCCTAAAGATGACAGATATTCATATATCGAAACTGAATATAAGCCTTTGGAATACTATGAAAAATCTGATCTTACCATGCTTGAAGTTAAGCTCATAACAGGTAAGCCCCATCAGATAAGGGCTCATTTATCAAGCATTGGCCATCCGCTTATTGGAGATATTAAATATGGCGGCAAGAAATATAATGGTATAAATTATCAGCTGCTACACAGCTATAGGATTCATTTCCCGGATAATATGTCCGGAGAACTTGAATATCTCTCGGGGAGAGAATTTATTGCAAAACTGCCTTCTGTGTTTGAGGGTATCTAGGGGGAGAAACATGCCAACTTGGAAATCAAGGGGACTTAGAGGTTCCACATTAGAGGAACTTATAAACAGGTCCAATGAAAGGTATCAGGAACTTGGCCTTGCGCTTATTCAGAAAATTCCTACACCTATCACACCCATTAACATTGATAAACAGACCAGGCACATCACACTGGCATATTTTGACCAGAAAAGTACAGTCGATTATATAGGAGTTGTTCAGGGCATTCCTGTTTGTTTTGATGCAAAGGAATGCGCTACAACTACTTTTGCCTTAGAGAACATTCATCCTCATCAGGTTGCATTTATGCAGGATTTTGAAAAGCAGGATGGTGTTGCTTTCTTTTTGATATATTTTACAAGTCTAAACGAGTTCTATTATTTACCCTATAGAAAATTAAAAGAATTTTGGGAAAGAGCTGAGAATGGCGGCAGAAAGAGCTTTCGCCACGATGAGCTCGATATTTCCTATACAATACATTCACCCGGTGAATCCGGCATTTTGATCCCTTTTCTTGATACTATCCAAAAAGATTTAGAGGGAAGGGAATAAATAATTGACATAAGTTAATATTGGATGTTAAACTCTTTACTATATTAGCATACTATCAGAGTAGCACTGTACCACGCGAAAGTGAAAAGAGGTATTATGAGCAAAGTTCTGTTACATACTCCTGATGGAGTAAGGGATATCTATGGTGAAGAATGTAGTGACAAGAAAATAATTGCCGAGAAAATCCATGGCAAGATGAAGAGCTTTGGGTATCAGGACATTGATACACCTACATTTGAGTATTTTGATGTGTTCGCAGAGGAAATCAATACTACTGATGCAAAAGAGCTCTATAAGTTTTTCGACAAAGAAGGAAATACTCTTGTTCTTCGTCCTGACTTCACACCATCCATTGCAAGATGCGCTTCAAAAGTTCTGCTTGAAAACGGTACTCCTGTAAGAGTTTGTTATGAGGGAAAAACCTTCTTAAACACCTCTAATCTGCAGGGAAAACTAAAAGAGAATTACAACATCGGTGTAGAGCTTATGAATGATGATTCTGTAATGGCTGACGCTGAAATGATAGCTCTTTTGGTAAGTTGTCTTAAGAGCGCAGGGCTTAGCGATTTTCAGATAAGTGTCGGTGATGCCGGATTTTATAAGGGCCTTTGCATTGAAGCCGGTATCGATAAGGAAACAGAAGCGGCAATAAGAGAGCAGATCACTTCTAAAAACTATTTTGCAGCAGAAAGTCTTATGAACGAGCGAAACATAGATTCAAAGTACATTGACCAGATCCTTAAGGTTTCTGAATTTATAGGCTCTGATGATGCTCTTGAAAGGGCAGAAAACATCGCCAATAACGAAATGTCACTAAACGCTGTTAAGAGGCTAAAAAAGCTCTATAAAGTGCTTACAAGCTATGGTGTTCAGAAATATATTTCTTTTGACCTTAGTGTCCTTAGTAAGTTTAATTACTACACAGGCGTGATATTTAGTGCCTACACCTACGGCGCTCCTGATGCTATAGCAAAGGGCGGACGATACGACAATCTTCTTGGAAAATACGGAAAAGATGCGCCTGCCATAGGATTTGTGATCATACTTGATGACCTTATTTCTGCTTGTAAAAGACAGGGCATAGAATTCGAACATGAAGCATCTGCCATATCCGTTACTTATAACGAAGATAATTTTGATGATGCTCTAAAAAAAGCAACAGACCTTAGACAGCAGGGCAAAAATGTTTGTCTTTTGCATGAATAAATGGAGGCATTATGAGATATTTGACCTTTGCCCTTGGGAAGGGGAGACTTGTAGACAGCACAATGGAAATACTAAACAAATGCGGTATTACCTGTGATGAGATCTTAGATAAAAAGACAAGAAAGCTTATTTTTACAAATGAAGAACTAAAACTGAAATTCTTTTTGGCAAAAGGCCCTGACGTGCCAACTTACGTAGAATATGGTGCTGCTGATATAGGAATTGTTGGCGCTGATACCATAATGGAAGAAAAAAGAAGGGTTTATGAAGTGCTTGACCTGGGCTTTGGAAAATGCAGGATGTGTGTATGCGGACCTGCAGAAGCCAAAAAACTCCTTGAACACAGGGAACTTATCAGAGTAGCAAGCAAATACCCTGAGATCGCCAAGGATTATTTCTTTAATCAAAAACATCAGACTGTTGACATCATAAAGCTTAACGGCTCTGTGGAGCTAGGACCTATAGTAAATTTAAGTGACGTCATAGTTGATATCGTTGAGACAGGCTCAACACTTAGAGAGAACGGACTTGAAGTACTTGAGGAAATCTGTCCTCTATCTGCAAGAATGATCGTCAATCAGGTCAGCATGCAGATGGAAACTGAAAGAATAAGAAAGCTTATAAATGACATAAAGGAGAATCTCTAATATATGCGCACAGTAAAACTTACCAAAGAAACAAAAGATGAGCTTTTAGGAAATCTTTTAAAAAGAAATCCCGGAAACTATACAGAATACGAAAATACAGTAAATGAGATCATCAATAATGTGAGAGAAAACGGCGATAAAGCTCTTTTTGACTACACGCTTAAGTTTGATAGATTTGCTGTAAATGAAAAGACTATAAAAGTTACAAGAAAAGAGATAGAAGAAGCTTATAAAGAGCTTTCAGATGACTTTGTGGAAGTCATGAAAAAGAGCGCTGAAAATATCAGAGTTTTCCATGAAAAGCAAAAGAGAAATACCTGGATCGATACAAAAGAAGACGGAAGCATACTTGGCCAGAGAATCCTTCCTATCGAGATCTCAGGCGTATATGTTCCCGGCGGTAAAGCTGCTTACCCGTCAAGCGTTCTCATGAATGTAGTTCCGGCAAAAGTTGCCGGAGTTGAAAGAATTGTAATGTGCACACCACCTTCAAAGGATGGTAAAGTAAATGCCGGAACCCTTGTTGCAGCAGATATAGCAGGTGTTACTGAAATTTATAAAGTTGGCGGAGCGCAGGCAATCGCGGCTATGGCTTTTGGTACAGCTTCAGTTCCAAAGGTAGATAAAATAACAGGACCTGGAAATATATTTGTAGCATTGGCTAAGAAAGCATGCTTTGGACACGTTTCAATTGATTCGATCGCAGGACCAAGCGAGATCCTGGTTTTGACTGATGAAACTGCCAATCCAAGATATGTAGCAGCAGATCTTTTATCACAGGCTGAGCACGATGAGCTTGCAAGCAGCATACTTATCACAACATCTCAGGATATTGCAGATAAAGTGTCAAAAGAAATTGATGAGTTCTTAAAAACGCTTTCAAGGTCTGAGATCATCAAAAAATCTTTAGAAAACTATGGCTATATCTTTGTAGCAGATAATATGGATGATGCAATAGATGCTGCAAATGCAGTTGCATCAGAGCACCTTGAGATAATTACCAAAAATCCATTTGAGACTATGACCAAGATTAAAAATGCAGGTGCTATTTTCCTTGGAGAATATTCTTCAGAGCCGCTTGGAGACTACTTTGCAGGTCCTAACCACATCTTACCTACAAATAGGACAGCAAGATTTTTCTCACCGCTTTCTGTTGATGACTTCGTAAAAAAGACAAGTATCATTTCATATTCACAGGAAGGTTTATATAAAGTCCACAAGGATATCGAACTATTTGCAAAAGAGGAAGGCCTTACAGCACATGCAAATTCAATTGCAGTAAGGTTCGAAAATTGCAAGTAAACTTTCTAAAATAATTGTTAAATGCAAGATTAATAAATTGTTTATAATTAAATAGCAATATTTAGTTAACATAACGCAAGGAGCCACAAATTATGGGAGAAAGAATTGCAAGTGTTATCAGGAAGACAAAAGAAACTGATATCAGCGTAAAGCTTAATATTGACGGTACAGGCAAGGCTGACATTGAAACCGGGATTGGATTTTTTGATCATATGCTTGAAGCTTTTGCAAAACATGGTCTTTTTGATCTGGAAGTAAAAGTGAAGGGCGACCTCAATGTTGACGGGCATCACACTGTAGAAGATACCGGAATTGTCCTTGGACAGGCCCTTTTACAGGCTATAGGAGATAAAAAAGGTATCAGACGTTATGGAAGTGAAATTCTTCCAATGGACGAATCCCTTGTTTTGGCCGCTGTAGATCTTTGCGGAAGACCATATTTTGTAATGGATGCAGCATTTACATCTCCCATGGTTGGTGACTTTGATACACAGCTTGTGAATGAGTTCTTTTACGCAGTTTCATACTCTGCAATGATGAACATTCACCTGAGAGTTTTGACCGGCAGCAACGACCACCACAAGATCGAAGCAATGTTTAAAGCTTTTGCAAAAGCTGTAGATACAGCAACTATGGTTGATCCAAGAATAACAGACGTTTTAAGTACTAAAGGAGCTTTATAATATGTCAAAAATAAGAAAGCTTATTCCATGTATCTATCTTTATGACGAAAAGGCTGTAAAAGGCGTATCAGATAAAACTGTATTATGTGACGATCCACTGGAGCTTGTTAAGATTTACAATGAGAAGGGCGTCAATTCAATTTTTCTTTATGATCTTTCAAGAGGAATGGGCGATGAAGCCCATGAAAAGGCCCTTGATATGATAAAGGCAATATGTAAAAAAGCTGACGGAAATGTAATAGGCGCCGGAAATATCAAGCGCATGGAAGATGTAAAAAAACTTCTCTACGCAGGATGTTCAAAGGTTGCCGTTAATCTTTCAGAGCAGAGTGAAATTGAAAGCCTTGCCGAAAGCTCAGAGAAATTTGGCAAAGAAAAAATATATGCAATATTCTCTGATGATGCGCAGACTAAAGCAAATAAAGAACTCGTTGAGAAATATACAACTGAACTTATATATTTTCCAAAATCAGTTAAGGATCTTGCTTCATCTGACATAGACTTTACAATATCCTACGTTATTGATGACTATGAAAAGAGCCTTGATGAATATAAAAAAGCTCTGGACAATGATAATTTTGAGCTTTTTGCCCTTAAGGGAGCTCTTTCGTGGGATGATCTTAAAAAGAATTCAGATGGCATGGTTCCTGTAATTGTTCAGGATTATAAAACTGATCAGGTTCTTATGCTGGCATATATGAACGAAGAAGCTTATAATAAAACTCTCGAGACAGGAAAAATGACATATTTTAGCCGTAGTCGAAATGAGTTATGGATTAAAGGAGAGACAAGCTCACATTATCAGTTTGTTAAGGCTTTGTATGCTGATTGTGACAAGGATACGATTCTTGCAAGCGTTAAGCAGATCGGTGCAGCCTGCCATACAGGAAGCTATTCATGCTTTTTCAATGAAATAGCCAAAACTGACTATGATAAAAAGAATCCTCAAAAAGTCCTGGATGAAGTATTTGATGTAATAAAAGACAGAAAAGTAAATCCAAGACAGGGATCTTATACAAATTATCTTTTTGATAAGGGCATTGATAAGATTCTTAAAAAAGTGGGCGAGGAAGCTACAGAGATTGTAATTGCCGCAAAAAATCCAAATGATAATGAAATAGTTTACGAAATGTCTGATTTCCTGTATCATATGATGGTCCTCATGGCTGAAAAAAATGTTAGCTGGGAGGATATAACTGACGAGTTGTCAAGAAGATAAGGAAAAAGTATGAACGAAAACTTAGCTCTAAGCGATGAGACTTTGCTTGATCTTGAGAAACCCGAGAGATACATAGGCAATGAGGTTAACAGCGTCTATAAAGACAAAAACGCTGTCGATATCAGATTTGCCATGTGTTTCCCTGATGTTTATGAGATTGGCATGTCTCATCTTGGAATTCAAATTCTTTACGGAATGTTTAATTCCTATGAAGATGTATGGTGTGAGAGAGTCTATTCTCCATGGGTAGACGCTGACAAAGTCTTCAGGGAAAAGGACATTCCTCTTTTTGCGTTGGAATCACAGGATGAGATCAGAAAATTTGATTTCCTTGGATTTACCATCCAGTATGAAATGTGTTATACAAACATTTTGCAGATACTGGATCTTTCAAAGATACCTCTTCTCGCAAAAGACAGAGACTGGGACTATCCTATAGTGATCGGTGGTGGCCCATGTACTTATAATCCGGAACCTATAACGGATTTTTTTGATATGTTCTATATAGGTGAAGGCGAAACAAAATACAGAGAGATCTTTGACCTCTATAAAAAGTCAAGGAAAGAGGGTATATCACGTCAGGAATTCTTGAGAAGATGTTCTCATATTTCCGGTATTTATGTGCCTTCTCTTTATGATGTCAAATACAAGGAAGACGGTACTATTCTTTCAATGACGCCTTGTTATGAAGACGTACCTGCACAGATAAATAAAGAGATGTGTCTTGATGTATCAAACCAGTTCTATCCAACAAAACCTGTTGTTCCATACATCAAGATAACCCAGGACAGGGTAGTTTTGGAAATTATGCGCGGATGCATAAGAGGCTGCAGATTCTGTCAGGCCGGTCAGCTCTATAAACCTCTTCGTGAAAAAGACGTTGACCACCTAAAAGAACTTGCTCTTGAAGCATTAAAAAACACCGGTTATGAAGAAATATCCCTAAGTTCCTTAAGTTCAAGTGATTATTCAAAACTTCCTGAACTTATAGACTTTTTGATTAAAAACTGTAACGAGAAGAAAGTAAATATTTCACTTCCTTCCCTTAGAATTGATGCATTCTCTCTTGATGTTATGAGTAAAGTTCAGGATGTTAAAAAGAGCAGTCTTACATTTGCTCCTGAAGCCGGAACCCAGAGAATGCGTAATGTTATAAATAAGGGCCTTACAGAGGAAGATATTTTAAGAGGATCTCACGAAGCATTCCTCGGCGGATGGAATAAAGTTAAGCTCTATTTCATGCTGGGACTTCCAACAGAAACAGATGAAGATATACTTGGAATCGGTGATATCTGTAATAAGGTCGCTGTTGAGTATTTTGAGACAGTGCCAAAAGAAAACAGAAATGGAAGAACAATTGATATTGTAGCAAGTACATCATTCTTTGTTCCAAAGCCATTTACACCTTTCCAGTGGGCACCAATGAATACCAAGGAAGAGTTCCTTGATAAAGCAAATAAGACTAGAAAAGGCATTATGTCCCAGCTTAACCAGAAACATATCAAGTACAACTGGCATGAAGCTGATGCAAGTATGATGGAAGGCGTACTTGCAAGGGGTGACAGAAGGCTTAATGAAGTAATCTTGAAGGCATATAAAAAAGGCTGTGTTTTCGATGCCTGGGGTGAATATTTTAAATTTGACACCTGGATGGAAGTCTTTGATGAGTGCAATATTAATCCATTTTTCTACACTACAAGAGAACGTGCTGAAGATGAGATTTTCCCTTGGGATATCATAAACTGTGGAGTTTCAAAGGCATTTCTTTTACGTGAATGGAAGACTGCCCTTGAAAATAAGCCTTCATCTAACTGCAGACTTTCCTGCCTTGGCTGCGGAGCTGCATCTTACGGCGTAGGTGTTTGCACGGAGGGCAGAGCATGAATAAATTACGTGTAAAATTTACCAAACATGGTCCTATTAAATTTGTAGGACACTTGGATGTAATGAGATACTTCCAGAAAGCTATAAGACGAGCTGAAATTGATATAAAGTACTCTGAAGGTTTTAGTCCTCATCAGCTGCTTTCTTTTGCTCAGCCCCTTAGTGTTGGTGTTACAAGCGACGGAGAGTATCTTGATATGACAGTTAACAGCATGGTATCAGTAACAGATGTTATGGACAGATTAAATGCTGTTATGAATGAAGGAATCAAGATCATAGCTGTAGAAGAACTTGACGAGACTTCAGTTAAAGCCATGACAGACGTCTATGCAGCAAGATATATCGCTAAATTCAGAGAGACCTCAAAGCCTGATTTTGACTGGATTTCTGAATTTGAAAAATACCTTTCAAAAGATATGCTTCCTGCAACAAAAAAGACCAAAAGCGGCTTTAAAGAAATCGATATGAAGCCTATGATATTCGATTATAAGATTGATACAGAAAAGCAGGAAGTTATGCTTCTTTTAAGCATGAGCAGCGCTACCACATTGAAACCGGCTCTTTTATTCGAGGGATTTTTCAAAAGCCTTGATAGAGAGTTCTCAGTATCAATGCTTTCACTACACAGAATCGATATCTACAAGCTTGTTGAAAAAGATAACAAGAAATACATTGAACCTTTTATTGTAACAGACAATTCAGAGAGGTTTTATCTAAATGGCTGAAATTGTTATTTCAAAGTACCTTGATACACCGCTTGTTACAGCATTTATTGATAATAAACTGGAGTTTTTGGAATTCATAAGGGCTAGAGAGCTTCATAATATTTATCTTGGAAGAGTTGATCATATTGTAAAAAATATTGATGCAGCTTTTGTAAGATATAAAGATGATGAGATTGGTTATCTGCCTTTAAAGAGCATCCTCCCTGTCTGCGTTATTAACAGAAAGCTTGAAGCTAAAGATTCCATAAAAGCCGGGGATGAAGTAATAGTTCAGGTTGAGGTTGAAAAGATAAAGACCAAAAAGCCAAAACTAACTACCTATTTATCTTTGTCGGGAAAGTACACTGTTCTAACACTTGGAAGAAAAGGCGTCGGAGCATCTTTAAAGCTCGATGACAAAATTAGAAAAACTCTTATCGATGATGTGAAGGAAGATTTCAATAGATTATCTTTTAACAGCTCTGCAGATTTTCAGAACACTTCTTTTGGAATTATTGTCAGAACAAATGCAGCTGATATTGATAGTGACAGGAATAAGGCTATATTAGATGATGCATCTGAATGTATAAAACTGATGTCTCAGGTTCTTTCTTTGGGAACAATCAGAACTGACGGTAGTCTTTTGTACTCAAAAGAACAGGCACTTTATGCTGAGAACGATGATATAACTCTTCCTTATATTGATAAAGCAAAAGCTTTTCTTAGAACTAAAGGCATCACAGATCCTGTTATTATTACTGACACCGGAATACACGGAATAAATTCAAAGATTCAGGATTTAAGAGGCAACAGGGTATGGCTCAAAAGTGGCGCTTACCTCATAATCGAGCAGCTTGAGAGCTTTAATGCCATTGATGTTAACACCGGAAAAGCTATTTCAGGTAAAAAAGATATATCCAAAAAGGTTAATATCGAAGCTGCACAGGAAGTAATGAGGCAGATAAGACTGCGAAACCTTACAGGCATGATTCTCATTGATTTCATCAACATGAAAGATGATGAAGATTATGATGAGCTTATTGAACTTGTTAAGAAGCTAGCACGCCAGGATTATATACATACTGAATTTATAGATGTTACAGGCCTTGGTATTATGGAATTAACAAGAAATAAAAACGATAAATCATTAAAAGAAATATTGCTTGATGTTGAAAAAGCTGTTGACATTAGTAAACATCAATGATAATATACTATGGTATGCCGCATAACTAGGCAGAAGTGGGTTTATCCCCGCCAAAGTTAGCGAGTTTTTTTGAAGAAGGAGGTAACTTATGTACGCAATTATTGTAACTGGTGGAAAGCAGTACAAAGTTTCCGAGGGCGATGAAATCAGAGTAGAGAAGCTTGATGTAGAGCCTGGAAAAGAAGTAACATTTGATAATGTTATTGCAGTAAACGATGACAAGACTCTTAAGGTTGCTGGCGATGTTAGCGGAGCTAAGGTTAGCGCTACAGTTGTTGAGCAGGGCCGTGGTAAGAAGGTTGTTGTTTACAAGTACAAGAGAAAGACTGGATACCATAAGAAAAATGGTCACAGACAGCCATTCACACTTGTTAAGATTGAAAAAATCTCTATGTAATTATTAACAATTGGAATAATATGACTACTATTACAATTACCAAGACGTCCAGCGATAAATACAGATCGATTGAATGCAATGGTCATGCAGGCTTTGCTGATTATGGCAACGATATTGTGTGCGCTGCAGTTTCAGTTTTGACAATCAATCTTATCAATTCCATTGATAATTTCACCGAGGATGAGATAAGTGTTGTTCAGGATGAAGACAAAGGACTTATAAAGCTTAGTTTTAAGGATGAACCAAGTAATGATTCAGATTTATTATTAAGATCTTTTGAACTTGGTGTAGACAGCATATTCCAACAGTATGGAAAGAAATTTCTGAACATTAAATTTAGGAGGGAATAAGTCATGATGAATATGAACCTTCAATTTTTTGCTCACAAGAAGGGTGTTGGATCTACTAAGAACGGTAGAGACTCAGAGTCAAAGAGACTTGGAGCAAAAAGAGCTGACGGACAATTCGTAAAGGCCGGTAATATTTTATACAGACAGCGTGGAACACACATTCATCCTGGTGTAAATGTAGGAATCGGTAGCGATGATACATTATACGCACTTGTTGATGGTGTTCTTAGATTTGAGCGCAAGGGCAGAGATAAAAAGCAGGCTAGCGTTCATCCTGTAGAGAATAAGTAATTTGCTTAAACGGGCTTCAAACA
>NZ_SVFW01000010.1 GCF_015056685.1 Butyrivibrio sp. | reverse complement strand
GTTTGATCAGGCTAGAACTAAGCTTGGCTTTTGTTCTGTCCGTTATTTACTAAATCTTTGTTCTGAATAAATTCTCTCTTGAGCATTGGTCTTGCGAATTACTTCGTAATTCCCAAGCTTTTGCATTCGCAAAATGTAATCAGTCAATCATAAATCTCATTGAGCAAGCTCATTCGATTTCTGCTTTCCTGATTCCGCAATGCTCATTGCTTTTTGGAATTTTTCAGGGTTGCATTACTGTTTATTTGTCAAGGTGCAGGAGCTTAAAATCCGCTCCAGTGCTGCATTTGCAGTGTCTTGTGTTTCGTGGCTGCATCAGCAACGAATATAAATATATCACTGAGGTACTTAAGTGTCAACAACAAATTTCAATTTTTTTCAAAAAATTTATATTCGTTTACAGAGGTTCAAAATACCATTAATTCATCTGAGGACATAACCTTTAACATCTACAGAATTTATCGTGTTTTCAGTTCCAAACTCTCCCGATCCATTGATTTCAGTTATGATAAACTCTCCTTGCGGAGAAACGCTCACTTTTTGAGAGATTACCTCATTTTTTCTGTCATCATCATGTATATCTGCCTTTTCCAGATCAATGAGTTTGTCAATTATCTCGCTAAGATCAGCCGTTCCTATATAGCTGCCATTTTCTGTTTCAAGCTTTACACGATCTGTATTATTATCATAGATATCAGAATCAACAAAGCATATCTCTTTATATCCTTCTATATTCAAATAATCCAGATGCTTGTATGCATATATGTAGAATGTATCAGATTCATAATCATCTGCTGAACCATTCTTTAATTCATCAAGCTGTTCTTTAGTATAAGTATTGTCAAGGTATTTATTTCCTTCATACCCGCCTTCTCTCATTATGGTCTTATATGCTTCATGAGCTACATTTTTCTCAAAATCTTCTCCATTTGATACAGCAGCAAAGTACTTTTCGATCCTGCTCTTTTGAGACAATAATACAACGCTCTTATAATTAGTAAATGGCACAACAAGAACAATAAAGGTCATGGCAATTACCATAAATATAAGGCTGAACGTAATATCTTTTGTTCCAAAGAAATCAATGCAGTACATAACAAAATACATAACTTCAAAAACAATAAATGCAAGTCCGAAGTATCTTGATCTGGTGAAGCCATAATCTGCCACTCTCATATACAGGCACATGATCTGAAGCACAATAAATGGAATGAACAAAAAGGGCATAATCTTTATTGGTTTTAAAAATCTATCCTGACAGCATCCACTTGCCATTGTCCAAATAATGATTCCACATGAAAACAAAGCGGTAAGTATAGCAAATACCTGGTTTTTAGGAAACTGCCATGTGAATATGATTTTAAATATATAGAGATAGATTATAAAAAAGGCAACTGCAAGAAGTCCTGTAAATATATACGAGAGAACAACTTTAGAAAACTTTGAAAAATCACCCTCTGTTTTAGAAACGCCCATAAGGACGCATGGATAATTCACAAGTCCTACCAGCATTATTTCGCTTCTCATTATAAGATCAATAGATGAAGTATCAATAATAAGCACATCAAAGATCAAAAGTACCAGTAAAACTCCAAGATCCATGATCCCACAAACCAAAAGAGCTTTCATTAACCCGCAAAAAGCTTTGGCCACATATGTTTCAAAGCGTTCACCGGATCTTTTATAAATGAAATAAACAGCAAGGCCTAAAACTGTTACAAGGTAACATACAAAGATTTCAAAAGATGTTTCAGTGAAAAAGTCTACCCTTTCAGTATTTTCCTTAAGCTTTGTATCAAGCAAAATATTTACCCATGCATAATAATACGAAATTACAATTGAGATGGGAATAATGACTGCATAAAGAATCGTTTTCTTTTTGTCAGAATAGCCATGATAGTGATAGATTGTTTCACATAAAAGAATTCCAGGTGTCATTCCATATAATAGTAATTTCCAAAATGGAATTATCGTTTTTATGACATATAAATCAGAAAAACCATCACCCTGTATTGTCCATAATACAGTCGCTATCAAAAAAACTGATATTGAGAACAGGTACTCTCTTACTACATTAACAAACTTTTCCTTTATTCCTTCAGCCCACTTAAATTTCATACACATACTCCCCAGTAATTACTTCTCAGCTCTTTTTTCTTTATCAACAGTGATATCGCACTCCATAACACCTTTGATCAAAGAATACCTTTTTAGATAATCAATTATAAAAGTGTCAGATAACGCATAATTATATGGAACGACCACATCGAACTTAAGTGTCTTTCTATCATCCTCACTATGGGTAATCCTAAAATCATGAAAAGAAAGCTTTGGATCCAGCTGATAAAGAGCCTGGCTTATCTTTTTCTTAAGTTCATCTGTTTCAACGTCGCCTTCAACGACAGGGTCCATATGTATGACTGCTATGCAATGATACTTCTGATGAAGCTCATTTTCTATGGAGTCTATCATGTCATGCACTGAAACCAGATCCCTGTTAGATGGAACTTCCACATGTAGAGACATGAAAATTCTTGTGGGTCCATAATTATGAATAGTTATGTCGTGAACCCCAAGTACACCTTCATATGAATTAACAGTTTCGGACACATCTTTTAAAAACTCTTTGCTTGGCGGTTCTCCAAGAAGCGGATTTATAGTATCTCTTGCCGCATCCCAGCCTGATCTGATAATAAGAATTGCAACTAAAATACCGGCAAATCCATCGATATTAAATTTTAAAAAGAAATTGATCAAAGCGGAAATTAAAACTATGGAAGTAGTTACAACATCAGAGATACTGTCTACAGCAACAGATTTTAAAGTAGCACTTCCAATCAGCTTAGAAGCTGAAAGATTGCTCTGAAACATAATGAGCTTTATAAGAATTGAGATAATAAGAATTACAGCGATATAATAATTAAAATCGACTTCACCAGGATTAAGGATCCTGTTCAAAGATTGTTGAAAAAGTTCCACACCGGTAAGGATTATAAGCAAAGACACTATAAGTCCTGCAATGTATTCAAGTCTGCCATGGCCAAAAGGATGCTCTTCGTCAGCTTCCTGGCCGGAAAGCTTAAAGCCAATCAAAGTCACTATGGAAGAAGCTGCATCTGACAGATTATTAAATGCATCGCCCAGGATTGAAATCGATCCACTGATAATTCCTGCCATAAGCTTTATGATAAAAAGAAAAATATTAAAGGCAATGCCCATGGCACCACTAATGATGCCATAGCGTTGCCTTACGCCCGGATCCTGAACCTGATCATAGTTTTCAATTAGTCTTTTTGCTAAAAAACAAATCATATCTCATCAGAGAAATACACTGTGATAAGTAGAGTCCCCTCTTCTACAGTTATCTCTGCCTCCTCATCGATGATAAATTCATTGCTTACTCCAAGAGGGAAGTCATTAGTAAGTGTCCCTCTCTCCAAATTATACATCAGTCCTTTGATTGTAACACCTTTTGAGATGTCAGAAAGCGAAAACACTGATATATAGCCGCTATTGCCCCTATGGAATTTTACTGTTTCATTATGCGCCACCAAAAGCATCTTATCATGTTCCATGATATAGCCCTTAGCGCCATGTTTTCTTATAAAATTTAGTGTCTGTATATTTGCGATCGTGTGATCAACTCTTTTTCCGCCCAGAGCACCATATAAAAAGAATTTGCGATAGCCCTTCTCAAGTCCAATCTTAACCGCCATTATAGTGTCAGTGTCGTCTTTTTTTACATTAAGGCGCACAATCCTGTCAGGGTCATTTTCTTCTATTTCCATGAGATCTCTGATTGCCATTTCCCCCTGCTCGGAAAGGGAATCAAAATCACCAACAATAAGGTCTGGTAAAACGCCCACGTTCCTTGCATGCAGAAATCCCGCATCACATGCAATACAAAAATCGCCTTCTTCAAGATCAATCTCGACAGGATAAAAGTCTCCTGCAGAAATGATCACACATTTTCCATCTTTTATCTCACTGCTCATGCTTTTATCCTGGATTCGATAGTGTCTATATCCATAACCCACTCATTGGCACCGCCCCAGTCACCTACAATAGTTTCATCGATAGTGCCGTCTTCATAGGTAATAGTAGTATCTAATCTGTAGTTCATCTTTGCAACCTTGGTTGAATTGCCAGAAGTAATGTAGCTGTACAAATAGGTGACAGAATACTGAGTATGTGGATACAGATTATTGTCTATAGCTGCAGGCTCGTAAGAGATTGAAGCCCTCTGCACTCCGTCATCTTCAAAAAAGTTAGCCCAAAGAGTTATAACTCCGGAAGTTGATGGATTCTCATCAAAGTCAAAGAAGTGATAGCTCCATTTATCTTCATTACAATTAAGCACTATGCCCTCTCTGCTAATAGGAACATATGTTGTATTTTCAAGTGGAGTCTCCTGCTTGTTAAGGAATACATCCCTTAGTGAAATGTACTCATCAGAAACAACAAAATTACGCAGTTCATCTACGTTTCCAACATCAAGCTGTTCGAAGATACCAGAAAATACAGAAAGAACTTCCTGAGAATTATCCAGGCACTCTGTAAAACTATCGATCTCATCTGATGACCCGAGCACAGAAGTGACATCAGAAATAAGAGTTTTATATTTCAGAGCATCTTCCAAATTCAGTGAAAAAGAGCTGATGTTAGGAGTCACAAAAGATAAAATAACCTTCTTAAGTTCATCACTTGGCGCATTCTGATATACAGAAAGCATAGACCTTATCATCTCTTCGTACTCAGAATAGTTTGAATTATCAGATCTGAAAAGGGAATCCGCATCTTCTCCATAGCTTGATTCAAAGCACCTTTCTGATGCTGCGTCGAGAATTTTAAGTGCTTCTTCACTATTATTGTCATCAACAAGCACTGATAAAATAGCCTTTACTGTATCAAGATCTGCTTTTTCCTCATTCATGGCTGTAACAGATTCATTAAGAATAATTATATGATAATTATCCAAAAGAGCTTCGTTATTAGTGTTTTCCCAGCCTGAATAAAGAGTATCCTTGGCACTTTGTGAATCATCTATGCTAAGATAAGCGCCTGCAAGATTGGCATATGCCTTAACAGATTTTGAATCGATATCAATAGCCTTAGTGTAGGATTCAATTGCAGCTTCGTAATCTGCATTTTCTGTATATTTATCCCCTGCTGCTATTGCCTTATTTACCTTTACAAATGGGAGATGCAAGTAAATGAAATATCCTCCTACCAGCAAAAGAGCTGTAGAAGCCGCTACAATAGCGATTTTCTTCATGTCTAATCTTTTTCTGCGACGTTTTTTATATTTATATCCGGACAGATTACCGGCTTTACTTCTCTTGTAACTCAATTTAGTTCCTTCTCTTTCAAATATTAAAAATTTATAAACTAAAAACAAACAATAGTATAACATGAAAAATAATATATCTAAAGACAGCATTTATAACAAAATACTTTGACTAAAATATTGCAAAAATAATACAAAGATTTGAAATTCATAGACGCAATTATTTAATGCATTTAAAATAGAAGTATCGGGCAATAAACAAATAGTAAAACTATTGAAATAAAGAAAGGAATTAAAAAATGAAAATTGCACTTATCAATGAAAACAGCCAGGCTGCAAAGAATGAAATGATCTACAATTCATTAAAAAAAGTTGCTGACAAGCATGGTTTTGAAGTATTCAACTACGGAATGTATTCAGCTGAAGACAAGGCACAGCTGACATATGTTCAGAATGGTATCCTTGCATGTGTACTTCTTAACTCAGGTGCTGTTGACTATGTAGTAACAGGATGTGGAACAGGTGAAGGCGCTATGCTTGCATGCAACAGCTTCCCTGGAGTTATCTGCGGACATGTAACTGATCCACTTGATGCATACACATTCGCACAGATCAATGATGGAAATGCCATCTCAATTAACTTTGCACTTAAGTCAGGTTGGGGCGCTGAGCTTAATCTTGAATACATCTTTGAGAAGCTTTTCTGCGAAGAAAGCGGTCAGGGATATCCTAGAGAAAGAGCTGTTCCAGAGCAGAGAAACAAGAAGATCCTTGATGAAGTTAAGAAAGTAACTTATGTTCAGGATGTTCCTTCAATCCTTAAAAATCTCGATCAGGAACTTGTAAAGGGTGCTCTTTCAGGAGAACATTTCCTTGAGTACTTTGATGCAAATGCAAAAGACGAAAGCATCAAAGCAGCTGTTCACGAAATCCTCGGAAAGTAATTAGGGAATGGCTACGCGGAAGGTTTTGTGGTGAGGACGCAAATTTAAGTAAATAAAAGCCCTGATGAGCGATTTATCTTTCGCTCATCAGGGCTTTTATCAATTAAATTTGCTGTTCATTGCGATAACATCTTTGCTTCATAATACAATAACTGCAATAGAATTGGACACAGACTCATAAATACTGTCTATAGAAACTTTGTTTGAAACCAGTGCAACTTTCTGTGGCTGCTCGATGCTGTTGCAGTCATCAGCATTGCCTTTCATGGTATATAGTTGCAATTCTGGAATTATTCCATTAACTAAAGGCTTTCCATAAACCAATATCTTTGAAAGATCAATATCAACATCTTTTGCTCCGGCGTTGATTATCTTTACATATACATGCTCGTCATCTTTTGATGCAGTCACATATACTCTATCCTTCTCGAGGTCATCAAAGTCTACATCTATAAGCTCTGTTCCTGTGAAGTTTGAATATATCTTCTGAACATAGTAGCTTGGGGTTCCATAAGAAGTATTCCCGTCAAACCAAATGAGGTCAGGCTGCCACTGGGTATATCCAAGTCGGGCAAATAAAGGTGCGTATGAAGCCATAAGTACTACATCTGCGTTCTTCTCAAGACCAGTCATGAATGCTGCTTCAGCAAGAGCTGCTCCAAAACTGTTTCTCTTTTCAGGAGCCCTGTCGGGATTTATGTGGCATGCATACTCGCCGGCAAACACTTTTCTGTGTCTGTCATAATAATCATACATGTGGACATTGTCATAGAGCCACTCATCAGATACGTAGTAATGCTCATCAACGGCATAACTGTAGTCAGACTTAGCCTTCATTTTTGGAGAGAAATTATCCCAAGCCTCCCTGTAATGGTCTGATGTCACGTCAGGTCCGGCACTTCCACAACACTTTATATCAGGATATTTATCATGAATAGCCTTCTCAAATACGTCATATCTGTGGAAGAAATCGATTTTCTTGGTCTCCCACTGCTCATTTCCTATTCCGATAAACTTAAGTCCAAAGCTTTCGGGATGCCCCATCTTAGCGCGAAGTGATCCCCACTTGGTAGAAGTATCGCCATTGGCAAACTCAATAAGATCAAGCACATCATTAACATATTCCATAAATTCAGGAGCAGAGCTGTCAATAAGCTGATCAGACTGATACTGGCATGCAAGTCCAACATTCATTACAGGAAGTGGCTCACAGCCAAGGTATTCGCATAAAAGGAAATACTCGTAAAAACCAATTCCAAGAGTCTGGTTATAATATGGGAAATCACCGAGATCTTTGTTTCCCTTATCATCATCATTTCCATGAACTGCCCATCTATTCCAATTGGCTTTCCTCTCTTCAGATGGGCCGACAGTAAGCTTCCACTGATATCTGTTAGAAAGCTCATTTCCTTCTACAACACATCCTCCAGGAAATCTCATAAATCCAGGTTTAAGATCCTTTAAAAGCTCACACAGATCTTTTCTGAAAAGTCCAAGAACAGCATCTTCAGGATACATTCTGAACTGATCAAAGAAAGCATCTCCTTTTTCTTTTAAAAGAACAACGAACACACCTCTCTCTATATCCTTTTTGGCTGTTATCTTTGTCTCATATTTTTTCCAATCAGCTCCGGAAAGAGTAATTTCCTCAGAGTGGCAAAGTTTCTTTCCTCCCTGTGAAAAGATATTTACAGTTACTGTCTTTTCTTCTTTTACCTTCGCATAAAAGCTTACACTAGCAGACTTTCCTGCAGTAAGGAATATTCCATCATATGCTTTGTTAGAAAAACCGGCATTGTCCTCGTTTGTTTTAAGTACAAGATAATGCGGATTAACCTGGTTAAGAGGCTCTTTATCTGATACTTCTATCTCTGATTTTGGGGCAAATGGATATGCGTTCCATCCATAGAGATAAGCGCCTTTCTGGTAGTAATTGCACTTATGTCCATGTGCCTCCAAAAATTCAAAACTGCGGTTCTCAAGCATTTCTGCGTGAAGTCCCCCATCAAGGCCATAATTTATATCCTCAAAAAACAGCCCAAACATTCCCTTACTAATTGTCTTTCCCATACAAGTATTCCTCTCAAAAACTATTACATATATTTCCCAAATATAATATTTATCTATTGAAGCAGCTTCCCCATTTCATATATAGACTCAAAAATTGCATCGGGCTTAACATCAGAATTCTCAACATCTGATAACTGGCATTCTCCTGTCAGGACCAGTATTCCTTTAGCTCCATTATTAACTCCTGTGGCTACATCCGTATAAATTCTGTCTCCAACAAAAGCTATCTTCTCTTTTGGAACCCTTGTTGCATCAACTATCATATCTACAGTTTCTTTAAATGGCTTACCAACAAATCTTGGCTGTTTACCGGTAGAAAGTTCAATAGCCTTGCAAATAGCTCCGCAATCAGGAATAAAGCCGTTTGGCATAGGACAATTAATATCCAGATGAGTAGCCAGAAAAAGCGCTCCCTCCCTGATATAAGTACAGGCATTGGAAAGCTTTCTGAAATCCAGTGTTTTATCAAAACCAACCACCACAATATCCGGCCTTTTATCAAGATTATCAGGCTCAAGAGCATCCTCATTGTCGCGGTTAAAAAGCTCGATCCCCACCTCTAAAAAGCTATCTTCCAAGGGCTTTGTCCCAAGCAGGTATACGCTCTTTCCGTCATAATTACTCTTCAAAAATCTTATCATAACATCACCCGATGTCATGATCTGATCTTTTTTAATAAAGCAATTCATACCTGCAAGTTTCTCTATATATTTATCAGAATTTGTAGATGAATTATTGGTAAAAAACATATAGCTTTTGCCGGCTTTTTTTACCGCTTCCAAAAACTCTAAAGATCCATCAATAATATTGTTTCCCAAGTAAAAAGTCCCATCCATATCAAGGACAAAAAGATCTATACCTTTTAATATATCAGTCTCGTTCATATTATTCTCTCAGTTTTCACGCTGTTACTGTTAAGTTTTGGTCATTTATTTACACATTCTCATTATTAACGTGCTTCTCATATAAAAGAACTATATCCCCTGCTCTTATCACAAGGCTACCCTTTGGAATGATCGCCTTGCCACGTCTTCGAATCATAAAGATATAACTCTGTCTTGAAATATCTATGTCTCTTATAGCCATACCATTCCATGAATGTCCTTCATTTATAGTTATTTCTTTTAGCTCAATTGGCTGAATATCCTTGCTCTTCTCGGCGCACATAACAATAATGTCACCGGTTTTCAATACTGTAGAGCCACGTGGGATCAGAGTTTCCTTCCCTCTTTGAACGGCAACTATCATTGCATCCTTTGGAATTCCAATTTCCATGATCTTCTTACCAGACCATTTATCATTTTCAGATAGCCTGACCCTTATAAAATGTATATTTTCCTCTTCTGCAAATTCTCCCACAGTCTTTAGTCTCTGGTATTGTTCGACAAAGCCGGCAGAAATAATACCTGTAGGAATAGCAACCATTCCAACACCAAGAAAACTGATTATTATTCCAAGAATCTTACCCATTATTGTAACCGGGTAAATATCACCATATCCTACAGTAAGAAGTGTTGATGCAGACCACCAGATACCTGAAAATGCATTTTGAAAAACATCCGGCTGTGCTTCATGTTCTACACTATACATGCAAAGGCTTGATGCCATCATCAATATCAAGATGATAAAAACAGATGCAAGAAGCTGCTGACTCTTTGAAACAATGATCTCGGTAATAACATTGAGCTGATCATAATAGGAATTTATCCTGAAAAGTCTGAGAATCCTTGCAACTCTAAAGAGCCTGAACACTGTTCCACCCGCAGGGAAAAACACAGGCAGATAATACGGTAGAAATGATAAAAGATCTATAATTCCTGCCATTGAAAAAATGTATCTGAGTGCCGCCTTAGGCTCTGATAGTTTTGGGTATAGTTCAGCTGATGATATAAGACGCAGCAAATAATCTACTGCAAAGAAAAAAGTTGTAACTGCTTCAATAGCAAGGAGGAGCCCTTTATAGTGCTCCTCCATATAATCAAATGTTATTGCAAATGCAGCAAAAAGATTGAGAACAAGCGCTACGATACTCAAAAAATCGTAAAACTTGTTTATGGGCTCATCAATTACTCCAGTGCTAACCATATTAAAAATCTTCGCTCTAACACGGTTTATCTTCACCTTAGTAACCATTTCCCATCCCCCTTTTACTTTCTGCGCTTACCAAAGCTTTCCATGACAAAGTCACTAACATCCTGTAAATAATCAATACTTCTCTTCTTGTTTTCAGCTTTGATATGCTTCTTTTCAGACCTTGATACATTCATAGTATTGCTGTCTTCTCCAACATACCATGCTTTTGTTGACTCCTCACCTTTTATGTTGAGACGTCCAACATTTTCAAACTCAGCATTTCCCCTGGCTGAGTGCTTTCTCTCAGGTCTTGCTGCTCTTGAAGCCTGAGCTTTATCAGAAGTCTTTTTTCTATCCTTTTTGATGCTCTCTACAAGAGCCTCGTCTATAGATGATTTGCGAGCCCCTTCATCCTTTGACTTGTTTCTTCTTTTTGGTTTTTCAAAAAGATAGTCATCCTTAGAGGCTGCTTTTTTCTTATCGAACTTTCTGCCCTTTTTGTCGTCTTTGTCGGACTTAAACTTACGTCCGTCACGACCATCACGGCCTTCGCGGTTCATTCTGCCATCACGGCCATCACGTCTTCCACGACCAAAACCGCCTTTTCCTCTGTCCTTGTCCCTTTCGCCACGTCTGTGTCCAAAATCAAATACAAGGTCTTCAATATCTGCACCCATCTTGAGCTTCATAAATCCGGCTGCAAGCTGTTCTGCAGTATACTCACCTTCTTCAACCTTCTGATTTACAAATTCAAGTGCAGATGAAATATCTCCGTTTTCAATAATATCTATAACTTCAGCAAATACCTTCTGAGACTTAACTCTTGTAATCTCTTTTGCTGACGGTACTTTTCTTTCCTCAATCTTTGTATGACAAACTTTCTCGATCTCTCTGAGTTTGTACATCTCTCTTCCGCCGACAAGAGTAAAGGACTGTCCGCTTCTGCCGGCACGACCTGTACGTCCGATTCTGTGAACGTAATACTCTATATCTTCTGGAATATCAAAGTTAAATACAGCTTCTACACCGCTTACGTCAATTCCTCTTGCAGCAACGTCAGTTGCTATAAGGATATTGATCCTTCCACTTCTAAATAAGTTCATTACGGTGTCACGCTGGTTCTGTGAAAGATCACCATGAAGTCCATCAGCTTGGTATCCCTTGCCCTTAAGGCTTTCAGCAAGCTGATCAACCATTCTTTTTGTGTTACAGAAAATAAGTGATCTTGAAGGATTGTAATAATCCATAAGTCTTACAAGGACTTCTTCTTTTGACTTCTGAGGTACTCTGTAATAGCTCTGCTCTATAGCTGCTACAGTGATCTCCTTTGGAGTCATTTTTATGTACTCAGCATCTTCTTTCTGATACTTCTTTGTGATCTGAAGTATTGCTTCAGGCATTGTAGCAGAGAAAAGAGCTGTCTGTCTCTCTTCAGGCATTCCCTGAAGGATAGTCTCGATATCATCCCTGAATCCCATATCAAGCATCTCATCTGCTTCATCAAGGACAAGAACCTTTACATCCTTCATCTTCATAGTATGTCTGCGCATGTGATCCATTACTCGTCCCGGAGTTCCAACTACGATCTGAACTCCTGCAGATAAAGCCTTTATCTGTCTTGAAATATCCTGTCCGCCATAAACAGCAAGGACTTTTATGCCAAACATATACTTAGCAAAATCTCTTATATCATCAGCAGCCTGCATAGCAAGCTCTCTTGTAGGACACAGTACAACAGCCTGCAAATGCTTATTTGCAGGGTCAACCTGCTGCAAAAGTGGAATACCAAATGCGGCAGTCTTACCAGTTCCTGTCTGTGCCTGTCCAATTATATCTTTTCCCTCAAGCATTACAGGTATTGCAGCCTTCTGGATTGGTGACATATACTCAAATCCCATTTCAGAAACTGCTCTTAATATTTTTTCATCAAGACCTGAATCCTCGTATCTTACCTTTTCCTCCTCGACATTAACAGTATTTTTTTCTAAATCTTTACTCATTAAAACTCCTATTTCTATATAAACAAAAACTAACTAAAATAAATTAGACCTCTCCGCTCATAACGTCCTTGTTTTTTACAAGATAATCAACGAGCGAAATGATCGTAAGGGCCAATGCTACCCACATAATAACGGTTGTAAGAACATGCATTACAGGATGATCAATATTGGCAATCATAAGTATTACCATTATCATCTGGAATGTTGTCTTAAATTTGCCCCAGTAGCTTGCAGCTATTACTCTTCCATTGTCTGCTGCAATAAGTCTGAAACCGCTGATAACAAACTCTCTGGCAATAATTATGATAACTATCCATGAAGGGATACGGCCAAGTTCAATAAGTCCTATCATTGCACTACAAACAAGAAGTTTGTCCGCAAGCGGATCCATGAACTTACCAAAATCTGTGATCAGATTGTATTTGCGGGCAATCTTACCATCAAGCATATCTGTAAGACTCGCGATAATAAATATGGCTAGTGCTGTCCATTTAAAAGCATCATTAGATGGATCAAACAATAAAAAGAATACAAAAAATGGAATCAATATAACTCTTGCAACGGTCAACTTATTCGGTAAATTCATATGTTTCTGCTTCCTCCCCAACTAAATCATATTCATTAGAACCTGTTATAAGAACCTTTAAGATTGCTCCGGACATAAGATCTTTTTGAACGCCGGAAACAAATACGTATCCGTCAATATCCGGCGCATCTTTATATGTCCTTCCTACATATGTAAATCCATCAAGACTGCTGGCCTCTTCGTCAACGATCTTTCCTTCTATGATAACATCAACAGTCTTTCCAACCATGGAATCAGCGCCTTCGAAGGCTATCTTCTGCTGAAGCTTCATAAGCTTATTTCTGCGGGTTGTCTTAACTCTCTCTGATACCTGATCTGGCATAGTAGCTGCAGGTGTATCCTCTTCCTGGGAATATGTAAATACCCCAAGTCTGTCAAACCTAAGATCCTCAACAAGTTTCATAGTCTCATTGTGGTCTTTTGCAGTTTCTCCAGGGAATCCGCTGATAAGAGTTGTTCTAAGACAAATGTCAGGGATCTCTTCCCTCAGGTGCTTTACAAGTTTTCTTATCTCTGCATTATTTGTTCTTCTTCCCATTCTTTTAAGAATAGAATCAGAACCGGACTGAATTGGAAGGTCTAGATAATGACAGATCTTTGGTTCATTTTTGATAGTCTGGATCAGTTCTTCATTTATTTCTTCAGGATAGCAATAAAGAACTCTTACCCATTTAATACCATCTATCTCACAAATCTTATGTAAAAGCTCAGGAAGCTTCTTTTCCCCATAGATATCTGTTCCATACAGGGTAGTCTCCTGCGCAACTACCAAAAGCTCAGAGACACCTGCCTCTGCCAGACTTCTGGCATCCTTAAGAATATCCTCCATCGGAATACTTCTGTAAGATCCTCTAATCGATGGAATAATACAGTAGGTGCAGCGCTTATCACAGCCCTCTGCAATTTTAAGGTAATTGTAAACTCCTCCGGTGGTCATCACTCTCTTGTAACCACCTCTCTGAAGCTTGTTAACATTATCAAAATAATTCTTGTGAGAGAAAAGTTCGTTTCTCTTTAAGGTTTCATCAAGAGCCTGAACAATCTTATCAATCGATGAAATACCAAGGATCTCATCTACTTCAGGAATTTCTTTCTGAATTTCCTCCTGGTACCTCTGTCCAAGGCATCCGGTAACAATCAAAGCTTTATACTTTCCGCTTTTCCTGTATTCCGCCATTTCAAGGATAGTATTGATACTTTCCTCTTTCGCATCACCAATAAAGCAGCAGGTGTTAACAACTGCTGCTTCGGCTTCATCGGTGTCATCTGTAAAGTCATAACCATGACTTTCGAGCATACCGAGCATTACCTCGGTATCAACTCTGTTTTTGTCACAACCAAGTGACACAAATAATATCTTCATATCTTTTTTAAATTACTCTTCTGTGCTTTCTGTCTCTTCTGCTTCTTCAGCTGATTCCTCAAGCTTAGCCTTCTCCTCATCTGTAAGGATTCTGAGAGTATCCTGGTTCATCTCCTCAACAGCGATTGAAAGAGGCTTCTGCTTGTCCTTTACTTTAACCATTGGCTCATCACCGGCAATGAGCTGTCTTGCTCTTTTTGATGTTGCCATAACGATTGAATATCTTGAGCTGATAACTGGCTCTTCGCCTTCCTCAACCCCTTTGTTTACTACATTCATTAAATCTACATATGAAGGATGTATCATAATGTTCCTTTCTGCGTGGTACGCAACACATAATATTTGTTTATTTAACAAAGCTTTTTACAGCTCTGATCTTAACTATTTAAAACTTTCCCAGCTGTTCTCTCATCTCATTGATAAAATCGGCATTTCTGTCAGGAGTGTTATGAGCTGAACTGATGATCTCATGAACCTTTTCAACACATTCATCAAGGTCATCATTAACTACGATGTAGTCATATTTTTCAATTCCAACAGCTTCTTCTTTTGCCCTTGCTAAACGCTTGGCAATAACTTCATCAGTTTCTGTTCCTCTGCCACGAAGTCTCTTTTCAAGGACCTGCGCTGAAGGTGGCATTACAAAAAGTAATACTGCATCTTTGTACTGCTCTTTTATCTGAAGGGCGCCCTGAATCTCAATTTCAAGGATAACATCAATTCCCTGAGAAAGCTTTTCTTCAACGTATTTCCTTGGAGTGCCATAATAGTTATTTACATATTTGGCGTGCTCAATAAGGCCGTCTTCAGCAATAAGCTTTTCAAACTCTTCAGTAGTAATAAAGAAATACTCTCTGCCGTTTTCCTCACCCTCTCTCGGGTTTCTGGTTGTGGCTGAGATAGAAAGAGCATACTGATCATACCTTTTTGTCAGCTCTTTCATGATGGTTCCCTTTCCTGCTCCTGAGAACCCTGAAACAACAATAATAATTCCCTTACGTTTCATCCTGACTATTCTCACTCTCCGATATAGCTCTGTTACATATGGTTTCCGGCAAAAGAGCTGATAATACAAGCATACCATTTTCCATAACAAGTACTGCCTTGGTCTTGCGCCCCTGGGTAGCGTCAACGCTTTTCCCTTCTTCACGGGCCTTCTGAACCATGCGCTTAACCGGCGCAGCATCAGGACTAACAATGCTTATTATTTTGTCTGCATTAACAATGTTGCCAAATCCAATGTGAATGAGTTTATTCAATGTTTTGTATCTGCTCCCTTACTTTTTCAATATCAGTCTTAAGAGCAATTCCTCTGTCTGAGATCTTAAGATCTGTAGACTTTGAAAGAATTGTATTGGCTTCTCTGTTCATCTCCTGTGCAAGGAAATCAAGCTTTCTGCCAATGCCATCCTTATCATCCCCTTTTAAAAGGGTATCTTTTGTAGCTCCGATATGGCTGCGAAGTCTTGTGATCTCTTCATCTACGCAAATCTTATCAGCGTAAATAGTAACTTCCATCGCAAGTCTGTTTTCATCAACCTGCTTATCCTCAAGAAGATCCTGGATCTTCTCACGAAGCTTGTCCTTGTACTCCTTGATGATCTCTGGTGAACGCTCAGCAATATACTCCACATTCTCCATCATTCCATCAAGTTTCTCTGTGAGATCCTTACATAAGAACTCGCCTTCTCGAGCTCTTGACTCCATAAACTGCTTGCCGGCACCGGCAAGAGCTTTCATAAGGCCGCTTAATACTTCCTCTTCATTAAGCTCTTCCTCTTCCATTGTAAAAACTTCCGGGAATCTGGAAAGAACAGAGATCCTTACATCATTATCAAGACCAAAATCACCTGCCATTTCATTCAGGTAGGAATAATACTCCTGTGCTATAGCCTTGTTGTATTTTACCTTTGTCTCTGACTCTGAAAAATCCTCATAACTAATGAAAACGTCAACCTTACCACGTTTCATATAGTTCTTAAGTTCGCTGCGGATTGCAGCCTCAAATGCATTAAACTTTTTTGGCATCTTGATATTAATATCAAGATAGCGGTTATTTACCGACTTAAGCTCTACAATGTACTTGCGATTTCCTTCTGTAATCTCACTTCTGCCAAAACCTGTCATGCTGCAGACCATTATCATATCCCCCTTATTTGGGCATAGTTATACAAAAGTTATTATAATATATCGCAAAATATCGGTCAATGTCAATTGCGAAGTTTAAAAGCACTGGTTATTCAATAATAACAACCTCTATCAGATTGTCTTCTGTATCCAAATGCTCCTCTTTTATAAGGTGCCATTCTTCATCATATATCTTCTTTAAAACAGCATATCCGGCACTTGTCATAACAGGCTTTTCATTTCTGTCATAAAATCTTGTGACCGCCCTGTTTCCTCTGCTGTCATATTCATATTTCACAATAGCATATCCGCTAGTGCTTTCGACCACATTATCAGACTCATCATAATAAGTTTCCGTGAGCACTCCTCCCTGCTTATTGTAAGTATAGCTTATAGCTGATATACCACTATTAATAGTAATTCTATCGCCATTACTATCTAAATACCTTATTGTCTTAACCTGCCCTATAAGATTATAGTCTCTTTCAATCTGAGAGTAGCCCTGCGATAACACAAAGGGTGTACCATCTAATTCGAAATACTTTTCAGAAAGAGAATAGCCATAACCATTCTTAGTTATCTGAGAAATATAAACCGGTGTTTCTTTTAACGTGATATCTATAGTCTCGACATCACAGCCTTCACATGGAGTCAGGGTGAGCTCAACTCCCTGAGTGACGCCTCTTATATCAAATGGAACAGTCAGGATAAGATTCCCCTTAGCATTAAAGTCACTTAGATGCACATCATTTTCAGCAATAGTTCCGGCTCCATAGACTGAAGTAACTCCTATACTGCAGAGAACTTTTCCTTCATCTTCTGCCTCATATTTTTCTCTATCAACATGAAGATAATACCTGGCCTCATATTTGCCAGGATACATAAACATTGCAGATGAACCTGTATGCTGTTCATACGGGTAATACTTATACCACTTATACCCCAGACATGAGAGATTTCTTATCGTATCTTCATCATTAGAATATACAAGCAGTTCATCTGACAAAGCAGTAACTTCAAAGCCTGCATCAAACATCTCTTTGAGATTTGTTCCCTTGCTAAAAATGATCGATGCATCAGAGTATGCGTTGAATCCAGAATTTCTTGTACCGGAATACAGAATCTTTTTATTAGCGCTATGATAGGCAAATGGATAGTCGTTAGCATATACTGCCCCCTCGCAATTATCAGTCAACACTTTAACTGCATCCAGTTTACTTTCCACCAGACTTTCATATTTTCCAGGGAGCATCTTAAAGCCCATAAAAAGACATATGCCCAAAGCCACAAATAAACCAGCCGCATAAATCTTTTTCTTATAATCTTTTGGCCTTTTTATTATGCCAAAAAATAGACATGTAATACCGCATATGAAGGCCCATATATAAAAGAGTCCCAAACTCTCTTTTTCCTCAGACCATATATTCTCATATACAAGATGAGTATTCAAAAGCGAATACCAAAACTTATAACTAAAAAGGAATATGACATCTCCCAAAGCAAGGGCAAAAGAAACGATATTTGTCCCTTTTCTCTTAAATGTATCTGCAAACACAACCGCATTGATCGTTATTACAGAAATAAGCAAAAATGCTTTAGTCGAGGACAGGCTGACACTCCAGCTATTTGTCCTAAGAACATAGGACCCGATCTTCCAGATAGGATTGCCAAAAAGCGCAAGCAATATGCCGCAAACACACCCTAAAGCCATTGTGACAAGGGCCTTGGCATCTATTTTCCCATATACCTCCTTGGAAGGATATGTCTCCATCAAAGAAAGCTTTCCGCCTCTTTTCACTTCCAAAAATGCATAACCATATGCAAATATCATCATCATGAATATGTGATAATGCCAGATAACACCTATATAGAGTAAGATTGGGCCAACTATCCAATAAGATATATGTCTTTCTTCCTTTCTTTTGCCTTTTAGCAACATTAGGAAAAATGGAGCCATGCACAGAACGCCCAGCATAATTCCACCTTCGGCAAGAATTACCATTACAGAATTACTGAATCCGCTGTTATATTCAAGTCTGTAATCAGACATAAACTCTCTAATATAATCCTCATTTCCAAATCCGCCTCCAAGCAAAGGCTTATTCAAAAAAGCCTTTAGGCCAAAGGCAAAGTCCTCAGCATGCTGCTCTGCAGAAGTACTTATAGCATCTTCATAAGTCCTACTCTGTTTGTCATTATAGAAAAATACGATTGCAAACAATACTGCAAAGATAATTGGGATAATAAACACCTTTTTGTGCTTCTTAATAAGAAATCTAATAACAAAAAGCCCCCATGCCACAGCAAGAAGCATAAGTCCGTAAGTAGACTGGGTAGAAAAAAGAACTATCGAAATGAGAACTCCTCTAAACAGGCCAAGTCCCCTTTTCTCCTGTTCAAGGAAAATCTCAGTAAAAAGAGCCACCACCAACTGCACAACATACATCAAAGGCTCGGTAAAAACACCGGTATTTCTTAAAAGAGATACTCCGGCAACTATAGAAGAGCCTGACCTGCTAAGTACCAACGTATTCATAAAATTATTGCATGCGCCAACTCTCCCTATCCCGGACCAGACCGTATATATCATATCTGAAGCAGTCATTCCGTTACTTACTACAGTTGAGATGTACATGATAAGTGAAAGTACAGAAAAAACACATACAAACTTTGCATGTTTATATAGAATATCAAAGGGTTCCCCTTCAACTATCTTAATTTTAAACAAGATGATAAAGAGTGGAAAAATGATAAGGAAGTTCCATATGTAGAGCTGCACAAATGATATATTAAAGTTCCTTAACACATTTAGTTTAAAAAACAAAAACATATATCCATATAGGAGCAATATAATGGCCAGACTATCTATTATTCTTCCAACAAGTTCCCTATCGTATAAAAAATGAACCAGGATATCAATGATCAGCAATGCCAAGACTAATCTATCCAAAAAATAATCCGGAGGAAAACTGCCATCATTTATCCTATGAAGGTATATAGAATTGCATTCAAAAAAAGCAACTACAATCACAAAATACTCTATGCAGTCGCTAAACAGCTTAAGATATTTATATAGCCTGCCATCAGCTACATTTTCCCCCATCACATAACAACCTCACTAATTCTTGGTTTTATCGTTGCCAGAAAAAAGGCTGGCATAAATTCTTACCACAAATGCCATAAGAACAGTGCCCAATATAGCAAATATCGTGTAATAGGTTGAATCAGGCTCAATGTCTATTCCTTTAACAAAGCGTGAAAAATAGATAAAAATCCTGGTAATAGGAATATTAAGCGCGACTGCTACGCAGTACTTTACAAGTAGCGGAAAAGAAGGCTTTAGATCAAATATATTTTTTCTTTCAGCCACATCATTAGATAAAACAAGAAATAAAACAGGAACAATTAATAGATTTATAAAAGACCTAAGAAACAGCATTATGTAATCCCCCCAAAACCCGCGGCACAAAGCCGCAGGTCAATAAAAAACAATTAATTCTTAAAGCTGTGAACCGGTGCCGGTATTCTGCCGCCTCTGTTTACAAAATTGTCACAAGAGAACTGGTTTACAGGCATTATAGGTGCATAGCCCAAAAGTCCGCCGAATTCTACTGTCTCACCAACGCCTTTTCCAATTACAGGAATAAGACGTACAGCTGTAGTCTTCTGATTGATCATTCCTATTGCCATTTCATCTGCAATGATTCCGGCAATTGTTGTATCCTTTGTATCTCCAGGAACAGCGATCATATCAAGACCTACTGAGCAGACACAGGTCATAGCTTCAAGCTTTTCAAGAGTAAGTGCTCCCGCTTCTACAGCATTTATCATACCCTGATCTTCACTTACAGGGATAAATGCTCCGGAGAGGCCACCTACGTATGAAGATGCCATTACTCCGCCTTTTTTAACCTGGTCATTTAAAAGAGCAAGTGCTGCTGTTGTTCCAGGTGCACCTGCATGCTCAACACCGATTTCATGAAGGATATCGGCAACACTGTCGCCAATAGCAGGTGTAGGTGCAAGAGACAGGTCAATGATTCCAAATGGAACTCCAAGTCTCTTAGATGCTTCCTGAGCTACAAGCTGGCCTACTCTTGTAACTTTAAATGCAGTCTTTTTGATAGTCTCGCAGAGGACTTCAAAGTTCTCACCCCTAACTTTTTCAAGGGCTGTCTTTACAACGCCAGGTCCTGAAACACCAACATTAATTATCTTGTCAGCTTCAGTAACTCCGTGGAATGCACCTGCCATAAATGGATTGTCATCAGGAGCATTACAAAAAACTACAAGCTTGGCACATCCAAGTGAATCCTTTTCCTTTGTAGCCTCAGCTGTCTTTTTTACTATTGTTCCCATAAGACGAACAGCATCCATATTGATACCTGTCTTTGTGGAACCAACATTTATAGATGAGCATACAACATCAGTTGAAGCAAGTGCCTCCGGTATCGACTCAATAAGAAGCCTGTCTGCTTCTGTCATTCCTTTACTTACAAGAGCAGAATAACCACCGATAAAGTTAACTCCTACAGTCTTTGCAACCTTATCAAGAGTCTTGGCAATTTTCACAAAGTCACCAGGCTCCTTACATGCTGCTCCGCCAACCAGTGCTATAGGTGTTATTGATATTCTTTTGTTTACAATAGGGATTCCATATTCACGAGAAATCTGATCGCCGGTTTTAACAAGATCCTTGGCAGTCTCATAGATTTTGTTATAGATATTATCACAGAGTTTATCCAAATCTGATGTAATGCAGTCCAAAAGACTGATACCAAGAGTAATGGTCCTCACATCAAGATTTTCTTTTTCTATCATTTCGTTGGTCTCAATGACCTCATTTACATTTATCATTTTGTCACCTTTCATCATAGGGAAGTTATGCATCAAAAAATAAGAATATTCTAAGCAATTGCTTAAATTCTGTGCATTGAGTCAAAAATTTCTTCTTTCTGACATTTGATAACTACACCTATTTCTTTTCCAAGGCTCTCAAGGTCATCAGCCACCTGATTAAATTCCTTATTTGTTGCTGACATATCAACTATCATCATCATGTTAAAGAATCCACTGACAATTGTCTGGGAAATATCCAGAATGTTGATACCTGACTCTGCAAGGTAAGTACAAACTTTAGCTATAATACCTACTGTATCCTTGCCAACTACTGTAATGATTGTTTTTTTCATGATCTCCTCCTTATTGTACACGGCGCTGCCTGCGTTTATATCACGCTTTACAGCACCGGTTAACATTCAAATCATCAAAACTCAAGAACTGTTGAAATAGCACTTCTATCCGCAACCATAATAGGAAAACCGTCATTAAATTTTAAACTGTCATTCATCTGTAGTTCTACTCGAACTGCTTCATAAGCAAGTTCCGGAAGATTATTCTCTTTTGAAAGGTGTCCAAGGAATACTCCCTGGAGTTTATTATTGATGAGCTTGCTAAGAAGCTCACCACTTTTTTCATTGCACAGATGTCCCTTGTCTCCAAGTATTCTTGCTTTCAACTGATAGGGGTAAGGTCCTGTCTGAAGCATTCTTATATCGTGATTGGCTTCAAGTAAAAGTGAGTCACAGTCAGATAAACGATTTACTGTATAATCATCATAGCAGCCAAGGTCTGTGGCTACGCCAATCTTTTTATCTCCGACAAATACTGTATAACCACATGGTTCATTGGCATCATGTGAAATAGTCATGGGATTGATCTTCATATCTCCCACCAGAACTTCTTTATCTGCCATTACCTGAACAAATCTTGAATTTACCATTTCGGCCTTTTTATCGCTTGCCTTAATTCCTTGTATTGTACCACCTGTGGCATAGATAGGTATATCAAATTTCTTTAAAATTGTGTGAAGTGCTGCGATATGATCAGTGTGCTCATGTGTGACAAAAATAGCACTTATATCCGAAAGTGTAAGATCAAGGGATTTAAGTCCCTCTTCAATTCTCTTTTTACTAACTCCTGCATCTATTAAAATGTGAGTGTTATCAGAACCAATATATGTACAGTTTCCGCTACTCCCACTGGCAATACTTGTAAATCTCATAAATTCCCCATTTCACTTCTTAATCTTTCAATATATTAGCTTATTTCTATAAAAATTACCACAAAAAAACTTCCTTGCTGATTTTTGGTAACCAGCAAGAAAGTTTTATATGTATTTTATAGAAACTACTTCCAGTAAACTTCTATTTTATCCCCTTCCTTTATGCTCTGCAGATAATCAGGCGTTCCGCCATTTAAAATTGTGACTACGGATCTGCCCTGTGGTTTTGACAAGTCAAAATCAATAGCGTCAAAAACATCCACAAAAACGTAGTCTGCCTTGCCATGAAGGGTTACAGGGTCATTGTTTACAACAACGTGAAGATCATGAGCAAGGATATTCTTTACAGGTTCAGGCTCTTCTTTCTCATAAGCCTCGGTATCCGGAAAGGCATCAAATGAAAGCTGTCCATTAGAATCCTCGACAATTTTGGCAGCTTCCTCTTCGTTTTCGATAGCCTCTTCATTTTCCTGCCTGATAGCAACCTCTTCAGCAGTAGGATAGTCCTTGTAATAATCCATTATCATGTCGTCCTGGGACTTGAACTCCACCTTGAAGTTCTCATATACAGGAGTGTCTTTGTCGCCCCTCTCATTGTTGACCATGATAACTGTATCTTCTGTTAATTCAATATCGAGAAGTTCAGCAATCTGCGCAGCTGTATTGTAATCAAGAACCTTTACATCATCTCCGGGCTGAATGGAATAAAGCGGAGTCTGAAGCTGACCATTAACAGTAGCATACCTTGATGCCTCAACATTTTTACCGTCAACATTTACATTAAACTTAGTCTTAAACTCAGGTATTCCTTCGATGACAGCCTTTCCTGGCGCGCCTGCAGTTGAAGGAGTTACATCGATGATATCGTTGGCATGGATCTTGGTATGAATATCTGCAGGCTTTCCATTAAGAGTAATTACTGCAGCTTCGCCCGGTTCTCCACGGGAAGTTCTCTCTTTTCCATTTACAGTAAATTTTAGTTCTTCTCCTCTCTTTGGGAAAAGATCTTCATTAGGAAATGCAGCCTGCATGGCAGCATCAACTATTTGAAGCTTACCGTTATCATAAATCTTGGTCTGTACCCCGTTAAATGAAACAAAGATAAAGTTATTGGCTTCTTCATAGTAACTGATACAGATTCCCAGAGGTGTAACCAAAAGAGAATCCTTTTCAATGCCATTATTGTTAAGGAATACGATTTCCTTCATAACCTCTTCACCACGAAGAGCAACTCTCTCTTCAGGAATATCCATTTCCTTGGCAATTGCCTTTACATAGCCCGGAACACATCCGCCACCGCCAACTACAAACACAGCGCTGACAGGCCTGTCTCCATTGAGTTTCTTTATCTCCTCTACAGCCTTTTTGGCCATTTCATCAACCTTAGGCTTAATGACCTTTGTGATCTCCTTTGTGGTGATCGTCTTTGTAAGTCCCATGATATCGACATATTCAACCTTGTCAGAATGACTGGACGCAATCTTTATCTCATCAGCCGAATTGAAATCTACAAGACAGTGCTGAGCAATGATCTCTGTAATATCATCGCCTGCCAAAGGAAGCATGCCGTAAGCTGTGATAGAGCCATCATCAGTTACACAGATATCGCTTGTTCCCGCACCAACATCAATAAGAGCAAGATTCAGCATTCTAAATCTCTCGGGTATAGCAACCATCATAGCTGCTATAGGCTCGAGTGTAAGGTTGGCAACATTGAGCCCTGCCCTCTCACAAGCCTTATATAGTCCATCAACACAATCATCGGGAAGAAATGTAGCAATAAGCTCAACGCTTACTTTTCCTGCATTATGACCTTCAAGGTTGGCTATCTGATAGCCATCAAGGTAATAGTGCATTACCGAATAACCCACAAGGTAAAACTTAATGCCGGAAGTATTTTTGCTAAGAAATTCCGCATATGCCTTTTCAACAGCAGCGGAATCAAGATTATAGATATCCTCATCAGTAATATCATGAGCATCCTGATACTCATAATCATAGGTTGTTCTTACTGTTTTAAGAACACGACCAGCCGCAGCAATACAGACATCTGTAAGATGAATGTCAGTCTGCTGCTCAAGGGACTCCTTGACCATCTTGATTGTCATTCCAACCTTACCAATATCGTGAATCTGTCCGTCAAGCATGGCCCTTGTCTGGTGTTTTTCAACTGCCTGTGCTATTACATTGAACTTTCCTTCATTCATGTAACCCACAGTACCAACAACACTTCTGGTTCCAATATCAAGTCCAAATACAACTTTCTGATCTTTTTGCTCTAAACTAGCCATTATGCCACCAAGCCCCCTCGCACAATTTTTCGAACAAAAACTAAATCTTCCAAAGTTTTAATCTATTGTCTATCTCAGAAAATGCCTTGCTGTCCTCGCCGCTATTATCAATTACAAATTCGCAATACTCCCTGAAAGTCTCATCACTTAACTGACTCTTAAAAATGTCTGTAACTTTCTGGTCAGAGTAGCCTCTTGAAATCTTTAATCTTTTGCGGCGCGTATCCTCATCAGCGTAAACATACCACATTTCGTCTACGATCTTGTCATATCCATTCTCTATAAGAAGGGCCGCTTCTACAAAAACAAAATCATAAACTCCTCTTTTACGCTCATCATCTACTATATTAATAATATATTGATTTACTGCAGGATGCAAAATATTATTTACGGTTTTTAGCTTATTTTTATCATTGAATATAGCTTTTGCCATTAAAGCCTTATCAATTTCACCATCATCAGAAAGGATTTCTCTGCCCAAAGCCTCTACCAAAGCCTCATAGGCAGGATATCCCTTTTTCTTTATATCATTGGCAACATCATCAGACAAAATAACAAGGCAGTTGTAATTGTCCTTGATGTACGAAAGAAGTGTACTCTTTCCGGCCCCTACTCCGCCTGTTATTCCTATGATGTTTGTTTTTCCCTTTTGAAGCGCCATTTCAACACAAATCCTCTTTATACCTGTATGTCTGTAGATTACTTAGCTTCGTACCAGTCACTTCCTGTGTGACATTCAGCGCTAAGCGGAACAAGAAGATCAGCAGATCTTTCCATCTCTTTAGTCAAAAGATCTGTCACAACTAAAGCCTCATCATTATAGGTTTCAATAACCAGCTCATCGTGGATCTGCAGGATCATCCTTGATTTAAGTCCCATTTCTTTTATCTTGAAAAAGACATTTATCATGGCAATCTTCATGATGTCAGCTGCACTTCCCTGAATAGGCGCATTCATGGCCACTCTTTCGCCAAACTGTCTCATGTTAAAGTTACCAGACTTAAGTTCCGGCATAGGACGTCTTCTTCCATACATTGTCTCCGAATAACCTTTTGCCTTTGCGCTTGCAATAACCGACTCCTGATACTCTTTTACCCCCGGATAAGTTTCAAAATACTTATCCATATACTCCTTGGCCTCTTTTGCAGAAATTGAAAGATCCTGAGAAAGTCCAAAAGCACTTATTCCATAGACAATACCAAAGTTAACCGCCTTGGCGCTCCTTCTCTGAAGCGGTGTTACTTCATCAAAAGGAACATGGAAAACCTTGGATGCTGTTATTGTATGAATATCATCCCCATCACGGAAAGCCTTGATAAGTCCTCCATCCCCTGACATGTGAGCAAGAATTCTAAGCTCAACCTGTGAATAATCTGCGTCAGCAAATACGCACCCTTCCTTTGGAACAAAGACCTTTCTGATCAGCCTTCCAAGCTCTGTTCTCATAGGAATATTCTGAAGGTTAGGCTCTGTTGAGCTGATCCTTCCAGTAGCAGTGATTGTCTGATTAAAGCTCGTATGTATTCTGTCATCAGCCTCTATAAAGGCAGCAAGACCGTCTGCATAGGTCGACTTTAATTTTGCAAGTCCTCTGTACTCAAGGATATCTGCTACGATCTTGTGCTCAGGAGCCAGCTTTTCAAGAACCTCTGCAGCTGTAGAATAACCTGACTTTGTCTTTTTCTCTGCAGGGAGTCCCAACTTTTCAAAAAGAATCTCACCAAGCTGCTTGGGTGAATTGATGTTAAACTCGCACCCGGCTGCTTCATATATTGCCTTCTCAAGCTCTAATATGCGGACCTGAAGCTTATCTCCATATGCCTTAAGCTCATCTCTTTTTGCTATGATACCCTCTTTTTCCATTGAGAAAAGAATGTATGAAAGAGGCATCTCAATATTGTAGAAAAGCTTTATCATCTGCAGCTTTTCAAGCTTCTTTCTGATAAGAGGTGTCGCCCTGTATATAACTTCGCATGCCTTGGATGCATAATCACTTAATGCTTTTTCATCTGCATTCCGAAGGCTGTCTTTCCCAAATATATCTGCCTTTTTAGGGAGTCTGAGATCAAGGTATTCCCTCGCTACATCCTCAATCTGGTAATCATTTTTAAGTGGATTAACCAGGTAAGCACCCAAAAGATCATCAAAGCATCTTTTGTCACTGTCGTTTATTTCTTTATCATCATAGCCGCTTGTTCTTTCTGCTATTTCAAAAGGCTCAAAATAATAAAAGCTGCTCTTTATATCAAAAGTCGCAAGACTGCAGTCTTTGCTAAGGACGCTCAACTTCTTACCAAGATAATCAGCCGTTATGAAATTCTCTACCGGAATATAATAGATTTCTTTTCCGTCAAAACAAATTGAAAGTCCAAGAACATCTTTTTTCTTGCTTCCATCCGCAGATAAATTGTCATATAAGAAAAAGAATGAGGCATAATCAGCTTTTGTACCAAATAAAGCCTCTACCTCATTAAGATCTGAAGTAACTTTTACTGTACCTTCAAATGACGCAGTCTTTACCGCTGTTCCTGTAGGTGATAAGTTTGAAAGCTCTGCTTCAAGGCGGCCTAAAAGCTCATCATTTACAGAAATAGTACCCTCGCCATTAGGAGAAATGATACCTTCAAAGCGATCAATCTGAACCTTAATGGCAGGAATAAGGCCTTCCTTTTCAGCCTCATTTTTGACAATCTCAATTTCACTATGATCGCCAGACTTTAATATACCTGAGAGCTTATATACAGCACCATATACTCCATTTATGAAATCGCCGTCTGCATCTGTAAATGCAGGCATGGCATAAAAAGCATTTTTTACAAGATCTACAATATCTAAAGATAATTTACTCAAAATTCTTCCCCAACCTGTATAAAATAATAGTTATAACGCAAAGGCAAGGACCGATACTGTCACCACAAGAACAACGACCGCCAGTTCCAAAAGTATGCTGAGTAAAAAGAGATTTCTTCTAAATTTCAGTCGTTTTTTGGCGTCTTTAATAAGGATAAGAAGTTCCTGTTTGAGGTTAAAGGTATTGCCGTCCTCAAGCCTCTGCATACCGGTCTTCACAAGAAACTGTATAGTAAGCTCCTCCTTACATTCAGGACAGTTGTCTATGTGCTCGATAAATTCAGCCAGGTCCTTATTATCAAGGTCATCGTCTAAAAATAATGGAATTAATTTTTCAGCCTCTTTGCATGTCATAATAATAAAATACAATAATTTGAAGCTTAATTCCACTTTAAATTTCTGTTGCATCTCCCAGTGCAACCCTATCGTAATCCCAGAACCTGACCTGTATCTCATTTTTGGAAAGTGGTGCAGACAAATACTTGCCGGACATATAATCACCACTGACCTGCAGTATCTTATCAAAATATATTTTATTATCTACTCCACCTATGAGAATTTTTTTGCCAAGCTGCGTGAGCATATCTGTTCTGGCTTTCATAATGATATCGCCCTGTTTTACCATATCGGGATCCAAAAAACGCCATGCGCTCATGATAACGCCATCAAATTTTTCCATGGCATCTAAAGTTATCCTTGATGAATCTTTACCATAATTACCAAGGAAGAGCCTTATTCCGGTATCATAAAACTCATTTACAACATACTTCAAATTATCTTCCGACATTTCTGCCATAGTATCACTTATGTCAAAGGCAATAAGCTTTGGATCAACATTGTACTTAACAAGAAGTTCCTGGACAGTTGTGACCAGATTTTTATTAAGGACCTTAGCTGCCATGATATGGATAATGACAAAATCAATACTCATATATCCTCTGTTAACGTCATTCCCAAGGAATTTGATTACGGATTCGATCATTCTTATTTCAAGTTCTTCCGCAAAACCAGTTCTCTCTGCAATTGGCATGAACTCTCTGAAATTCACTTCTCCAAGCTCATCATCCTCAAGCTTTAATAGTGCCTGCGCAGCCTTTATGCATCCGCATTTTTTGCCATAGATTGGCTGATAATATACACGGAATTTGTTTTCAGATATTCCCTGTGAAATAGCCTTTTCAACTTCTATTGTCCTTAAAAGAAATTCCAGATCCCTGCCTTTTATAATCTTTCCATACTCATCAGCATCAAGTGGTGCCTCAGATAAAAGAACTATGTCATCAGCAAATTTAAATTCTTCAGGATATCCTGCAAGAAGAATTGTCGCATTTACCTTTGTTTCACCTTTTTCTGTAAAGAAGCCTTCTTCAAATCTTCTGCTGAGAAGCTCTGCCAGATCATTTACTTTTTTATCATCTGCATCAGGAATTATGATAAAAAAGTTAGCATCACCATTTCTATATACGTTCAGATAATTATTGATTCCTTGTATTGTTGCAACTATTTCAGCAAGTATCTTGTCAAAGCTGTCTACCCCCATGATCCTTCTATAATTTTCCGCATTATCTATTCTTATGCATATTATCTTGAAACTTCTTTTCATTCCTATGATATTTCCAAGGTCCTGTAAAAGAGCTATTCTATTGTAGGCTTTTGTCGTAGAATCCAGTAATTCATCTTCTTTTTCGATCATTATCATAATTCCCATGAGGCCTATGGATTCACATAGTATTTCACACATAACCCATGGAAATGCCAGCTGGATCAATATTCCTGCAAATGTGAGCGCCAAAAAATAAGCAATAGCCGCTATCTTGGTATAGTTCACAGTTTTCCAGTATTTAAACAGCATGATCACGCAGTTGATGAAATATAATAGAGTTATGAAATATGCGATATAGATACCAATTTCTTTTTTTATGATCATGTTTTCATCTATCGAAAACATAAAACTAGTCAGTGGATTAGTAAGCAATGCCAGTTCTATAAATAATAAAGGCAAAAGAATAATTCTTTTTCTGAGTTTGCCATACCTGAACAAGACGTCGCATACGTATGACATGTAATACAGAAAGACAACTACAGTACCAAAGTGAGTACAATAATAAAAGGACTCCAAAAAGTAGCATATGATATATTTGGGATTATATGGAATAAGCTCAGATTCTAAGACAATTGAAGACAAAAGGCCTGAAACAGAATCAGCAAACACTATATATAGAAGTATCAGAAAGAGTCTCCTTCTGATACTTTTTTTGGTTTTAAGAACAGTCGTATAGAATATGCAGGTAATACTGATAATAGCCGCAGCAATCCTAAAGGTTGCAGCTCCAAGTAGATTCGTCTCAATCATTTTTTCTTCCCGGAATCAAAGAAATCTTCAAGGGTTTTTAAAAGTTTCTCTTTAGTTATGGACTTCAAGAGGTAATCAACCGGTTTTAGTGAAATAACACTGGTAACAGATTTCCTGTCATTTTTACCTGTAAGGAACATTATAGGTGTAGAGCTGGAAAAGCTTTCACTCTTTAACATTTCCATTACTTTTGGTCCGTCCAATATTGGCATATCATAGTCAAGCAGGATAAGATCCGCGTGGTTATTGGCAAGCCATGCTATCGCCTGGGTTCCGGAATTGGCCATTCCCACCCTGTAGGTATCCTTTAATACTTCTCTTGTCATCTGAAGAAATGTAAGATCATCATCTATGATAAGTATGCATTTTCTTCGTTGCTGCTCAAACTCGTCATCTGTAGCAATACTTACCTTTGACATCAGATCTGCCATATCAAGAGGCCTGTATACCTCAAACGCAATGTCCTCTTTGGGAATAAATCTATGTGCAAATCTAAAGGCCTCATCTTCACCAATGATCAGAACCACCTTATTATCTTCCGCGCACAGATCTTTAAGATAAATAAAAGCATCACGATGATCCTCTACGTCTGAGTCTGTATAGAGGATAATCAGATCTGCTGCCCGGGCATTTTCACTTAGCTGTTTGATTGAATAATCCGAATCTTTGACCTGAAAATGTGCCTGCAGAAGGTTATTTTTAATTGCATTAACCATGAAGGTCTCTGTTTTTCTGACCAGCAGGATTTTTTTATTGAACATCACTTGTTCTCCCTGTTATTTAGCCTGTCTGTAACGATTTGCTTTATCCCGTCCCAATCAAGTTTATAAGATAGTTCACCTATTTTCTTAATTATATCATTATCCACGCCTCTAACACTATATTTATTAACTGTATCAAGAACATATATTAACGTGTCATAGTCCAGCACCTCACATACTTCCACTATTGTATTATATGCGTCCATAAGCTGACTCTCAGAAATAAGTGGTTTGTCGCTGACATTATCTTCTTTTGAGTCAACGATTTTCTTAACTTCAGAAAGCTCATGCTCTACAATATGATACAGATTTAAAAGCTCTGGCGTGAACTCATCTATAGTATTTATATCTTCGTTGTTACCTGCATCCTCCAGCATTTTGGCCATATTTGACAGCTTTGTTGCCCCTATAGTCCTGCTTGTACTCTTAAGTGAATGAACGTAGCTTGTATAATCCTTGATATTTCCCGACTCATAGGCTCCATAAATATTGTCTCTGGTAAAGTTTATTGAATCATAATAAACCTTTAAGATATTCAGATAGCTTTCAAGACTTCCGCAGTTCTTAAGCCCCTCTTTGTAGTCAATCTCCTTGAAAACTCCGGTGAAAGGATTATCATTTCCAATAGTATCTTCCTCATGATCATCGCCTTTACTTTCATCCTCACTGGCCGTAACCTTATCCTTAGGCAAAAACTTCATGATGAGTTTCTCAAGCTTTTCACTTTCAATTGGTTTTGAAAGATAGTCCTCAAAGCCCGCCTGCAAGAAATTTTCTCTAGCTCCGGATATTGCGTTTGCTGTAAGAATGATGACCGGTGTGTCTTTATTTTTACTGTCATCATCTTCCTTCATAGCCTCTAAAGTCTCAATGCCATCCATCTGTGGCATTCTATAATCCATAAAAATAATGTCATACTTTTCAAAGCGCTGTTTTTCAAGGCACTCAGCACCGCTCCTTGCGGATTCGATCTGTATCTTAGTATTTTTCAGAAGCTCTCTTATGACAACATGGTTCATAGGAGTATCATCTACCACAAGTATCTTTGCGTCAGGAGCCACGAATTTCTCATGATACTCCTTACTATTTTTTATTGTCTTGGCAATTCGTGACTTGAAATCTCCAATCTGAGATTTGCTCCTTATTCCCTGTGGAAGCGTGATTATAAAGGTAGTTCCGACTCCATATTCACTCTCAACATCTATAGTTCCATCCATAAGTTCAATAAGGGAATGGGTAATAGCAAGCCCCAGTCCACTTCCTTCAACTGTCTTGTTCTTATCTAAATCCAATCTTTTGAACTTATCAAAAAGAGAATCCATTTCCTCAGGTTTTATGCCTATACCGGTGTCTTTTACCTTAAGAACAAGAAGAATCCCCTTCTCTTGTTCTATTCCATTGAGCGAAAGCGTGATTTTGCCCTCTTGCGTGTATTTTACAGCGTTGTTTAAGATATTCACCATTACCTGGCGGATTCTCATCTCATCACCAAAGAGCTTGTCAGGAATTGTTTCATCAATATCAAACTGCAGTTTTAGGGCTTTTTGTTGTGCCTTTAAATTCACCATATTAAAGACATCATTAAGTACAGAAGACAGCTCATACTCTGCTTCATGTATTTCCATACTTCCTGATTCAATCTTGGAAAAATCAAGGATATCATTTATAAGGGAAAGTAGCGTCCTTCCTGCACTTTCTATATTCTGAGCATATTCGATGATCTTTTCATCTTTACACTCACGAAGGATAACCTCATTCATGCCCAGCACAGCATTAATAGGTGTTCTGATCTCATGTGACATATTGGCAAGGAAATTACTTTTTGCTTCACTTGCTGCCTTTGCTCTTCTTTCCTCCATCTTCGCAAGCTCTGTTGCACGCAGGATAGCTATAAATTCATTTCTTGAAGAGCCTTGAGAGAAATACATGCCCTGTAAGTAATCAACATTCATTTCGCTTGCAAATTCCATCAGATTCGCATCATCAACATGGCTTATAAGTATGTCTTTACCCATATCCTTAACCATTTTGATACGGTTCTCCAAAATGATCCTGGTCTGTTCATTCATAAATGCCGTATACATACGCGCAGCATCCATAACAACCCCTTCAAAAAGAGGTGACGCCGAACTCTGATTGGTAAAAAAGCCACTTCCATAGTTCTCAATACCAAACCTTATGCCTATATCCACCAGCTCTTTTATTACATTGCTCATTATTTTTTCATCAGAAGTCACTGCAGATTCCGTAAGGTTAAAGATAACTCTCCCTGGATTTACTCCATATTTTTCTATGAGCGCTTTTACGTTATCTACAAAATCAGTCCTGATAACCTGCACGGCAGAAAGGTTTATTATGATAAACTCAAGTCCCATTTCCTCCGTGATACCACCTCCAAGGAAGTAAAAAACTTCCTCAATGTTGAGCCAGCCAAGCCTTTCAATAAGGCCTGTTTCCTCGGCTATAGGCAAAAACTCCGACTTATCTATATACCCAAGCTCATCATCAGTAAACTCAAGCTCAGCCCTCGCACCGTAGATAATAAGGCCATCCTTGGAGTAGATAGGCGTATAAGAGACTTTAAACTTGCCTTCTTCAATACCTCTTTTTACCGCAATCTCAACCTTGGCCCTTCTCAAAATAAAATCAAGGTCATTTTGTGAATAAATCCTGTCAGGCTCTTTTTCAAATGCAGAATCAGACAAAAGAAGAAGATATCCGATGTTCCCAAACTGTTTTGGCGAATATGCGCGTATAATACACGCTTTTAACAGGAAACTGCTGTTTTTCCTTAGCCACTCCCTCTGAAACCTGTCAAAGACCTGCTTTGATACTCTCCCCGCCTCTGTTTCATCGATATCAGGGCAGATTAAAAAGAAACAGTCATTGCTCACCCTGTAAACTTCATATTTGGGACTGATACTGCTTAAGAATTTCACGACCATGAAAAGAACCTTTTCGTATTCTTCATAGCCTGCTATTTTCCTGTAAACATCGCCATTTTGAATGCGAATACAGATAGTATAAAAGTGCCTGTTATATTTAAAATATATGCCAGCATCATGCAAGAATGCGTTTCGGTTATAGCCCCAGGTGGAAATATCAATCCTGTCCTCATCATTTTCAAACATGATCATAAGACCCAGAAGCCCTATTGCCTCACACATAAGCTCACATCTGACACTGAAAACGACCATCTGAATAAGTGTTCCTGCTATAACAAGAATAAAGAAGTATGCAATGGCAAATCTTTTCATCCTGTTAAAGACATTCCAGTACAAAACCATTGCAACTATAGAAAACATGACATAGAACGCACTGACAAAATAGGCAATATATACTCCAACACCTCTGTGAAAAACTATGTTTTCATCTACACTATAAACAATGTTTGTGAATGGATTTACTGCCACCATAAGTTCCATGAGAATAAAAGGAAATGCAAGTAAAAAACGCGCTCTTTTGGAAAATCTAAAAGAGACTCCGCAGGAAATAATGATGTATAAAGCAAGGATTGGGGCAATGGCAAAATGCGTAAAGAAGTATAGATACTGAAAGGCATAAAAACAAAAGAGCTTTGCTCCATAAGAAAGCCCTGAATAAACAACAACTTCGCAAAGTATGCCTGTAAGAGAATCTATAATAACAATCAATATGAGGGACATGAAAAGCCTGTTACTGAACTTTATCCTTGTCCTCATCATCAATGTATATAGAACACAGGTCATACTTATGACTAGCGCAGCAAGATTAAAGGTTATGCTGCCAATGTTCTGGGCACTGATCATAGGATCTCCTAGTGTGTTTTTTCATACACTTTTTATCATTGTAGCACACAGTAAAAGATTGCTATAGTTAAAAAAGAATAAACATAACGAAAAGGCGCTTTTATTATTTACTGCCTGTATTTTTATTTGTATAATAATATTTGTTATCCAGCACTAAGACCAGTTGCAATATACTGATTATCCGCTGATTTTTCTACTACAAATACTAGTCGAAAGGAATTATCCCAAAATGTCTAATTCAAAAATAGATATAGTAATACCCTGGGTCGATGGCAGCGACCCTGAATGGCTTGCAGAAAAGAGAAAATATGATGTTAAAAAAGACACTTTTGATGATGGTTCAAAATCAAGTTACAGGTTTAGGGATTGGGGCCTGATGCGCTATTGGTTCAGAGGCGTTGAAAAGTACATGCCATGGATAAATAAAATCTATTTTATTACCTGGGGTCACGTCCCAGATTGGCTTAACACAGATCATGAGAAAATAGTTATTGTTAATCATAAAGATTACATCCCAGCAAAATACTTACCTACATACAATTCAAATGTCATTGAGATGAACATACATCGCATTAAAGACCTCTCTGATAATTTCATATTGTTTAATGATGATGTATTTGTTATTTCTCCTGCAAACGAGGAAATGTTTTTTAAAAACAATCTCCCATGCGATATGCTTTTATCTGAAATCATGTTTAACTATGATATTACAAATGTATTTAGACATGCTATCTTCAACAATGTTGGTATAATTAATAAACATTTCGGAGACAAGAAAAAAAAGCTATCTCTTTTCACTAAATGGGTAAATCCTGAATATGGTTTAAAAAACATGCTCACCAATATGAATAAGTTTTTCTTCAAAAGAGTTGTAGGATTTAAAGATCAGCATTTAACTATTCCATATAATAAAAGCACATTCATCAAAGTATGGGAATTAGAATATGATAATCTTGACAGATCCTGCATGAACAAATTCAGAACCCCTTTTGATATTACACAATGGCTTTTTCGCTATTGGCGATTCATGACAGGTAGCTTTGCACCAATAAACATAAATAAATTAGGTGATTACTGTGAATTATCTAGCGATGCACAAACAGATTTGGTATGCAGCAGGATAAAAAGTCAGCAGAAGCCTATTTTAGTAATCAATGACGCTCCTGCCAGTGATGACGAAAATACATTCGAATCCTATCAAAAGAAAATAATTGATGCATTCGAAACTATTCTTCCAGACAAATGCTCTTTCGAAAAAAATTGATATTCTATATCTGGCATATACATAATATATTCAACCCCTGCCTGGTTGGCAGGGGCTTCATTACTACAAGTTATAGATTGTTTAATGATTACGCTATTACATCTCCATCATGTATTTTTTGCATGCATTCTTTGCAGCTTTTTATATAATCCATAATTAGATATAAATAGTATCATTCGCAGTTTATTTTTTAGATCAACATGTTTTACTAATTCACCTGCTATAGCTTTATATATACTGATTAGCCGACTTGTCTCCTGTATACTCTCATCATCATGAAAAATATCTTGATAACACATGATGCTCCTGGTGCCTAACCCAAACTTATATAATGCAATATCATAAAACCCCATTTCTATCAGATATCTTATAATAACTGCCATGCCTTCTGTATGAAAGAGCCGTTTTCTATCAAATCTTCTTCTCGTCATACTCGCCTCTGATAGCAGTTGATTGTAAACAATCTCATCAGTAAAGTATATCGAATTGCAATTTTCTATTACTCTAGGAAATATGAACTGATCTTCACTTTGGGGTATGTTTTCAGGAAATCTAACACCTTCCCACACCTTTTTTTTGTAAAGTTTTCCCCATGAAGCAACAAGAACATGACTGTTCTCAGAGAAAAGAAATAATTCACACGCCTCTCTCTTTGTAAGAAGCTTATTGCAATACTTTGGAGGAATTTCAAAGACACCATCATATTCACAACCATCATTAAAACGTGCATAATTTCCAATGACTAAATCTGCATCATTATTAAGACTAATCTTAAGCAGATCATGAATGGCATTTTCAGACAAGAAATCGTCATCATCTATGAAAAAAATATAATCTCCTATGGCGTTGTCTAAACCAACATTTCTGGCAGAGCATAGTCCACCATTACTCTTATGTATCACCCTGATAAAGTCATACCTTCGGGCATAATCATCGAGTATTGCCGGTGATCCATCAGTACTTCCATCATCAACAATGATTAGTTCAATGTTTACATTCTTTTGCGCAACAATACTGTCCAAGCCTCGTCTCACATATTTTTCACGATTATAGACAGTCATGATGATTGAAACCAGTGTATTAACCATTTCTTCACCGCCATTATGCCAAATAATATTCAGTCATCTATAGTATACACGCGCGGTTTCTGTCATTACAATCCTTTTTATAGATGTAACTAATAAATCAGATTTAACTTGCACTTTCACAATCGCGTTTAACCCATATTTTAACTCTGGATCCTGTATTACATGGTGAATTTGTTCCACCTTCTGCAGTAATCACAATATTTTCACCAAGTTCCACAATACCATATACGACTCCGTCTCCGCCCGCACCAAACAAATTGGATTCCGTATCTGATATATTTACACAATTGATCTCTGGTTTTTCCCAATTCTTCATACTATTTTTACTCTCCCTTGTGTTGATTTTTTAAAATAGTACAAGAAAAATTACGACATGTAAACAAATCTATCACAACTGTAAGTCTTTACGTTTTATCGGATATTTATCAGGTTTTTTACGAAAACAAACGTTATAAAAAGCTGCTGATATTCATCTGAATTATCGACATCAAATGGCCTTCTCTCTATAAGAAATTTATGAATTTTTTCAATATCAAAATACTTATCTTCCATACCCTGCCTTAGCATTTTATCAAGTTCTGCAAACACTTCCTCTTTTGATGCCTCTAATCTGTCCAGCCAATCAGCTCCCTGAATTCCTCGCTTCACGTAGGGATAAAGTATGGCTTTTGGAATCCTGTCTCCTAAAAAGCCTCTGATAAGATATCTCGGCTCTCCATTGTAGCTAAAGAATTCAAACGGAAACGAATAACAGTAATCCAATACCTTTCTGTTTCTTGTAGGATCTCTTATCACAATTCCAGCATAAAGACCAAGTTTTGTCTCTGCTTCACCAATATATGAAAGCATTGACTTGTTATACAATTCTATTGGATATGAGTTCCTTGTCATTTGCGAAAAAGCACTTTCAAATAGCCTCGCAATTTCTCCTTTACTGTAAAAGTCAAATCCATCTATTATATCTTTATTTACAAAAACATTAGCCTCTTTCTTTATATATTCTATATTTACATCTACTTTTTGTTTTCCCTTGATCTCTTGTCTTAAAAGAGGAAAGATGTTTTTCTTTCTGCTCTTTCCAGCGTTCTTACAATAATTGTTGAAATATTTAAAAAAGGTAAAATATCTGTGATCAATAAAAAGCTGATTAAGTGCAGTTCCAATATCGCCAAAGGACACTGTAAAATTCCCATATTGCCCATTTAGAAATATCTTGTTACCATCTTTTTTTCCTCTTTTGTAAATGCTCATAAGAAGTGGCATATTAACAAAAGCTTTTATGGGGAGTTCAAGAACATCAACAATTTCATCTATGTAGTCCAAAAATAACTTCCCATCGTTATCCTCATAATGTGTTTTTATATTGGGATACATTTTTGCTATTTTTTCAACCAAATCAGTTTCGTCTGTAACCGCAATCTTGGGATAACGCTTTTTTGCTTCTTCTTTGTAGTACGGAACGTAGGTATACGAATTCAACTCTTTTCCCTGGTCCTTTAAAAGAGGCGCTGCCATGGATGCCACTGATGAAGAATCAAAGCCGCTGCTCAGTGTTATCCCAACCTTACCATTTGTTCTGATACAGCCTGCAACCACATCAGAATATGTCTGTATAAATAAATCCTTTAGCTTTGAAATATCTTTTGTTTCATATACCCTTGACGGCGAATAGTATCTAACGTACTTAATGCCTCCTTCAAAAGAAGCTTTTGTATCTATTACCACATATGTTCCGGGTTCAAAGTGATATACATTCTCCCATGGAGTTTCAGTTGCAGAAACAGTATTAACAAGCCCCGGCAGTGCCAGAAACTCCTTTAAATATTCCTCATTTCTTTTAATTTCTTTATTGGTTTGTATTATAGGAGAAATAAGCGTCGAAAATGTACAGGATCCTGCTGCCTTGTAGTAATAAAGGCATCTGCTGGCGCTGTGGTCAACAGCTAAAAAAAGCTCTTTATCTATCGTATTATAAATAGCAATAGCAAAGATTCCCTCAAGATGCTTTACAAGATCATAATGCCATTTTTTATAGGCAAGGCAGATAAGCCTCCCATCAGGAATCATGTCTTCGTCACAATCAAGCTCGTTTAGCAGCTCTTTTCTGTTATCCAGAATACTATCTGCAGTTATAACAGCACCTCCGTCATCAAGTACATATGGCATCTCTTCATATTCGTCTTCATCATTTATAATCTGAAGCCCCGAGCCAAAAAGTGTATTTTCATAATGGATTTCTCTGATTCTGTCAAGCTTGCATTTCCTCTTATACTCAGAGACCATTGTCTCCATCGTGCAAGTATTACTATTAAAATCAATATGTCCCCATATAGCTGACATTATCTAAAACCTCTCTGCTATCTCGATTATTTTATGCGTGATATCATCTGTTGTATCTATACCATCCGGCCTTGCTATTACGTACACAGGACAATCTTTTGCAACTTCCATACATAGTTCCATCAGTTCTTTTTTGCTTTCCCACTCACCTTTTAGTCTGTGTAAAAAGAGATTTTGCCTGATAGTCATGAACTGGGAAAGCCCTGAAAGCTTTTGAATTTCAACATCTGTGCCATCAGTTATCATCAGAATAAACATACCCTTTAATCTTTGCGGCGTGCTTTCAAAAGCTTCTCTTACAGGTACAAAAAACTTATCCTCATCATCTGCCACATGAACAAGCTCACGCATATCAAGGTGTCTTTTCTCAACCTCATTTCTGCATAACTTCTGATATGGAAAAGCCGGATAAACTAAAGCATCTTCTTCTTTTTTGATTGCGGCAACATCATCTGCCATTAAAAGAAAGCCCTTTTCCAAAAGTTTTCTGGTGATAGTAGATTTACCGGCTCCCGGCATCCCCGCTATAAGAAATGCCCCTTCTGAAGGTGAATCCTTAGGCGGGCATACCGCACTACAGTGAATAGTAATTATCATTCTCTGTAATAAAACCATAGAAATACAATACCCCAGGATGAAGGTTTTTAATTCATATACGGATTTATTTTCTCTTGGCTCATAATAGATCTCACTACCATTTTTTATCAAAAAGTATCCCCTACTGTTTTTGAAACATGAGACTTCATATGTTATCTTATACACCATGTCAGTATCCTTGAGCAGCAGATTTACTTCGTCCTTTATGTTTTCTTTCTTTACAATGATCTCATTCTGAGCATCTCTATCGCCTGTACACCAAGGTCGCAATTGTTCAAACTCTATATCTGAATTTATATTCAATCCATATATTTCAAATTTATACATTTATTTATAAATCCTCATCAAGATTTTTTTTGATTTTTCGATATTCCACTTGAAATGAAGCATATCTATATTCATAATAAAAAACATCTAGTGCATTTTACAATCATGTGGGGGAGAAAAATGAAAAGAAACATCAAATCATATATTATCAACATCATTCCATGGGCACTCATGCTCTTCAGTATATTATTCTCTATGTATTTTATAAAGTGTAATTATTATACATTAATGAATTCCGACACTGCTTCTGAGTTAGTACTTGGAAAATTACTATCACAGGAAGGCGGCATTCTGTCCAAAAACTGGTGCTATTCAACAGAAATAAAGTTACTTGATGTGCAAATTCTATATAAAGTTTTCTTTATGCTTTTTAATGATAACTGGTTACTTGTTCGCATGTGCACAAGTGCTGTTATGCTGATATTTTTAGCCGCAAGCTACCTTTTTATGATGCACTCCATTGGCTTATATAAATTAGGACTATATACTGCATTCATTTTACTTCTTCCTTTTAGTCCAACTTACAGCTATGTAATTATATATGGTGTTTTTTACAACCGCGTTTTGATTTTGTCCTTTCTTTTATTAGGGCTTGTTTTTAGACTATTAAATGAATCCCAGCATTCAAAAAATAATATCATTTATTTGTTTTTAGCTCTAATCAGTATAATTTCAGGTTTTACAGGATTACGACAGGCAATGCTATGTTTTGCCCCACTCGTTCTTACTTCATTACGAAGACTGTATATTGATCTTAAGAGAAACAATTCTTTGTCACTCGCAAATCTAAATAAAAAAAATATTCTTTTTTTTAGGATAATCGCATTCTCTTCTTGTTGCTACTTGATTGGTTTTTTATTCAATAAGCTTATAATAACTAATCTATATTTTTCTTTGGGGCGCGATTTCCCTTGGAATAAATTTTCTATTTCAAATTTATTAGATGCATTAAGTCTATTCTTTGATTCATTTGGACAGTTTGAGAAAGTTTCACTACTACGACCATTTGGTATATCAAGCGTCTTATCAATATTCGCTGTAATAGCAATATTTGCATCTGTGATCAATCTGCTAAAAAATATAGACAATGCCCCTTATATAATTAGCATATACACTGAATTTGTGATTTTTGATTTTTTTATCAGTTTATTCCTGATTGCTTTTACCTCCAGTACAACCCCTATATTGTATTGGGTTCCTATAACCTCTCTGACCATTCCATTTTGGGGATTATTATTCAAATATGATAAGAATCTAATAACAAATTTATTCGGGCGCATTTCAATAATAGTGATCTATTTTTACGTTGTGCTGTCTTCTCTTTGTACATTTTTAAAACCACTCGCCCCACAGATACAATATTCCAAAGACTTTTCAGTATATAAGAATGCTACTGCTTTTTTGGAAGAGAATAATTACACTGAAGGCTTTGCTTCATTTTGGCTCTCTGATATAATCACTGAAATGTCATCAGGAAAAATTGAAATGTGGACCACTGACTACATTTCAGACACAGACGTAAGTCAGCCTTCCTCAATATATGAGTGGTTGCAATCAAAGGATCATAGAAATAATCTACCTCAGAACAGGTTCTTTATTTTGACATACAATAATGATTATTTAGAATCAACTATCCAGTTTGATCACAACTACTATAATACTCTTTCCAGTCAGGATGAGAACCTGATTTATTCAGATGATTATGCCAGGATATATGGATTTGACAATATGGATGAATTCATAAATCTATATAAAAGAATATTGAGTTCACCAAATAATTAGAATAGGCAAAAAAGAGGATATACAACAATGTATATGAAATTAAAAGCTTTACGTCTCATTCAAGAAAAAAGTCATTTATTCTTAACTATTCTTTTTATATTAGTTTCAATATTTAATCTTATACTAGCCATAAATCACGAGTATTGGCGAGACGAGGCTCAGGCATGGCTCATAGCAAGGGACTGCTCGCTTACACCGGATTCTCTTTTTACTGTAACATCCTATGAAGGCCATCCTCTTTTATGGTTTTTATTATTGATGCCTTTCGCCAAGTTCGGATTCCCATTTGCTGGTTTAAAGTATATTTCATGGGGAATCATGACTGTTTCACTTTTTATTTTTCTCTTTAATGTAAAACTTCCCACATTACTCAAGGCAGCTCTCGCACTTACACCTGCTTACATATATTTCTTTGTGGTTCCTGCCAGAAGTTATAGCCTTGCAGGTCTTTTAATTATATGTATTTCAGCCACTTACAACCGCCATAAAGATTTTCCTATTTTATATTGCATTTTATTATCTATGCTCCTACAGACTTTGGTGATTATGGGTGGTTTTGTTACAGCACTTGGCATGGCATGGTTTATAGAAACTTTAATTAGCATAATAAAAAGAGATACCGATAAAAAAGTAATAATAAAAAACATAATCGGATTATCGTTCCTGCTTATCAGTGCACTTTTCCTATTGTGGGAATTCAGATATACCTCAACAACTCAAAGTAACATCATTTCTTTATTTGATTTTATACGCAAGCCACTTGGAGAATACAAATATTCTTTTGAAATCTTATTCGGAAAAGCCTTTATCCCGGTATTTTTGCTTATCCATCTATCATTTCTTGGTTTGTTTATAATTAATAAACAGTCTCGTATACCATTAATAACAATAGCTGTCGGTATAATATGGCAGGCATTCATTTATGCTTATATATACCCAACTGGTAACAACAGACTGATTACATGGATATACTTATTTATATTTGTTCTGATTGTTAGCTATGATTCTAATTCCAATTATTTCTCATTAAAAAACATTTTCATTATAACTATTACTATAGCTTTACTATTTTCCTGGAACTATCAATATTCTGATCGTTTAATCAAAGATTTAAGAAAAGATATGGTATATTCTTACAGCAAAAATGTTGCAGACGCCATAAATAATCTGCCAGAAGATTCAATTATACTGTCTTTATCTCCAGATATTGATACATCTGTAATAGTGCAGGTTGATGATAGGCATTCTATCTATAATATATTTAATGATAAAAAATCTACTTATACAGACAGAAATCCTAAAAACTCAAATAAAATGACAGTTTCAGATTTATTTAAAAAAATAAACTCTCAATTTATGGATAAAGAGCAAGTATATGCCATAGTATCAACTGACAAATGTGAAATTAAAGGAATGGCAGAATATGTCAAAGAATCGCACTCAGATATTTCAATAGTATATGAATCTCCACATAGTTTTATTGAAGAGGACTATCTTCTTATCGCAATAAACAGAAACTAACCCTACTCGTTTTATGGCAATTTTGATATATGTACTTTTGCAATAACACTGCTACGATGACACTGCTACGATAAAGCCTATAATATCGACATAACTCATAAAATGATGTATCATTTAAAACATATCGCATTCGTGGGGGGATCATTTATATGGGGGCACATCCAAAAAAAGCTTTCAGCATCACAAAAGTTATTCCTTTTATTTTAATGATATGCAGTTTTTTATTTTCTATGTTTTTTATTAAACATAACTATTTTCGGCTCATGAATTCAGATACATCAGCTGAGATATTACTTGGAAGACATCTCAACATGGAAGGTGGCATCCTTTCAAAAAACTGGTTCTATTCATCTGAAATCAGAGTAATTGACGTTCAAATACTATACAAACTTTTCTATGGATTATTTAGTGATAACTGGTTATTGATCCGCATGTTTTCAAGCGGCGTTATGCTCATATTACTTGTAGCCAGTTATCTCTTTATGATGCATACTATAGATCTTTATAACGTTGGGCTCTACACTGCATGGATACTGCTTCTGCCATTTAGTCAGGTATATGGCTACATGATAATATATGGTGTTTATTATGATCGTGTTCTTATTCTGACTTTTATTTCTATTGGTCTTATTATCAAGCAGTGTACTGTTAAATCTAAACACCCCAAAATATTGTTTATTTTCTTTATTTTGGTCAATCTGTTATCAGGATTCTATGGGATCAGGCAGGCTATGGTGCTTTATGCTCCACTGATCCTTACAGTATTGTTCGAGATATATGATAACCTAAAACGCAATGACTCTGTATCTGTAAATGAATTACCAGCTGACACTGTTAGTTTTATCAAAACATCAATTTTAGCAAGTGTATTTTATGGAATTGGCTTAATCTTGAACATAATCCTGATCAATAGAATTTTACAGTTCCATGGTCAATCTTTTATCTGGGCAAAATTCTCATTTACGAAGATCCTTGATTTTCTCACTTTGTTTGTAGATTCATTTGGTCAGTATGAATATGTCTTCGCATTAAAGCCATTTGGAATTGCAAATATGCTTGGCATTTTTTCAGTAGGATTAATGTTTTTATCTGTATTTAGCCTGTTAAAAAACCGTTATAAACTTCCTCCCAAACTAAGATTTTATACATTGTTAGCTGTTTTCGACTTAGTATTTACCTGTTTTTTTGGGGCATTTAGCTTTTCAATGGCACCAATTACATATTGGACTCCTATAATACCTTTGTTTATACCATTTTGGGGATTGATTTTTAAATATAATGAAAAAAAGCTCAATCAATTGATTGGCAAAATAGTTATATTTTTCGTAGTTGCACATATTTCACTTTCTTCTTTATGCACCTACATTCATCCAAATGATGTACGAATCCCCTATTGCAAGGATTATTCAGTTTATATGGATGCCGCTAATTTTTTGAAAGAATCCAATTACACTCAAGGTTTTGCAACTCAATGGCTTTCTGATTTAATAACCGAAATGACTGCAGGTAAAATGGAGATGTGGAGTGTTAGTAATACTGAGAATTTTGCAGAAAACCCTCTAGAAAGCATTTCTGAATTGCTCCAAGTCAAATATCATAAAGAATCATTACCAGAAAAAGAATTTGTAGTTATTGCTTATAATCCTGAATACGCAACAGCAAATGATTTAATCGGTCTTGAAGATTTTCAGTGCCTATCCTTGCAAGATGAAAATCTTATTTATTCAGATGACTATGCCAGAATATATGCTTTCAATGATATGCAAGAATTATTAGATCTATATCAAAGAATACAATAAATATTGTTCCAGGAGCAAAGATGAATAAGCCTCTTTTATCAGTCATTATGCCTATTTATAACAGTGAAAAATATTTAAGCCAAGCAATAGAATGTGTTATTAACCAAAGCTATCAAAACTGGGAATTACTTTTAATAAATGACGGTTCCACTGATAATAGTGGATCTATATGCAGTGAATACAAGTCTAAAGACACCAGAATACGTCTCTTAACACAAGAAAACCAGGGAAGTCAGATTGCAAGAAATTATGGTCTCAAGCAAGCATCAGGTGAGCTTATTTCCTTTATCGATTCCGATGACCTATTGGACAAAGATATGTTCAGTATAATGATAGACAATATGCTTCGTTTTGAAGCTGATGTATCTGCCTGTGAAGTGGGTTTCGATGTCAATGAGTATGGATTATCTACCGAAAGCTGCTCATTTTCTGCCATAGTAGGTAATAACAATGTCATTGATTCAGTAGTAGGCGGAAACAGTAATGTCCCTCGTATCTATGGATATTTATGGAACAAGATATATAGCAAAAAGATTTTGGAGAACGTATTCTTTGATAAACAAATTAACATTGGCGAAGATGGATTATTTAATATAAAGCTACTAAGGAATTGTAATAAAGTAGCCTACACAAGCAAAAAGCTATACTTTTACAGGCAGTATGGAGATAGTCTCACAAAAACACACACTCGCTCCTATACGTTTTGGAATAATGAAGTCATCGCATATACAAATGTGATTAAAAATGACCATTATGATAAGCTTCAATCATACTGCAAACAGATGCTCGTTTTTTGCTACTTAAAAAAGGCTGAAGCGATAATTAGAGAAAAGCGTGATCTTAGAGAACTATATTCTGACAAAAAGGAATTAAAAAAATTAGGGAAAGTTAAAATTTATGATAAAAATGCTGCCGCTTTGTCCTTTACATTTTCGCATTGTACTATTGTTTTTATAATATTCAAGCTGATTTATCTCAAATCCAAAAAATACATGTAAATAATGAGCTGGCTAGAAAGCCAGCTCATCACTATTTAACCGTCAAAACATCTATATCATAATGATCATAGAAATAAGTTCCTACAATTTCAGTATCCAAATCGGTCTCATTTTTCAAACTATTGGTAACCTCTTCTCTCTCTCCCGAATAAGTCATTAGCAATACTTTTTTTCCATCATCAATAAATTGTTTTATCTCATCACTATCTTTTATGTAGCAAAATCCAGGAAGCATCTCGGATATGAGTGTTTTTATTTCTGACATATACATATATGTATTATAATCCGCCACCTGATTATAACTCTCCCCTTTACCAAACACTCTCCTGTCAGTATTTAATGAATACGTTACTACAGATTGTATAAGATCAGAGTTAGTTAATATAATGGTATCTTCATCTATTGATAAAAGCATATCATTGAATTCAATTCCTTTTTTCCTAATTTCCTCTTCACTTCTATAAAAATCATATGAATCAACAAATGCATTTATGCCCAGAATAGAAAGAGCTGCATAAACTGCTAATGCTCTCAATTGATAATTGTTTTTCTCATATTCCTTTTCAGCAGTCTTACCGAGCAGGATACTTATAGAAAGCCAAAACAGGCCAATTGACGGTTCAAGATACCTGTCAATAAAAATAGGTCTTATTATCCATGACAAGAAATAACCAGTAAGTGCTACCATTGGCAATATGCAAAACAGATAGATTACTAACACGCTCTCCCTATCTCCATGCTTGGCTTTACTAATTGTTTTATACAGTAAATAAAGCAAAATCAATACAAGTAAAAGAGCAAGGCATGTTCCTATGACCAAAACTGGAAAATTAGCTCTAAGAAGGAACATTGCGCTACTATATGGCGCCTTAATACTAAGCGGATAAATCCAATAGTCATCTTTTACAGTACCAACCTGCGAAACAACAACTGATAGCCATGGAATATAGCAAATCACAGCGATTACTCCGACAACCACAATAGTAACTATGCTTGTTAAACACTTTTTTGATACATTAAGGTCCCTATTCCATTTCTTTATGCAATCATAACCAATTATCAGTAATGCCCCTATATAGATCCAAAATACTGCAATTGCAGCAAAGTAATGGGTATATATTGAAGCAACTGAGTATATAAATATTGCTATATAATTTGAAATCTGTCTTCGCCCATCCTCAAATTTGCTCGTTATTATATCTGTAAAATGAAGTCCCAAACCTGTAACAAATAATAGCGCCCAGCTGTACATGCGTATCTCTACTGTCTTTTGCATTATTTCCGGCATAAAGCATAATGTAAAAATAAACAATCCTGACGATAAAAAGCCCCATCGTTTTCTTACAAAAGTAATCGAATATATTATTAGAAGAATATATGGGATTATTGAGGTTGCCTTTGCAACATACTCAGACTCCAAAGATGGCAGTATTTTATCTGCCAACAATAAAGCCCCTCTCAAAATTAAATAATAAAGTGGAGGGTGAACATCTCGTGCAGTCAAAGCAATCAAATCTTTAGCAGGTCTGAACGCAAACAGCATAGAATATATTTCGTCAAACCATATTGTCGGAGATGTTGCCAAATAAAATGAATATAGTATATGAATGATGGAAAAAATATATAATAATCCCCCAAGTCTGTTTCTAGTTTTTTCACTCACGACTAATAGTCCCCCTTTTAAGCACTTGATTAAAAAACAAAATACATTCATAATTATAATTCAGTAATAAAAATAAAGGATAAAACAATGAGGAAAAGAATTGATTATATTGATACAGCAAAAGGAATTGCTATACTCGCGGTAGTATTAAGTCATGCGATTACTAATTCATCAAATGCATTAGAAACAAACCATCCGATTCTCTTAAACTGGTTAAGTTTCTTTAATGTATCAACTTTCTTTTTTATCAACGGCTTTTTATACAACGAAAAAAGTGTAGAACGCCCCTTCATTGCAATACTAAAGAAGTTAAAAGCCTATTACATCCCTTATATTATATATAATTTATTCTTCCTTATATTTCAAAATTTACTTGTCGAAGTTCATATTTTAGATAGTTCCCACTCTTTAACCAGTTTGCAGTCTTTTGTATTTGCCTTAATCGAAGTCTTATTAGGAAAAATACAACCTCTTACAGGTCCTATGTGGTTTTTACGTTCCCTTATCATCATATCTGTTTTGTACATACTTGTTGATTCACTTTCAACAAAAATATTTGGCGGCAAGTTTCGCTACATAATAAACGGGATTGTTGCGATAGTAATTCTCCTATTGCCGTATTTGGGATACACTCCCAATTTTTTTAATATTCCGGCTGCATTTCGTTCTTTTATTATTTACTATCTTGGAGTATTGTACCGGAAATATGATATCAATGCCTTAATAATCAAGCATCTCTATATCATAGGACTAGTAAGCCTAGTCATATCCATAATAATTGGAAATACAATTATGGTAGGAATCTATGGGCCAATAAATCCACCTATGGACTATTTATCCATGATCGTATCCATCATCTTTGTGATATCAATATCTCAGTTTAAACTTATTTCAAACTTAAATGTATTAAAACTATTTGGAAAAAGTTCTTTAGAGATAATGGCTCTGCACTTTTTGGCTTTTAAACCAATTAGTTATTTATTCATTGAGATATATAGCATTGACATTTCATATCTTGCACACACTCCTGTGATAAAGCTATCGATGCCAGATATCTGGCCCGTTCTTTACACTATAAGCGGAATGCATCTGCCTGTTACCTTTTACGTTATTAAAACCAAAGTAAAAGGCAGAAAGCATGTATAGTTAGTCTTTTAGCTTATATAATTTCACAAGGAAGTATTCATCCTCATAAAACTGTTCTGTTTCATCCACTAATTCATATTTGAAGTTATCAAATGCAGTGATATATTTTTCTTTTTTCTTACCATATTTATCAACAGTTTTTTCATAGTCTTTTGTGTCACACAGGATTTTTTTAGTCACAATAAACTCAACGCTTCCTGAATCTATTAAAGCATTTTGTTCATTTATCAAAGTGCCATCATCTACATTGGACTGGATGAAAGCTCTGAAATTTGGAAATTTTCCTGTTGCAAAATAATAACCATCATCAAGATTATTATAGCTGAGCATATGATAATCATCATATCCATAGCTATTCATTTTATCAGCAAGTATGAACTGTCTCGTATCTTCTTTTTTTTGAAACAGCATGTACTTATTATTTGTAAAAATAAATGCTATAGCAATCATCACGACAAGGATAATGGCATTTATATATTTCTTTGAATTGATTTTCCATCTGTCAAACAAATCTACAACAATGTTTAAGCCTACAGCTATCAGCGAATACAATGGTATTCCATAGTACTTTTGAGGAAAGCCAACGAAAAACTGCATATAAAAAATACTAAGAAAAACAACTATATGTCCAAAAAGAATCATTTTTTTACGTTCTATGATGCAATAAATAAAGCTAAGCCCCAAAAGAATTATAGGTAAAATATTTCGTTTTCTGAAGAAAGTACTTGTTCTGAACAGAAAATCAATATCGGGGTCATCAGGAATATAATGAAAAATGCTGTTATAAAAATATGCTGTAAACATATCCCCTAATGCGTGATTATATGCAAAATAAGCAATGACAGGGATACATACCAGAATGCAACCACAAATGAACAGTCCAGCCCGTTTAAAAAGCAAAGCAACATTATTGTTGTATGCAGCATCTATGATCATGACCAGAATAAGTGCCAGGTAAAAGGCGCATAATGTGAATTTACTAAAAAAAATAAGACCGGCAAATATCCCGAATACAAACATCTCTTTCCCTGAAGGAATAGTTTTATTTGCAATTTGTTTTATGCACAGATACATTCCATATGCAAACAAAGGTAATAACAGTTCCTCGGCACTCCCTCCATGGCAGATAGACGCAGAAGAATATACGCTTCCTGCAACAATAAAACAAAGTGGCAGAGAGTACCTATGTACTCCACAGAACAGTTCCGCAGTTTTCACTGTTATCAGCAGATAAAAAAATGCACTTATTATTTCAAGAATATACACCCCAAAAAAGCTTGTAGTTGAAATAAAATTAGCTATTGCATAAAGGCCGAAAATAACTATTCCCTTTTGGTCACACAAATCCCTGTAAGGAACAAGGCCCTTAAGCATTCCCTGGCCTATTATGAAGTAACAGTCTACATCTCCCCAATCATTTAATGGATAAAAGAATGATGATTTTGAACATATAGTGATAAAAACAACTGCTGCCAAAAGGCAGTGAAACTCTACCGAACTAAAAACTTTCCTTACTTTTTCCATCTCCCGTATCCTCATCTCACATACTGCAATACTTTATAAAATACAATCAACATCAGAAACCATTTTTGGCGCATCATCCATTTGGCAGGAAGCGCCTTTTTACCGTTATCGAATTCTGCACTAAGCTCTACAAAAATATGATCATTCGCTATTTCTGACAGATATTTCTTTTTCTCCTTGTAGGAGAGTTCCGAATTGGTACATACCTGCTTAATATAACCCTTTGTAAGATAAATCATCTGTTTTTTTAATCGTTCCTTCTGGACAGAATTGTTATCGAATCCTTCAGCATAATTTAATGACTCCTTATAAATATCCAGTATTACTTTGAAACATTCGCCATGAAATTTTCTTAATAAACTTCCAGACTCCTTAATTATATAGTCGTAATAAACGTTATCATTAACAGAAATCTTATTGACTCTCTGCATAAGCTGATAGGAAAACAAAATATCTTCATAAATCGAATAATCTTCATTAAAACGAATATTATTTTCCTTAAGTACACATCTTTTTATAAGCTTGTTCCAAGGCGGATTAAACATTTCATTATCCAAAACCGAAATCAGATATTTGGTAAAAAAAGATTCTGAATCTCCGCTAAATGAATTGCCCACTTTTCTGATGTATTCTTTTTGTATGTCGAGACATACCATCTTAAAATTCCACATAACCAATTCTGAATCATTTTGGATTGCCATCTGCACATTATCAGAAATGACATATTCTGAAAATTCATCATCTATATCAAAAAATGCAATATATTCCCCAGTTGCTCTGTCCATACCGTAATTTCTGGCACTGCTTGGTCCCCCATTAGCTTTGTGGATGATCGCGAATCTGTCATCTTTTCTGACATATTCATCAAGAATCTCCGGTGTATTATCACTGCTTCCATCATCAACAAAAATCACTTCCAGATTATGGTATTTTTGATCATTTATACATTTTATAAAAGATGATATATACTTTTCTGCATTATACACAGGAACTACAATACTTACTTTGGGTTCCATAACACTTTACTCCTCATTTTTTTACTGGCAAAAATACAGAACTTTTTATAATAATATCCCACTACAAAGGATATTATAAAAGCAAAGGCACCACAGCCCAAACGTATAAAATATCCACAATTTCCTATAAAATGCAGGACTGATGAATAAATCAGAACATGAACCAAAAACAATTCATAGGAATAAAATGAAACTCTCCTTGCTATTTCATATATAATGCTGCATTTTGACAAAAGTAGTGCCAGTGAAATATATCCAATAAAAGCTGGTATATCATTAAACAGCTTTAAGTTACCATTTTGCAGGCTCATTGCAAACTGTAAACCAAGTCCCAAAACAGCAGAAACAAACAGTCCCCTAATAGGCAATTTAATGTTCTTACCCTTATATATGCTTTCTGCTATAACAAATCCAAGTGCAAACTCCCATATATATTGCAAAAAGAAACTATTAAAAACCCTTATGGATCCCACACCAAAAAAATAACAAATGCACCACCATAACAGGCTTATAGCAAGAAATACAGAAAAAAATAATCCTGAATTTTGTGTCTTATTCTTTATCTTGCACATAGGAATAAAAACAAAATACAGTTGAAATATTGTAGAAATAAACCAAAACTGTGCTCCAAAGGTCTCATCATATGCCGGAATAAACATTTTATATAACAAAACATGGCTAAGTAAAACCCGATATTTATCATCACCATAGTAAACACCCTGTACCAAAAATGTTATGAAAACAATAAAAATATAGGGCAGATAAAGCTTAAAAAACCTTTTTTTCAAAAATTCCAGGTATCCTGTCTTTTGATGTAGGTAGCTATAATAGAGTCCGAGCCCTGAACAGAAGAAAAAAACATGGACTCCGCTTCCGCCCAACATTACCGGTTTTAATATAAACGAAGGAGTATTCCCCATTAAAAAAAATACATGCATTATAGCTATTGTTATGATAGCATAACCTTTTAAATAGTTTACTATCGGTATTATCTTTTCTTCACGCTTTATTTCAACGCAATTCATTGATTACTTCAAAACATTATTTTACAGCCGGTATCTCAACTGTAAAAATGCTTCCTTCCCCCTCTTTACTCTCACAAAATATGGATCCTCCATGGGTTCCCACTATAGTCCTTGCTATAGACAACCCGAGTCCGTTACTTGATTCCATTTCAGGCGTTCTGGACTTTGTAGCTCTAAATGTCCTGTCAAAAATATAAGGAAGTGCATCCTGTGGAATCCCATATCCATTATCTTTCACATAAAAGAATGCTTTATCATCTTTAACATATGCACCAAGCGTTATATTTGTCCCTTCTTCTGAGTACTTTCTGGCATTATTAAACAGGTTATCCAATACCCTGCTAAGTTTTGCCACATCCGCATTTATATAAACATCAAGATTATCTGGTACATCTAAAATCAAATTGTACTTTTCAAATCTCTCATCCATTTCTGTGGCAAAAAAAAGCTCCTCCAAAAACTGTGAAAGCGGTACTTTTTCAAATTTAAATTCTTCTCTTCCACTCTCAAGGCACGTCATAAAAAACAGATCCTGTATAAGTACTTCAAGGGTATTTGTTCTGTTATCAAGTATTTTAAGATAGCTTTTTATTTCATCATTGCTAAGCTTTTCTGCTCCATTTTCGAAATGCTGCTTAAGATAATCAACCGTACTTCTGATAGCTGTAAGCGGTGCCCTAAGGTCATGGGATACATTTTCAAGCATCATCTTTCGCTCTGTCTCAGCCTTTTTAAGGTTGTTATTAGCTTCCAAAAGTTTTTTAGACAGTTCAGCCACTGTATCAGAAGCTACATATGGCTCCTCAAACGTTTTTTTATTATTCATAATCCCCTCATCACTTAAGATTTACCAATTTATACCCTTTTGCCCAAACAGTCTCTATCAGATTATCCACCCCTGTTTGAGCTTCAATCTTTTTTCGAAGCCTTGATACATTGACCATAACTGTTCTACGATCATTTTCTGTATAAGTCCCCCAGAGCTTAACTCCAATGTCTTCAAATAGAACTTCTTTACCTATATTCTGCGCAAGATACAATATAAGATCATATTCTTTTATAGAAAGAAGTATCTCTTCGTTATTGTAGAATAGCTTATGCTTTTCTTTATCCAATAAAAACGGCCCCATATCGATTATCATCTTCTCAGATTTAGCATTTGCCCCCTTACTACTTCTTCTCAAATGAACAAGAATTCTGGCATATAGTTCATTTAAGCTGTATGGCTTTTCAATATAATCATCAGCACCTGCATCAAACCCGTCGAGCTTATCTTCTTCCATCACTTTTCCGGATAAAAAGAGCACCGGTACATCAGTTATTTTCCTTATTTTTCTACACAGAGTAATCCCATCTATTACCGGCATCATTACATCGAGCAAAATGCAATCCGGATTAAAGCTTTTAACTAAATCTTCACCTTTAGAAGCAACACTACATATTTTGACTTTGCAGCCCTTTTCTTCTAAAAATTTCTTATTTATTTCTAACACTTCTCTGTCATCATCTATCATTAGGATTTTTTTCATCATGCATCCCTCAATTTCTTATCTTCAATCACAATCTCCCTGTCACAATACTGCAAGACTGATCTTCTATGTGTTATCAATAGACATGTCGGAGATGGTCTCCATTTTCTTATTCCTTCAAGCACCTTAAGCTCTGTACTCTCATCAAGTGAAGAAGTAGCCTCATCAAGGATCATAAATGGTGCTCGTCTGACAAGCGCTCTTGCAATGGCAATTCGTTGTGCCTGTCCTTCAGATATACCAATTCCTTTTTCTCCGATCAAAGTATCAATCCCCTTTGGGAATTCTCTCACAAAATCATATGCAGCTGCACTTTCTAAAGCATTAATCACTTCTTCATCACTAGCATCCATATTTCCCATAAGGATGTTATCTTTTATTGTTCCGCTAAACAGAGTATTTCCCTGCGGAACATAAGCAATGAACTTTCTGGCATCAGGACTTGCCTTCATCTTCTGACCTTCATCATTAAAAAACTCAATATTTCCGGTCATATTCTTGGTAAATGCCATTATGAGTCTTACAAGTGTTGTCTTACCAATGCCTGATTTTCCCACTATTGCTGTAAACTCTCCAGGCTTTATTTCAGTAGTAGCATCATCAAAAACAAGTTCATCACTATATCCAAAGGATACATTAGAAACTTTAACTCCAATCTTTTCAGGCTGTATCGAACTTCCTTGAAAGTGTTCCTTTGGAAGATTTTGTAATTCGATGATTCGCCCCGCAGATGCAAGCATTGAAATGATTCTGGGAACTACCTGCGCAAGGCTTACAATTGGAGCCTGAACTCTATTAACAAGCTGCAAAAAAACTGTCATTGTACCATAAGTGATTGTCTTATTGGCGACACATATCACTCCCCAGGTAAAAGCCACTACATATCCAAGCTGAAATGAAATCCCCATTGCTGCCTGCGCAAACATATTGGTCCTGTTCTTTTTAAATACCCAGTAAAATCTTTCATCTCTCATCTGGGTAAGCTTTTCCTCAGAGAAATCTTCAAGGCAAAAGGACTTTTCTATAAGAATATTTGCAAGGCTCTCCTGCATAAATGAGCGATATTTTGACTCAGACTGCTGTACCTTAACCTGTAAGTACTTAAGCTTATTTCCAAGAATCATACTTGAAAGCATTGCTACAGGTGCCACAAGAAGTGCAAAAAGAGCGAGCTTAAGATCGTAATATGCCAGTGTGAAAAAAGTAACTATAAGCTCTATTAAAAGTCTAAGTACTGTAGGAATCGTAGTTGAAATACCATCTGCCACAGCAGAGACATCACTGGTAAGCCTTGTCATCAGATCTCCCGTGTGATACTTGGATATATCAAGCCAGGTTGTATCAAGGATTCTTCTGTATACCTTTTTTCTAATTCCAAATCCAAACTTCTCATATACCACTGTTGAAAACAGGCCACTAACCAGAGAAAGAGCTGCACTTCCAAATATAACAAGTACATATAAGGCAATAATATTCCAAAGCTGTGATAATCTGCCCTCAATTGCTCTGTCTATCAGTTCCTTTCCTATTATTGCCATTCCGACTGATAATAAAGTAGCCAGAATGTCAAAAACAAGTATTAAAAGAAGCCTTGGAACATATGGCTTTGTGTACCCCAATACCCATTTAAAGTATTCTCTTGCTTCGTCTCTTTTATTCCAATACTTTTTAAGTTTCTGAATCTTACTCATTATTTATTCCAGCCCTGAACTTTTCTACTACTGCATAACCATCAGCAGTACCATTGCCACCCGTTACATATGCTTCTCCACACCTAATCCATGCGTGGGCAATCATTTTTTTGTTCTCATCTTCCTTGCATCCAAGATATAAAGTGGAATCAATACCTTTATCCGCCAATAGTTTCTGAGCTGTAAGTGCTCTTACAAGGCACTTACTCTCCCATTTTGTCTTGCTGCACACCTGATTTACAGCGTACGAGACCTTTTTTGCATATCTGTAGTTGTCAAATGAAGCATTTCTTGATGATTCTTCACCTGCAATCCCCCATTTGGGCTTAAGCTCTTTACTTGGTTTATAAAGAATCTGATACCTGTAAACCCCAGACCAAAAATATGCTTTTAATGTTTCTCTTTTATGCTCGTTGTATCGTAAAAATCTGTATCCTCTAGAAAAAAGTCCCATAAAACACCTTTGCAATAATTAATTCTTTCATTTTTGTTAGAATTCTTTACACAAGCTCTTTAAAATGCTAGCTTTTTTTTATAAGCTATTTGTGTACGGAGGAATGTTTATGAAAACTTGGAATAAACCTATCATTGAAGAACTTGATATAAATAAAACCGCTCGTGGTTCTGCTATTCAAATTAATCCTGACTATACATTCAGAGCTCAGGATGGAAATCTTTACCATTCTTTCAGCGGCACCGGAATGAATACCGATAACAGAAAAGACATCGTAGATCCGATTAATCCATAACCCATCACCAAGGCCATGGTCATCATGGTCTTTTTTTATTCATCAGACACATCCAAACTCTTCCAAAAATTTATCAGCTACCATAATACGCACAATATCTGTCGCATTGTCTTTTGTAATATCACTATCAAATAACTTCTTTACCTCAAATATATCAAAATATTTATAAATCTTTGATTTAGGATCAGTATTTATACTCTTTTCACCAATTTTTCCAAGTCTGTAAGTCATATCCGCTGACTGTCGACCTACTTTTCTATCTTCCATACGTATGGAATCAGGAATGAAACCAGCCATGTATTTTCTTATAAGCCGTCTTTCAATTCCCTTATCTGCAAATTCGCAAGAAGGCATGTTTCCTACAAGCTCCACAATTCTCTTATCTTTGGTAGGATCCCTTGTTATGATCCCATAATAGAGGCTAAAAGCCGTATCATAAACACATACATTCTGTAGTGCAGCTTTATCCAAAACAAACGCCATAACATTCTTTCTGCTTCTTAGTTCTGAGTACCCCAGCCTTAAATATGTTTTTCTTTGGTAGCTAATTATTTTATGCTTATTAACAAGGCCTTTCTTAATATACCTGTCATCGAAACTATTAATAAAAGCCCTGTCACAGTTAAGGATTAGAAAAATTCCTTTTAATAACTGTCTTAGCGTACCGCATACAAGTTCTTTTCGGGTTATTCCGTGCTTTTCTCCATAATATGCGAGCTGTCTTTTGGCCTCAAAAAAGTTTCCACATAATATCTCATCACATACTCTGCCAAGGACTCCTCCATTTGAGACAGTCGAATTTCCAAAATGTCCGTTAAGAAACACTCTGCACTTTCTCTTGCGGGCTCTTTGCTGAATTTCATCTATCCAGACCGCATTACTACACACTTTAACCGGAATAGCAAGCATATGGACAAGCCTTTCCATTTCAGTAAAAGCACTCTTTTCTTCACAAGCAGCAAACTCAGGAACAATATTGTCATACATCTGGCACATTTTTCTGACACCTTCTGATTCATCAACCACAACAGAAGCATCATAGTCACTTTTATACCCCGGTAGTGGAACAGATGTATATGAATATATTTTCTTATTCTGCTTTGCTAAAAGCCTCGCAGCAATAGCACAAACGGAAGTAGAATCAAGGCCACCGCTTAAAGCGATAGCAACATCCCCATCTGTATCAATAGTATCTTTTACACATTCCGTGAAAGTATTTATAAATATATCTTTATAATTAAGACCATGACCTTTATTTCTTTTAAATTTTGGATTCCAATAATCAACTATTCTTTTGGTAAAACCCTTATTTTCAGCACAAATTTTTACCTTTAAAAGTTCTCCCCTTGTTAACTGATATACATTATCAAAAGGGGTAAGCGAAGGAAAATAATACATTTGAGGCATACTATCAGCTTCACATGCTACAAACCACTTTTCATTGATTCCCTTTAATTCCTTCGGCATCACCTCCAAGATTGCCCTTGGAAGAGTTGAAAACAAGAGCATATCATCATTTACGAAATAGTAAATACTTCTATTGCACATATGGTCAGAGAAAAGAAAAAATTCTTTCTTTGTCATATCATATATAGCTATAGCAAAAAGCCCCTGGATATGATCAACAAACTTCTCTCTCCAAATCAGCCATGCCAAATAAGCTAATGCCCCGTCCGGTATTTCATTAAGAGACATCTCACTATAAGTTTCATTCAAAAAAGCAAGGCTTAATCCATTATTAGTTTTAAGTTCATTGGAAATTTCAAAGACTGTATTATCCCTGTTATTAAGTATAATGTCCGCGGTAAAAATAAGTCCATTTTGGACATCATATATAGGAAGAATATCTTTTCTCGACCTGCAATTAAAATACTGAAGACCACAAGCAAAAAAGCCCCCGTCAAAAAACTTCTCATCATATCTGTCAATTGCACATTCAAGATATGTTTCTTTCATCTTCTGGCTTAAATCATCTATTCTGTTGTTTTTCCTGCTTATACATCCCCAAATCGCCGACAAAACTTTTCTCCCCTGTTATCTAAATCAAAACAAATTGTCTATAATAATATCTTTCAACTGTTTTAAAGTATCTTTATTTCTATCTCTTGTTATATCAACTATCTTCATCTGCTTTGCCATCTTAAAACATTTCTCCATTTCATCAGGTGGCAGAAGTAAAATATCTCCATAGAGTTCTCTGAGAAAAAAGCAATCTGTTATGGCATTGACTTTATCTGCGCCGCATACTTCATAAGCAACAATCCCATTTTGGATCATGCTGTTATCCATGTCCTTGGCATGTTTAGAGTGAATCACAAACATAACATTTGCTTTCTTCTTTTCATCTGCAAAAACATTGGTTCTGTTTACACCATATTTTCCCTTTTCATCATTTATAAATCTAAGCTTTTCAATTTCATATTTTTGCCTTAGTACAGCATCCTTACAGAGCTTTTGCTCAGGGAATCCGGGAAAGGTATATATTTCGCCATTTTCCTCATCAAGAACAGATATGTCATCTGCTAAAAGCAGTGCTCCATTCTCTATAAATGCTGTAGAAAGAGTAGATTTACCTGCTCCGCTGTCTCCACATATCATGAAAGTACAGCCCTTATACATAAGTGAACTACCATGCAAAACTATTTTCTTTCTCTGCGTAAAAACTATGGCAATACAGATTCCTAAAACAAAACATTTAACAATATCTAAGTCCGCGTCTTTGTACTTAGTACATTTTATATTAGATTTTCCATTTTTAGTTTCAACAAGGAATTTACCTACCTGGTTAATAAACCATTGCCCTGATATTGTCTTTCCGTAAAAAGGCTTACCTACAAGCTCTGTCTTTCCGTCCACAGACAGAATTTCGCTTTCTTCAACACTTATATCTAAATCAGCTTTATCATCTGTGACATTTACAGTGAGCAACTGAGAAAACTCAATATTTGAATGTATATTTAATCCATACGCCTTATAATAAAAACTCATCCTATTAGTCTCTTAATGTTCTGGTAAACTCTCTCACAATTGTTCCGATCATGATATGCAAAAAACTTATCTACACGATCCTTATATTTTTTTTCCATTATGCAATGGTTATTTATTATTTTTTCCAGTTCATTTGCAAAATCATCAAATGAATAAGTCACCGGACCAAAACCATCTTTTTCATAGTCATAATCACCTTTTGCTTTAAATGGGCCATTATAATATTCACCATTATCAAAATGATAGTAAAGAACAGGTTTATTCAAATAAACAAAATCAGAAATTGCTGAAGAATAATCCGTTATTAGTAAAGAGGCTTCTTCATATAATTTATTAAATGATTCTCTGTAAATTCTGTTTTTAATCCTCTCTGGAAGAATACTTTCAAGTATTTGAACTTCAGGATGAAGTTTTATATATAATTCATACCCTGCATCCTTTAACACCCTGTTTATTCTTTCATCATCAAAAATTCTAAGAATAGTCCTTACATATAAAGAATTCAGCACTTCTTCACGGGTCAGCAATGGAATATCTGTCCTCCATGAAAAAATAATTACTATCTTTTTTTTCGAGTTATCATTTAAGTAATCAAATCTTGGCAGCCCTGTAAGCCAGATATTGTCATTTTTTATTGTATATCTGCCAGTGCATAGACCATTTTTTTCCTTTTCAGCACTTGTTAATATATAGAATTTGTCATGGCTTGCAGGATTTAGATAGCTCGAACAATCACTGAATATAACCCCATGCTGCAAGAATATCTGAGGTGCCTCTTCATGATCATCCATATGTATAGTGATCGAACCTATATGACAATCGCAAACACTTGATAAAAATTTATGTTTTAATGATTCATATTCAACAACTTCACCGTATTTTTTTACTCTCTCATAATCAGGACTCTTTCTTTTTATGGCAAAAACAGCATCAACATCCTTATTAGAAAGAAATCTAAAAAACGCTTCTCCATTATCTCCTGCCAGCATAGCCCTATCGTTAATAAGCCATATTCGTCTTCTATAGAAGAATCTTCCAATGACTCTTATAAGCTTAAATGCAAATACCTTTAGCTTCCGTTTCATTACACTAGTTCCTTCCTAAAAGACTTTTAATCTTCACGATAATATTCTGAGCTCCGGGCGTTCTGATATATGCTCCCATAAAAATGATGGTGCAGATCACGCCAATTATCCCACCTTTTATAATTAGTTCAAACCAGTTACCAGGAACGAAATTTCTTGAAATTAAGTGCAGCACCAAAATAACCACCAGAACCAATATAAAATTTTTAAACAGCTCAAAAAAGAATTTTATGCAACCTCCTCCAAAGAAGTCACGATAAATGACAACAGGCTCAAACCAATAATATGAAGCAATTCTCGAAATGACTGATGCAAGTATTATTCCTACCAACCCAAGCTTTAATCCAAGAACAATTGACAAAACAATGTTAAGAATAGAGCCAAACATAATACAGTACTTTACTTTATTGTAAATACCTGCTGCTTCTCTGATAATAGCTACAGGATGAAGTACGCTGGTAAAATATGTGTTAAGCGCAATTGCTATTACCACTGAAGTAGATACCTGAAACTCATTGCCAAGCCATACATGAACCATGTCATCTGCTACAAGTCCGTAAACGCATGTCAGTATTCCACAAAAAATATAGCTTATAGACATCATGGAATCAAAAACTTCCAATCTCTTTTTTTCTGACTCCTTTACCATAAGGTTTCCAACGCTGGCCACCATGGACGCAAATACTATCTGTTCAACCAAAATAAGCCTTGTGCTGAGCATCCAATAATTGGAGAAAACACCTACAACAGCTGCTCCCAACAGCATGGATATAAGAATATTATCCGTGTAGTGGAAAAGGAGCATTCCTAATTTGTAAAGCATAATGGATCTTAGTGTTGCAAATATGTTGTGTTTACTTTCTTTATCTAATTCTTTTGCACTTTTAAGATCCCTGATATATGGATATTCCTTTATTGCTTTTCTCGAAGCAGCGAAATTCCCGCAAAATGAAACAATTACATTTACAGCTAAATATAATATATAGTTTTTCCATGCGACCAGAACAAATATCTTAATGATTGTCCCAACAAGAGATCTTATTATTCTTATTTTACCGATCATGTAATCTTTTTGATCAGCAACCAAAAGAGTTGTCTTATACACAAAAAGATATGAAATAATTACACCTGCCAAACCAAAGAAATAATATATTTCCAAATGAGGAACCGGTTGCTCGGTTTTTATTATGTATCTCAAAAAAGGTGTAAGCGCCAGTCCCACAACAGTCGCTGCGATAGCAATTATGTTGTATACTTTCCCAAAAAAAGCCGTAAGGGATTTTATCTTTTCTTTATCGCCCTCTGCCAAAGGTTTATAGAAGCTATAACTCATGGCAAGGCCAAATCCTAAATCCGCCATTGATAAGAGGCTTAATACATCAGAAAATATTGTGTTTAGCCCCAGATATTCAGCTCCTAAAGTATGAATAAAAACTGTTCTGGAAACAAAGTTCAAAACTACAGTTACAATCTGATACATGAATCCAAAAATCATATTTTGAACAGTTCTTTTTGAACGACTTACTGCCATGTCACAACCATCCTGCCATTTATTTAATTTTCTCCTTCAAAGGAGCAATAAATCTCACAATACTCTTATCTTCTACTAGCGGCACATCAAATCTTTGCACCGATTCCTCGTACACATTGGACGGCATCCCGTCAGGATAACCGCGCTTTCCCTTTTCACGTAAATCTTCTAAAGACTTCGTAATATAATGATTGATCCTGAGTTTCTCTACACTGTTTCTATCTGTAAAACCTCTTGACTTATAAGGGGCATTTCTTACCTTTCCATCAATTGGCTTATAATTTTCATCCACCGCAAGTTTGTCTCCTATATATCTGCAAAAGTGAGGTGATCTTATACTCTTAACTTTTTTAGGATCAACTATACTCTTTATATGCCTGTTAAAAAGATGGTCTTTATCAGCAAAAGTCTGGTAATAATTCTCGATAACAAGCCCCTCCGGACGCTTTTCATGTCCACTTGGTCCATAACTTACCCAATTGACTCCTACTGCCACTTCATTCTCATAATTTCTCAAAATATCTTTCAGATCACCCAAAGGAGAAAACAAAAATTCATCTGCATCCAAAAGTGCAAGCCATCTGGTATACTTTCTGCAATATCTGACGGCATATCTATAGGCTACAAACTGCATTTTTTCACCAGGAAAATAGAAATATACAACTCTTCCATCCTCAATATAAGGAGCCAGAACATCTCGCGTCCCATCTTCAGAGCCATTGTCAAAAACATATATCCTTTCAACTCCTGCCAAAAAATGAAACTCAATGAATTCTTTTATATATCTGCCTTCATTTTTGATAATACATGCTATTGCCAGATAATCCTTTTTCTTTTTATCTTTGCGGTTATCAATTCTCTTTCGAAAAATACCATACTTAAAGAGCGCTACTCCATCCGCTTTTATACCACGAAATATTTCCTTATTCACTTTTGGTTTCCTTACTGTATTTTCTAAAATCCAGATTCATCCTATGATATATTTCAAGCATCTTTTCAATTTCACTTTTATCTGCCCTTTTTATGAGCTGGGCATGTTCTCCACTTTGGCTACTCCACATGCCTGAAGTTCCACGAAGTATCCATGCAATCGGGAGCAGGAATGACTTATCTGAAAGCCATGGATATTTTTCTTTCATAAAATCTATAGAGGGAAAATAGTATCGAATTTTAGAAATTGCCTTATTTCCTTCAGTTTCTTTTGCAAGCTGTCCCCAAACTCCATTTTTTCGTTCTCCATATATCCCACACTGAACCATATATTCAAAAAGATTTTCAAAAAATGTAGGACATTCTCTTTGTTCCATCCATATATATGACAGTACTTTCATATTCTTTTCAAAATCATAAAGTCCGCATTTTTTCAATTCACCTGTCAGGTATCTTTCATCCATTTGCTTATCATACTTTTTTGTATAAACATATATATCCAGTAGATTGCGGATTCCACAGCCTGTCTCAAAGAAATGCTTAGCCATATGTGCGATCATATAAATATAAAAATCTTCAACTCCAAATTCATAGGTATAGCTAAGATTTTCTACAAGCCGTGATCTGAATGTATCTTTAAAATAAAGATACTGCCCATAGTCGACATTTTGATCATACAGGCACCAGTGAAGCTCCACACATACCCCAAAAGGAGATGTAAAAATCATGTGATGTTTCTCAAGGCCGCGGTTCACATACCCTTTTGATTCTAAAAGCTTTGCAGCTCTATCAAGAGATTCATCAAAAATAATGATGTCCACATCACTCATTTGTCTCATTTCAGGAGCTGGATATATATTTTTGATAACACTCCCCTTTAAAAGCTGGTGTCTTAACTTTTCTTTTTCAAAAAGCTCTGTGATCTGTTTTGCACATGTAGCCTGTGCATATGCAATAAAGGTGATGTGCTTTAAAATATCTCTTATTTTGTCAGCAAATTCTATGTCCGTTTCATTTTTTAATAATGGATACAGCAGCAGATATTGCATATCTCCTGACAAAGCTATATTCAATAATTCTTTTTTGTCTATTGATAGCTCATTAAAACTCTTTTTTTCAAAGCAAGCTCTGATCAGCTTACTTGTATCCACCATGATTAATTGCGTGTTAATCATACCTACTCCATTGTGCTAATTACTGTTGCTGTTCAGCTTGCTCTGGAACCACGCCGTTAATCCTATCTCTCTCTGCCTGAATCACGTTAATGTCCCCACCTTTTTCAGCAACTTCCTTGGTATAAATTGAAATATAATAATATCTGTTATCAAGATATTTTTTTATGATATCAACACCATCTGAATAGACTTTATCATTATATCCCCCATAAAATCTGTTCCTTGATGCAATAACAGGTTTTTTCAAAAGTGATGAGTACTTATCAATAACTTCTGTATACCTGTCCTCACTAAAATAGTTAGTTGAAATCTCATCCATGGTTTTAACAAGGCTGTCGCAGAATTCTTTGTTCATAAGCAATGAATTAAGAAATGGATCATTTGCATAATTAGGAAAAAGAAATGTATCAATACTATAAGAACTCTCACCTTTTATTCCCATAGTCAGATCCATCCCCGGAAGTCCCCATCTCCATCTTCCATCATCATATGTTCCTGTACCCTTTTCTGATGTTCTCCATGCCAAACCGGTTTTTGAATTATATAAGTAATTACCAACGTAAATATTGAAACACATGTATTGAAGGTAGCTGTCAATATCGCACATGCTTTTAAAAGTACTATAGTTTTCTCTGTCACTCATATCATTAAGTACAACAAATTCATATAAATCCTCGAAGACCGGTGAATAGTCATTTGCGTTATAAATATCTAACCCGCCATTAATTTCATATTTATTCCTTATATACTTTTCATCCCAACTATTGACAAAAGAATACAATCCCCAGAATTCACCATCAATAAAAACAATGCATGGCGTAAAATTGCCATTTGTAACTTTAGAATCTTCAATAAGAGAATTAATGACATAATCTCTGATTTTCATATCACTGTCATTATAATGAGTGCTTAAAGTCAAATAATTTCTTGCATCTATGCTATCCAAAATCGATGAACCCGCAAATTTACCATTGTATTCTTCTTCTGAAATCTTGATCTTGAATCCCTTCTGTCTATATGATTTATAATCATCTCCAAAAATATTAATAACGACATCTGATTCCAGACTTTTACCTCTTCCGGGTTCAAAATATTCTATTTTAGCATTTCTGGTCCATCCCAATCTGAAATTACCATTCCAGTTGTTTCCCTGAGTAACACCGTCCTCTCTGGCTCTTCCACCAATATACATGCCATCAAAATAATCAAATAAATCATGTGGCTCAGCAACAATTGATAAAACTGGTAAATTTGCATATTCGCTTTTCCTAAGTAATCCGACATAATATGACTGAGTAGTTGAACCTGTTATATTGCCTGATGCATCAACCTTAATAGCCCTTAATATCATTCCCTTATCAATTGAGCCGGGAAGATAAACGCCATCTGCACCTTCTACTGCCATTGTGGCATATACGTACTTTCCGCCAGAAAGACTTTTTATCCTTATTGGCTCTTCATATAGTGTACTTTCAACAGTGGGTTCCGTACCATCAAGAGTATAATATATTTTTTCACCATCTGAGGCTTCAAGGGTCAGATCAAACTCAGTATTATAGAATCCACCGGGTGAAGAAATGCCTATTCCTCCATAATTTACCATTACAAAATCATCAGGGTTCTCATTTTCTTTTCCTTTTGAGCTAGTCACGTATCCTAACTCATTTGAATCTTTTGTCCTTCTGCCATAACTTTGTCCTGCATTTAATTTAGGAATACTCGATGATAAAACATCTTCGCCTTTCCTATTCCTTAAACTCAGAAAAGCTCCGTCGTTTTTTCCAGGATTAGCATTTAGTTCTAAAACATAGAAATCGTTTTTTAAAGCTTTTGATCCATCCTCAATTTCAGCTATTTTTTCTCCTGAGAGATAAACTGAATAGCCTGAAATATCGTAATCTGCATTTGAATTATTATATATTTCAATCCACTTATCTCCATTTACCTCTGTGAGGATAAGTGCACTTTGCATTACCCCATCTTCAGTAGATGCAATATCTTCTTTTACCATTTTTTCACTTTCAACAAGTGTTTCAGTTATAATCCTGTCATTTTTTCTTGCCAGAAAAATCAGCAAAAGTAGTAAGATAAGCGCAGCAATCGTAAGACCGATTATTATTTTGTCTTTAGTTGATATTTTGTTTTTTACTTCTTTCATGCCTAAATAACCTCTTTAATAATTCATAAATAATTATTCCCAAGCAGGTACCAATGAAATTTGTGAGTATATCTGTTATTTCAAAAGTCCCTCTTTTGGTGATGATCTGCAACAACTCTATGCAAAAACTAATTAAAAAACCTGTTAGTGCAGTCATAGCATCATCTTTTAAACCACTGGCCTTCTGCTCTAATCCTTTTAGCATAAAGCCTATGGGAATAAACAAAAACACATTGAGAAGGTTATAGAAAAATTGTCTTTGTCCATAAACATCTCCATTAATAACTCCCCACTGAAAATACGGAACAATTTTACCTGAATGGTAGGAAGTCCCTGGTTCCCTGCGTATAATAGTGATCAGTATTGTAATCTCAAAATATAGAATCGATAGAAAAAGCAAAATTAAATACAAAACAGATCTTTGCTTTCTTTTTACCATACATGTAATTTCGTACACGAAAGTTATAAGCAAAGCCAAAAACACACTTACTAATATATCTGACAGCTTTATTCCATCTAACTGCCCTGCAAATAACAATAATATGCTGTATAATTCCATCCGCATATCTTTAGCTCCAAACCCCTATATCATTCCTTTATATAAACAGACTTTTTCTTTCCAAAATAAGAACTTGTGAGATTTTTTTCATTTTTAGGCAAATCAAGACATATAAAAATGGCGAAAAGAACATATTGATACTTCAACGTCATCAAAGCATCTACTACTGATAAATGAATATAGTAGCCAATAGTTCCTATCAGCACCATTTTCACTAGTGCAGATTTACTTCTAAAAAATTCAATGATCATTCTTAATCCCATTGAAATCAAGAATAAGCAATAGGAAATCAACCCCGGATAAGCATACATAACATAATGATATACATAAAAATTATCTATTGATCTGATAACGCTGCCGTCGTCAAGAACTGACATGAATCCCCTCTTTTTTCCCTGGCCCAGAATAGGATTAAGCCACTTCAAAAAGAAAATCCTCCATATGTGACGTCTGTAGTTAGAACTGCCTTTCATATTAGTCAGATCAGCGCCATACTTTATGGAAAAAGTAGTATCGAAAAGAGTATCAATGAGCAATGTAATCTGAAGCATTATGTATTTTCCAAATGAAGTAGACTGAGTAGCAAACACAACAGCCATGAACAAAGAAGAAAATACAACCAGGGAAACAATATTCATCTTAATGTATTTTTTCTCAGTGAATATAAACATCAATGCAAATTCAAGCACCATTATTCCAAGGCTTGACCTTGATCCTGTCAAAAAAATATTGATTATTGTTCCTATCAGCAATAATGGTCTCTTAAAAATATTGTATTCATTTGCCTCCAGGTCTATTCCTGCAAAGGGCATAGCCGTTACCAAAAACAGTCCATATCCCAGTGAATGCCCAGCATTACTCATTATTCTGTAGCTTCCGTTTCTAACAAATGAACCTGAATATAGTGTTCCCCTATGTATTGTCTGAAGCAACAAAAAAGGTGAAAATTGAGTCACTGCTTCAACAATGCCCAAAACAACAAAAAGGTAGAGATAAGCAATCAACATTTTTACTGTTTTATTAACACCGACGCTTTCTCTAATGACATAGATCAATAAATATAACTGCAAAATTTCTATAAAGGGATTGAAAAAGCAATTAAAATCTGCCCTGAATACCATCGTGTATCCTAAAACAAAAATGTAAAATAACAAGAACGGAGTTATCTTCTCCTCTTTTATAAGCTCAAGAAAATCATTAGCCCTCTTATGATCTGCAAAGATAAGCAAAAGTATAACCAATGTCATAAATCTCAAAGCAGTCATATCAAAGCCCGGTAATCGAATGCCAAAATATGGTGGCAATACATAGAGTGCAAAGATAAAGAGCACAGAACTCCTGTAAAACAATTTCGTTTCTCGTTCTTTTATATATTTACTTTTCCCCTTCTTCAAACCAAGACTTACTTCCATACCTAATTTCCAAACCTATTTCAGTACCATAAGAAGTTCCACAGGTACTGCACGTTTTTTGTGATAACAATCCAAAAAGCCCAAAAGCTTTATGGAGTTAAAAATTTTCTTTCTGCCAATAAGATCCTCTCTCATTTGAGTCGCCCTTATATGTTTATTCAGCAAGGTCGTTTTTCTCTCATATTCCTGCTGAGATATCTTGTTCTTCCTATACAGATGATCAATAAAAACAATTGTCTGCTTGTGACTTTTCTCTAAATCACTCAAATACTTAAGCCGTTTTCCCTTATCATGTTCTTTATGAAGTGTGACATTATTTGAGTGTAGTCTTCTCCTTATAGTTTTTCTATGGTAAAAATATAACGATTCTTCAGACAAAGCCATCTTCCAGACAAATTCATCATGAGCCCACCCTTCATACCAAAAAACAATAACCCGATTTATAAAATCTCTGGTCATAACCATTGTGCACCCCTGACACCCTATAAATATGTTTTCAGAATTAAACAAAAGCTTTTCAATTGAATCATCATTTCTAAACTTCTTAAGTTCCCATTTGTGAGGATCCGGTGCATCTTTATCGCATTTAAAGGGTTCAAATTCAGATCCTAACAGACATATCTCAGTATTATTTTCAAGAACTTTTACCATCTTCTCTACTCTGTCAGAAATCCAGATATCATCCTGATCACAAAAGAATATGTAATCGCCAGTGGTTTTACGAAGAGCCTTAACAAAATTCGAAGCATATCCAAGGTTTTTATCATTTACCGTAAAGTGAATTTTATTTTGAAGTTTTTTATCAGATATGTACTTTGTAATGACCTCTGCTGTATTATCGCTTGAAATGTCATCGCAGATCACAATCTCATCTACAGGTAATGTCTGATTCAATATTGAATCAAGCTGTTCTTCTATAAATTTTGCTCCATTATATGTAGCCATCGCTACAGATATCTTTTTTATCATCCAACCATTACCTTAGACAGAATTTTTGCATATGCTCCGCAATTTGCCCTATTTACAGACTTTACATAAAATCCTATTTTTCCATTAAAATAGTCATTTCTTTTATAAAACGGAAAAGATTTCTGAATAAAAGAAAAAGTCTTATCATATAATTCTCTTCTCATTATTCCGTTTTCTACTCTTCCAACTCTGCTCAAGTTACTGCAAAACGCTATCTTCACACAGAAATACTCAAGTTCTTTTTTATACTCTTCATACAATCCCTTTTTTCTGTAAAATACCAAAATATCATCAAGGACTTTAAAAATATCTGCCACTCTGCTTCCGGCATTTCCAGTCATTGTAGAATTTTTCCTGATGCAGTAGTAAACAAGTTTTTCATCAACGTAAACATGTTTTTTAATAAACAGTAAAGCTTTGACATAAAAAGAGGTATCTTCATATATCATTCCTTCCGGAAATCTCACAGCACCATCTATCAAAACTTCTCTTTTGTATAGCTTGTTCCAAGGTGAAACCTGTGGATTCAAAAACAATTCTCTGACATTTTCGTGATTGGAAATATGTCCATTAGTACCTATTTCCTTGTACTTTGGAAATCCGTTTTTGTCATACTTCTCAAGTTCTAACATGCTGTGATAATGGCACTCTACAAGATCGGCATTATTTGCGACGGCTGCCATGTACATTTTTTCAAACATGGTTACATCCACATAATCATCTGAATCTGCAAAGCCAATGTACTCACCTCTGGCCATTTCTATGCCAAGATTTCTTGCAGTTGCCTGCCCACCGTTTTCTTTAGAAAAAGCCTTTATAATATCAGGATATTTTTCTTTATATTCATTTATGATGTCAGGTGAACTGTCTGTTGATCCATCATTAACTATTACTATTTCCAACAATGAATGATCTATTGTCTGCCCCACCAGTGCATCAAGACTTCTTCTTAAATAATTTTCGGTGTTGTACACCGGAACTATTACGCTTACCATAATCCCCACCATCAGCAAATGCTTTATGATTGTAATCCTCTGATTTCATTGAAATCCCATTATAGATAATCCCACAAATATTGGCATTTACTGCCTCTAAATTCCTGACAACCATTTCCGCTCTTTCAAGCCTTGTCAAAAACTCTCTTACTACCAAAATATATGCGGTTGATACCCCGGCAAGTTCAACTGCATCAGCAACAATTCCTGCTGAAGGAGTATCAATAATTATCATGTCATATTTTTCCTTACAGTCTTTAATAAGATCATTCCACCTGTCACTTATAAGAAGATCCGTTGGATTAGGAGGCATTGCTCCTGCAGTAATGACATCAAGTCTATCATTCATATCCTTATGAATATTCAAATCTGCTATAGAGGCAAGATACTCACTCAGCCCTGTTCCTTCCGGTAAATTTAGTCTTTCTCTTATATCACCATTTCTAAGATCCGCATCGATAAGAAGTACCTTTTTGCCCATTGCACCAAACAGCTTCGCAATATTTATACTGTTAGCCGTCTTGCCCTCATCATAATCAGCACCAGTAATAGTAAAAACAGGACACTTCTCCCCCTTCCCGAGAAAAAGCATATTCGCTCTGATCTCGTTATAGGCTTCCTTCAAAACAAATGGACTTTCACCACTAACAACGATATTTTCTGAATCTAACAGGGGAACTTTTCCTAGAATCGGAATCGTAAACTTATCATCTACCTCATAGACCCTTCTTATCCTCGAATCCAAAAGGCCCATAAGTAAGAACCATATTGCTGATAAACCTCCTCCAACAACTATTCCTGCAAGGGTCACCATTGTGACGCTTGTTGTCTGATAAGGTGTTGTAGGAAAAGTTGCTTCGTCAAGAACCTCTATGCCACCTGACTTAACAATGCTGATAATTTTTTCAGGAGCAAGCTTCCCTATTGTATTGGCTATCAACATTGCATTATAAGGGTTACTGTCATATACAACTACATTGAACACAGCGGTTCCCTGAACAGCATATGCAGAAATTTGTTTCTTTAGTCCATTGGGCGTGTATTCTTGTTCTTTCAGCTCTGCAGCCTCTATAACAGATTCCAAAAAGCTTTGACTCTTCAAGATATGAAGATATGAAGACAGAAGGCTACTAGCCGCTCCAATCTCACCAGTCGACAAATTTATACCACTATCATTTATATAATCCGGATTGCTGTAAACGTATAAAGAAATTTCTGAAGCATAGGTGTTCTGCCTTGTTACATAGGTAAACCCACCAGCTAATATTCCACAAATCAGTCCTATAAGGATCATATATTTCAGTTTTGTCTTAATGATCCAAAGTATCTTCTCTAAATGTAAATTGTTAATGATTATCTTAAACATCTAACTTCTCCCAACTAGCAATAATAAAATCCATCAATACTTTTTCTATACCGAGTCAAATAAAATCCAGTTCTTTTAATCTCCCCAAAAACTCAAGAACTGCCTTTTCACATTCATCCTCTGACACATCGTACTCTGCCAAAAGCTTTTTTATGATCTCATCCACCGTTATCTCTTTCTGAATCAGATCCCATATATCATTTCCGGAACCCTTTATCATGAAGTATTTGCCGGAATCAAAATCGATCATGACCTTTTCTCCTGAAAGGTCTGTAACATTGAGATCCTTTTTTAATTTAATAACATCATTTCTATTTATCGCCATGATATTCCCCTTAATACGCTCCCTTTCTCCTAAACAAAACTCCAACTGTTTTCAGTATTATCTGGACATCTGTTAAAATACTCCAGTTGTCTATATATTTCAGATCAAGCTCTACAACATCATCAAAATCAGTGATGTTGCTTCTACCACTTATCTGCCACATTCCTGTTATTCCGGGCTTAATGCTGATTCTTCGCCATTGTTCCCTCTTGTACTGTGATACTTCATCCAATGTCGGCGGCCTTGTGCCGACCACACTCATATCTCCCTTTAAAACGTTAAAAAACTGTGGAAGCTCATCAATACTGGTTTTTCGGATGAACCTTCCTACCTTTGTGACTCTTGGATCATCTTTTATCTTAAACATGAATCCGTCCATCTCGTTCTGCGATAGGAGTTCTTCCTTCTTTTCCTCTGCATCAATACACATGCTCCGGAATTTATATATTTCAAAAGTCCTTCCATTTTGACCAACTCTTTTTTGTTTGAATAAAACAGGGCCACTTGAATCAAGCTTTATTGCAATTGCTGTAATAAGCATGATTGGGAAAGTAATTATTATTCCAACAAGACTTACAAATATATCCATCAGTCTTTTCACAAGCTGCTCATAAGTATTAAGAGTTACTGTATGATATGTAATAAGCGGATAAGTTCCAACTGAACTTACAAAACTGTTTGGCCTGTTCATAAGGTGATGGCCGTCAGCGTCTATAACCACTTTGACTGTGACTCCCATCTCAAGACAGATATCTACATACTCATGGATCTGCGCCAGATTATCATCTGTATGCTGCATGAAATATACCTGATCAAGCTCATATTTTCTGATAATATTTTCAAGCTCTGACAGATTTCCTAAAACATTAAATACTCTGTTCTCAAGTTCTCCTTTTTCCAAAATGTATCCGACATTTTCTATCTTCATGCTTGTCTTATTCAGGAAATAGTTAAACTTCTCAAACTCTTCAAAAGTCCCAACGTAAGCTGCTCTTGGAGCCTTATAGGTAGTTGTGATCATCTGCAGGAATCTACTCACTATCATGTTCAAACATATTGCAATATAAGTGAACAAAAGATAGTGAAAATGGAATCGCCTTGCTCCCGGCCCGGGATTGTAAACATACATAAATACTATTGTTGTAATTGATGCCAAAAACCAGGACTTTGTCAGTATCTTCCAGAATCTGTCCATATAGAAAAACAATGTGACATTATAAATCCTGGCCTCTTTATTAGCCAGGATATATACGACTCCAAAGACGATAACAAGGGCAAAGCATTTAAGATATGTACTTTCTCTTAAATAGTTGCCATAAACCATCTTTTCAATGAAGTACACGACAGATATCAAAAAAATATCTATGCACATCTGTATAGCGTTGGTATTTGCTCCCTTATTCCTACGATTCATACTTCTCCAACCCTTAATCAAACATTCCCATGAAATTCAGAATTATATCTTCAATATTTCCACCCTTTACTACATAAGGCTTAAAATCATAAGTTTTTGCTTTTTCAATATAATCGCCAAGCTCATCAATATTTTCGCAGCTAAGCACGCATCCTTTTGATGAAAAAGCATTTGCTATCTCTCCCTGGTGGTCATCCACGTGTTCTCCAAATCTGCTCTGCCTTGGAACTACTATTACAGGCTTTTTGGCATTGGTCCCGGTAATTATGGTGCCTACACCCGCATGTGTGATAAGTATGCTGCATTCTGATATTTTTTTTGCATATTCTTCAGAATCAATAAAGTCAACATACTTACAATTTTTTGGCTTATAAGTTGAAGATCCTGTCTGAATAAAAAATTCTTCTCCAACCGTATTTTTCCCGGCAAGTTCATCAACCGCCTTAACTAGTCTGTTCATCTGAAATTTTTGTGTTCCAAGCGTAACAAAAATCAAGACAACACCCCCACGATGCAAATTTAAAATATTTCGCCACCAAGCATTGATTTTGGATAATTCTCAAGCATATCTTCCCACTGAACCATGAAAAGATCCGACAGGTTATATACAAGCTTTCCTGTCATTGACGGATGGTTAACCCTGGCAAAAGATTCTACATAAATGACCTTTTTTCCCAAGAGCTTACCTACCACACAGAATGGATACGCTATAAGAGCTCCTGTTGTAATGATGAATTCAGGCTTCTCTTTAAGTAATATCTGTATTGTCCTAAGGAACAGATAAATAAACTTAATAGGAAACTGTGCCTGCTTTCTATTCATCTGTGGGACATAATAATGTCTGTTACAAAAATCCTTGACCTCAAAATCACTTTTTTCTGTAACAAGAAAACAATCGTATTTTTTTTCTATTTCTTTTAATCTGGAAATTTCCTCCAGGTGACCACCTGAAGACGCTACGAACGCAACTTTAGCCGCACTATGGCTCATACAATTCCCCTCCCATTAAATAAGAAAATAAAAAGCCGTTAAAAAATCCCAAATAGTACTGTTTTTCCACCCTTGAAGTATTGATTGATCCGCCCTAAAGAAATGAATCAATATTCATTTCTATCAATCCTGTAATACTTCTTACAATACTGTTACAAATTATAACGCGTTTTTAATCATAACATCTATCATAATTCGGTATTTTTTTGTGATTTTATAATTATTTTATAATTTAAAAAAGGGTTATGTGCGGCAATTTTCCACACATAACCCTTCTTTCGTATAATTATGAATTACTTCATTTTTTCAGTTTCCCTTTTTACAAGTTCAACAGAAATTTCCTGAAGTTTTTCGTCTGTCAAAATGTATTTTTTCTTAAACCAGAAGATTGCAAAGATAAGACCCGCGATAGGAATAAGAGTCATCGTCATTCTAAGTCCCATCTTCTGAGCAGCTTCTACTCCAAGTGAGTAATCAATTTTTTCAGCAGTTTCCTCAACATCCTGTGAAAGTGCAAGGATCTGAAGTGCTAAAGATGCAATAAGAGCTGAGATTCCGGAAGCAAGCTTAACTACAAATGTCTGCATTGAAAAAATAACAGATTCATCGCGGCGCTTGTTCTTAAGATCACCGTAGTCAACAGTGTTGGCAAGAAATACTGTTGTTATAACAGCAAGCATACCATTTGCAGCAAAGATAAAGAATCCCGGTATAAATAACAGAAATACATTGCTCATAGATGTTGATGCCAGAACAAGAAGTGAAATGTATCCTGCAATAGCCATTCCAAGGCTGACATAATAAATCTGAATTGATGAAAAGAACTTTCTAAGTAATGGATATAAAAGCATCATTGCAAGGATCTGTATTCCGCCGCCAAAAGTAGAAAACAGAGTATAGTCACCTCTCCAGCCTGTTCCGCCAAAATCATATTTAAAGAAATAGATAACAAGGTTTGATGTAATATAAATTGAGCAGTTTACAATTACGATTGCTACAGTTACTGCCATAGCCTGGTCATTCTGGATAAGAGCCTTGAACATCTCTCCTATTGAAGCTGACTTCATATCTGTTGTAGCTTTTTCTTTTACATTGATGCAGCAGATAACTGTAAATAATACAAAGAGAACAGCTACAGCAATTGAAAAGTAAGAAAAACCGATTCTTTCAACTTCTCTGTCTGAAATTCCTGCAGGTCCAAAGGTTCTACCAAGAGCAGATACTGACATTACTGTGATGATAGTGATAATAGCAGAACCAACTCCTGCACATGAACGAGCAAGTGTTGTGAGGCCCTCTCTCTCTTTTCCGCCCTCAGTAAAGGCAGGGATCATTGACCAATATGGGATATCCATCATTGTATAGGTAACACCCCAAACTATGTAAGTTACAGCAGCATAAGCCACAAGCCCGCTTCCTGAAAGAGTTGGCGGAGCTGAGAACATAAGATAAAGAACGATTGCATTTGTGATCGTTCCTATAAGAAGCCAGGGTCTGAACTTGCCCCAACGGGTCTTGGTCTTGGCAACTATCGCTCCCATGATAGGATCGTTAAACGCATCAAATACACGTGCCACCATAAGGATAACACCCATTGCAGCAGCGCTTACCCCTAAAATATCCTGAAAATAATAAAGTACATAAGATGCTGAAAGCATGTATACCATGTCTTTTCCCACAGCACCCAGTCCATAGGACGCCTTCGCAGCCCCTGACAGTTTTGCTTTTTCCATTAGTTTTTACCCTCCTTAAGCTTTACAGCAAGCTCAACAACTTTTTTTGCTCCGTCATAGATACCCATTTTTTTGTTAAGAACTATGCTCTCACACATCTCATTCAAAAGATCAGTTTCAAGGAACTGGTCAACCATCTGAAGGATATGCGGTATATCTCTGCACTCAAGTGTACCATCCCCAATCTCTGCTGAATGGATTGCTCCCCACATCTCATGTTTACCAACTCTCTTGATAAAGAGCTTTGGAACAGGATAAAAGGCCAGCTCACTTGGTTTTGTCACAAGTACATCGCAGCTTCTCATAAGAAGATTTGTTGCGTAAACTGCCTCAAAAATATTCTTGTGATAAAAACCATGGATTCCTGTAATAAGATTTGAAGGATCAAGAGCTTTTTCTGCAAACTCAAGTGTATCTTTCCAATCATTCATATGCTCTGTTGCAAGAGCCTTCATTCCATCTATCTCGGATACAAGCTCATCCCAAACGTTTCTGTAATCGCCGACATTAACGTAGAGAACAGCCTTTCCATCTTTTATACTTGGGATCAGGTGCTTTATGATCTCTGCAAATATCTCTTTCTGTGCGCCTGCTCCGCCAATAGTCAAAAGAAATCTCATAGGATCGCCATTTTTCTTTCTGGCAATTCTCATATCACAGTCTTTTTCAATATTTGATACAAGCTCATAGTCAATGTAATGCCCTGTATAAACAAGTGCGTCCTTTGGCATAGGCTTTGAAACGCTCTTTTTATTCATTCCATTGAGGACTCTGTAACCCATATATGCATTCTTACACTGTATTGTATGAACTGAGCCTTCAGATAAATGAAGAGCCATTGGCCAGTTATCAGGAATAGCATTAACTACATATTTCATTCCTGCGTGAATTGCTGCCTGTGCAGGCCATGCATGAGTTGCAATAACAGGAATATCCTTAGGCACATTTTTATATACAGGTGCCATGAGCTCGGCATTTTTCTGGTCTTTGGCATTATATGAAAGAGCTCTGAATCCCTCATAGTTCATAGGTTCCCAGACAAGCTTATTGAAAATTGGGTTCTTGCTGAGTCTTGATCCAAGAGAATACAAGTCGTTCTGAGCACCTATAACCTTGGTGCAGGTTGTCTCTTTATATGAATTAAGATCCATCCAATATGGTGTATATCCAAGATGATGGGCATAAGATGCCATTGCCATTGAGATTCTGTAATGGCCAAATCCCATTCTTATATTTCCAACAATGATCCCATTCTCCCTGTCCATCTCCGAAACAGGAGCCTTAGATGAAACTTCAACATTTTTCACCCCAAGAAGTGGTCCAATAACTTCATTATCTACAACATCAAAGCCGTAGTTGACATTTGAATCATCACCATATTTCTTTATATAGCTTTTCTTGGACTTAACCGCTGATCTGTAATCTTTATCACTAATTACATTGCCAAAAATAACTTTAGATTTCTCAGTCATAATCTTCCCTTTTCTGCCACTAAAAAAAGAGGCTTCTTATATACTAATAACTTTATTTGCAAATATGGAAACCATTAATATATATTACAGTTTCCATATCTTAATAGTATACAAAAAAGCCTTTTTCTTCAAGAAACGCTTTTTACAATTTTAGTATTCGCTATTTGTGCAAATTTACCTTAAAGCAAGGAAAAATCTAGATCACAGCCACAATAGAGAGTTGCTTGTTTGTAGCAAGATCGACGTAAGTATCACCGCACTTCACAACAGGTCTTGCCAAATGATTTGGATTTACAAAGATGATATCTCCGGTCTTACCGTTATTTAACATTACTCTATTGGCAATAAAAGTATTAACTATATTACTAAGGAAGGTCATGATAGTATTGGGATCATACTTATCAATTCCCTCTTCCTCAAATTGTTCAATTACTTCGAATGGACATATCTGAGATCTGTACAGTCTTTGAGATGTCATCTCATCATAGACATTGGCTACAGTTACGATTGATGCTATCTCATCTATCTGTTCATTTTTCAGATGGAATGGGAAGCCTGAACCATCCCTGAGTTCATGGTGCATCAAAACACAGTTTTTGATATGAACATCAATATCCTTGTCTTTAACAAGCTCATACCCCTTTACCACATGTTCATTCATGGTCTTCTGCTCAAAGGGTGTAAGAGGAGTAGTTTTAGTAAGAAGTTCCGGTGGGAGAAGCACTTTCCCAATATCATGCAATAGACCACCTGCTGTAGCAAGATGTATCTTTTCCTTGGGAAGTCTCATCCATGTAGCAAGGGTATTGCATATCAAAGATACATTAAGGCTATGCATATATACTGCATCGGAATTATCCCTAAGGTTATGGAGCATATCAAAAACGCCTGCTGTTCCACCAGCTTCAACAAAGAGATGATAAACAGGTTCTGTAAGCTTATCGACATCAAGAGGCATAGTATCATTAGCGATCATACGAAAAGACTCTTCAAGCTTTTCAGCGTTCTCTTCAAGATGCTGTTTGAATCTAATAAACCCTTCGGAATTCTTTAGCTTCTCTGAATAGGAAAGCTCTGCCTTGGGCTTTATTGGAACAGATTTAGGAACAGGTTTGACCTCATCCTCTATAAAAATATTATAAAGAGAATGTGACTTTATCCTCTCTATACCCTTACTGTCCAGCACTGTTCCCTTGGGAAGAACAAGCCTGTCATCTATGGTATAGATATTTTCCGAAACCACCATTCCGGGTTCAAGTTTGTTAACAGATATCAGCTTCATAAGCGCCCCTTTGAAACGTTTATAATAATACTATATATAGTGTATCACATTTTCACGAAAGTCGTTTTATTTCTGCTGTCGGGCAGGCTTTATTAATCGCATTTTCATATTCTTCAATCTGTGATTCTTCTTTATCATAAAAAGCAACTATATATTGACCTTCTGTATACTGAATATTGACGTCATGTGCATCAGTTATTTCTTTTATAACCTGCCTATACTGATCTTCATATCCCAAAGGTTTTACAAAAAGTAACTGATACTGTTTTCCCTTCTTTTCCATAAGTTTCATAACATAACATAGCATTCTGACATGAGAAGGGTTGAGAATATTTTCTTTTCCTAGTAAAAGATCACTTTGAAGCTTTGTCTCAAGAAGCCCAGAATTCTTTTTACCTGACATCCCATTATCCTTAACATCATTTAGGGTAACAGCACTTATTTCTTTATCATCTAAAAGACCTACAAATATATCTACCAGTAAAGGATCAAACTGCGTACCGGCCCCATTAACAAACTGCTCTCTTACTTCTTCGTCTGTCAGCCTGTTTCTGTACACACGATCAGAAGTCATTGCGTCGTAGCTGTCTGCTATAGCAAGTATTCGTGCAACCAGTGGGATATCAGTATCTGAAAGGCCATCCGGATAACCTTTTCCATCAAATCTCTCATGATGATATCTTATTCCGTCCAAAAGAACTTTCATGTCCTCTCCAAGAGTATTCATGATCTCATACCCTATTTCTGTATGTTTTTTCATCAGGCTATATTCTTCATCATTCAGTTTACCGGGTTTATTGAGGACATTATCTGCAACCCCTATTTTTCCAATGTCGTGAACAAGCCCCACATAATGAATTGTTAATATATCTTCCTCACTAAAATCGTAGTCCGCTGCCATTTCTCTTGCAAGTCTCTCGGCATATAATCCCACACGCTCAGAATGCCCTCCTGTGTACTCATCTCTGGCATCTATAGCACTTGCGATGGTCTGTATAGTATTTATAGTCATGGAAATACGGTTCTTTTCAGTATTTCTGTAAAGCTTTATCTCATCATAAAGTGTCTGGATGACAGTTGCCGCCATCAAAAGCAAAAGCCCCGTACATATACGAGCGCCAAATGAACTGAACATTCCAAAATGATAGCCTGCAAATTCAATAATTGCCGAGAATATGAAAAATATCATACCTACAGCCGTTATATGATATTCTCTGACTCTTTTTGTTCTGATATCAGTAAAGATGTTTACGATAGAGACAATTGCACAGACAGCGTTTAATACCTGGGAAATGGCCATGGTCTGATACAAATCAAAAATTCCTCCCATGGTCAAAAGAATGTTTATAATGATCTGTCCAAGGACAAGGCCTTCAAGCACAAGATATCTCTTATGATAAACTCTGTGCTGCACCTCATCAAAATACATACATGACAGAGCCCCTATAAGTTCCACAAGAAAATAGGAAAAATACCTTGATAATGAGGGTCTATGAAAAATGAACTGTCTTAATGTAGACTCGCTAAGAACCCACAGCGTGATATTCATCATGAGAAGTCCCAGATTTTTGGTTGCTCCAACTCTAAATGAATTTCCAAAAAACAGTGACGTCACAAACAAAACTGCTCCGAGAGCACAAACTATTATGGCGCTGATATTAACCCAAAGTCCATTTTTAATAACCTTGAACCAGACGTTATTGCCATAGCTTATGCTCATGTCATTTACTATTCTGTTTGTTTTGAACTTAACTACCACTCTTATCTCTTTTCCTGAATCAGAAGAATACAAGGTAGTAACAAGATATGCACTGGGGATATAGTAAGACATGTATTCCATGGATTCGGTAGAATACTCACTTCTGAGTTTACCATCCACATACACATGAACATCTTCCATATTAGATCTGACCATAAGGCTCATTCCATTATTAAGAAGCCTTGGCAGTGTATTGACGATCGTTATCTTATCACCATATTCAGAAGGCACAACCCAGGGGAGTTCAATCTTTTTACCTGAGTCATCGCCGGAAATTGTCCATCCCTGATTAAAGCTGTCCGTATCAAAGGACCCCATATAAGCTTCATCAGCATTTCTTCGGTCAAAAAAAGCAATACCCATGGTAACTATTGTCAGTGCAAGCACAAACAATAGCCCTATGCTGATCAGGTTTTCCAATATTTCACTGGACTTATATCTGAGATTTCTCTTCATCAGTCTGCTCCGATGGTACTTTTGCGTTTTCCCTGATGACCTCGGTCACGTTGTGCACCTTTATAAGATACCCAATTGACCATTTCTTGCTGCTCATAAGCTTTGCTATTTCATATCTGTAAATCTGTCCCTTATACCCATAAGTCTTTACCGGGGTCTTTTTTGTGGTATTCTCTTTAACATAATCCATTAGCGGTTTTCTAAGGAACGTATTAAACCGCCCTCCATTACCCGGAATCTTTTTTTCAAGCTCCCATTTATCAAGCTCAGGGAAAAGAACTTTCGCATAGTCATTACATCCCATATACTTTAGCTTTCTGCTAAAAATAATGTATCCTGTACTATTTATCTCATCCTCAAAAATGTCCTTGTTATTGTAAACGGAATACACAGATATTCTGATAAGTGGCACCATGATTACAGCTATGGAAAAAGTCAGGAAAATAGGGATAAGCTCAAATTCAAGATGTATGAATTTCTCAACAAGATATACTCCTACAACAAGCATATCCATAAAAAGAATGATGTTGACATTAGTTCTGCTGACTACAGTCTTCCTACTAAGAGAATACATGCAGACTACGATACCAGCCGTAGTATAAAGAAGCAAAAAGACTAAGAAAACTGAGTGCATCGGGCCATAAGTCTTAATAAGATAAGCACCACCGCCATCTGTACTATATTCTACAGTTTTATAGAAGATATCAGATTTTCCTACTGTACTTACAGTAAGAAAGATAACAATTTGAACTGCATACAAAATCGAGCTTACAATCTTGGGAACAAATACGTGACAGATATTACAAATAATAAGAAAAAGAACTGTTGGCGCAAAAATACCAATAACGTAAGACATAGTATTTGCAAGGATTGCTTCCTCAAGATTCTGCGAAGAGTAAAGCGCATAATAACCACCATTACCTACTGCTACTACAGCAATAAGTAAGATAAGATTGACATCTATCGCTTTCTCATAAGCTACTATGAACAGCAGCATCACAAGTGCTATACAGAAACAAACCAGATATATCATGCATACCTCATTTCAATCATGAGTAGACGCGCTTCTGTTATCTTTTTATCGATAGTACTTTACCATTATAACATATATCCCTTTAAATGTATGCACAAAGCGCGCGTTTACACTCAAAAAATCACTTGAATATCCATGATACCTATGCTAAACTAATAAAGCTGTGTCAGTTATATGATTCAGCCTTATATCGGCCGGCATGTCGGAATGGCAGACGATGCAGACTCAAAATCTGTTGTGGGTAACCACGTGTGGGTTCAAGTCCCACTGCCGGCACTAAATTAAGAAGCCAAAACGCTTTAATTATAAGTGTTTTGGCTTCTTTTTTATCCCTCTGTCTTCCCTCCAACTTACATCATATCTTTAAAAAGATAGTATGCAAGCACATGAAGTGACTGTTTGAAATCACCCTCAAATATTCTTTGCTTAAGCTCCTTTTCTGATAAAGTCAGAACATTTAAAAACTCAGTATCATCAAGGTGCTGCCCGGTAACCTTCCTGCAATTTGTCGCAGCATAAATATGGACATTGCTGTTTGATAATGTGGCATTGGCAGGCGTTGTAAGAAGATGCTTCCAGTTATCAGAAACATATCCTGTCTCTTCTTTAAGTTCTCTCTTTGCAGCCTTAAAGGCATCTTCCTCCGAAGCAACTATATTCTTACTGGTAATATAAGGAACATCACTTTTTTCCTTATACTCGATAGCACCGGCAGGGAATTCGCTTGTTACCTCATCTATTCCATGCCTGTACTGACGAACACAGATAAAATCTCCATTCTCATCAGTAGCAACAATAAGCGAAAAACTATGTTTGGAATAATTATAGACAGGACCTATTACTTCCCCATTTGGAAGCTCATAGTCATTTCTTCTGAAATCTATCCATTCATCCTGAACAACATGCTCTTCCTTCTTTAATCTCCAAACTAAATTGCTATTATCTTCCATAGTATTATTTATGATTTACATCCTCAATTTATTTCTTTTTTATGCTTTCTCAACTTGAATTCTGACCATTTATCTGTTAACAAGCATCAATCATTAACAATAACCTTGCCATTAAAGACGCACCTTGTGATTGCAAAATTATTTACACCCTTCCCCATTAACTTACGGCCATACAATTCAAGATGAATTTTCTTATCCTCAGTCATATATTCTTCTGACACTTCATCAAAAGAACTACTATCACATACTACCTTCTGAAAATCTCCTATGAACGCCGGCACTATAACTGATGCTATGGACATTCCCTGTCCCGGCCCATAGATTCCTATTATTTCATGTAACAGTTTTGCTCTTAATTCGTCCATATCCTTTCAACCTCAGAAACGTATATGCATGTGCAGAGAAATATTTGAAAGTGTGTGTGTGATTGTGCTGTCTTGAAAAACGTCAGTGCTTAGGCAGAGTATTTTTCTGCCTTAGTACTGCTACGTTTTTCACGAAGCGAGAGCGTCAGCATGAGTGCACACACACGCGAAAATATCTCTCTGCACCTGACGCTACCTATCTCAGCTTTGTATAGCTTCAACGATATTAGGAAGCAACTGCTTTTTGCGGGATACCACGCCGGGGAGCCTTGCACTGTCTCCGTCGATGTTCACTCCAAAAGCCGCATTAAGCGTGTGCTGTGCCTTTGCTCCTGCAAATACAACCTCAGAAGACTCACTGATAATATCTGTAAGCATAAAGAACAGCATATCAAGTCCGTCATCATCTGCAACCTTTGAAAGCTCAGGCTGGATCTTTTCCTTGATATCTATAAGTTCCTCAGCACTCATGGAATTGATCTGTCCAATTCCAATTGTGAGATCATCTACTGTAAACTTCTTGAAATCCTGGTGAAGGATCTCTGTAGCAGTCTTGCCGCTAAGATTTGAGCCTGCATGGAACATCTCTTTTGCAAACTCCTCATAGTCAACTCCTGCTATCTTGGAAAGTTCCTCTCCTGCCTTCTTGTCGATATTCGTACACGTAGGAGATCTGAACATAAGTGTATCTGATAAAATAGCTGCAAGTAGAAGTCCAGCAATAGTCTTATTTATCTCAACTCCGTATTCTTTGTACATAAGATAAATAATAGTACATGTAGAACCAAGAGGCTGGTTTCTAAAGAACACAGGTCCTGCAGTCTCAATAGTGCGAAGTCTGTGGTGATCGATGATCTCCAGAATTTCTGCAGAATCAGCACCATTAACAGCCTGGTTTTTCTCATTGTGGTCAACAAGAATAAGCTGTTTCTTTTTCGCACCAAGGAAATTCCTTCGGCTGATCATTCCGATGTAATGGTCATCCTTATCAAGAACAGGGAAATATCTGTGTCTTGTAGATGCCATAACTTCCTGAATGTCTTCAATATAATCATCCATATGGAAAGTGATCAGGTTGTCTTTTCTCATTACATAAGAGACAGGCATACTCTGATTGATAAGTCTTGCTACGACGAATGTATCGTGCGGAGTACAGATTATCTTGGTTCCATGGTCCTTAGCCTGAGTCTGAATAGTCTTGGCTACGCTTGCGCCCTCACAGACTATGATGCATCCCGCTTTCATCTCAATTGCGCAAAGCTGCATATCATATCTGTTACCAAGAATGACAACGTCGCCCTCTTCGATGACATTTTCCATCATATCGGGATTAGCAGCCGCTATAACTACCTTTCCTTTGGTAAGTGTATCCTCAATCTCACCAACAATTAGTTCTCCATCGAGAGTCTCAACAATATTTTGGTAAGATGTCTGAGCCATAGAAAGAATCTTTGGATCAATAACATCCATATATGTTTCAACGATATCATTAGTTGTTACAATACCTGTAAGCTCATCACCTTCTGTAACACAAAGAGTAACTACGCTTGCATCTCGCATTTTTGACCAGGCATTCTTAAGCGAGAGGTCATCCTTGATTCCGTCAAGCATACGGATCTCCATGTCTCTAACCTGTGTTCTTACATCCTTTACATAGGCAGGAACCTCAACTCCAAAATGAGATAGAACGAACTGAGTCTCCTCATTCAGGTGTCCTGCTCTGCAGGCGATGTAATCATCTCCTGTTATTTCTCTTTTAAGATTTGCATAAGTAATTGCTGCACAGATTGAATCAGTATCAGGATTCTTGTGCCCGGTTACAAATACAGGTCTCTTTTGATTTGTCATATAATTTCTCCTAAATAAAAACCACTAACTCTTTATCCATAATAAACCATCAATATGCGTCTATGCAAACTGACTGTTATAAAGTTCATGATAAAAACCTTTTTTCTCCAAAAGCTCATTATGGCTTCCCTGCTCAATGATACGTCCATTTTTCATGACAAGTATCACATCTGCTTCTCTTATAGTTGAAAGTCTGTGAGCAACAATAAAGCTTGTCCTGCCGCTCATCATCCTGTTAAATGCCTTCTGAATACGTATTTCAGTACTTGTATCGATTGATGAAGTCGCCTCATCAAGAATCAGCATAGGCGGAATGCTGAGCATAACTCTCGTAATGCAAAGGAGCTGTTTCTGTCCCTGAGAGAGGTTCCCTCCATTTTCTGAAATAACGGTATTATAACCTTCAGGAAGTCTTTTTATAAAGCTGTGCGCATGTGAAGCCTTTGCTGCTTCAATGATCTCTTCATCGGTAAAGCCGCTTCTTCCAAGGGTAATATTATCCTTTATGGTTCCGCTACGCAGCCAGGTCTCCTGAAGAACCATTCCAAAATTATCTCTTATCTGTCTTCTCTTGAGGTCCTTTAAGTTAATTCCATCAATTGAAATGCCGCCTTCATCAACATCATAAAATCTCATAAGAAGATTAATTAGCGTACTTTTTCCGGCGCCTGTTGGTCCAACAATCGCTACTCTCTGCCCCTTTCTGATATCAAGGTTTAAGTCTTCGATAAGCTTTTTATTTTTGTCATATGAAAAGAAAACATCGTTAAACTTAACATCACCTGAAGGCTCAAAAGTATCCGGAGCATCAGCGCTATCAGGAATCTCGGTCTTTTCTTCTATAAGGGCAAAAACTCTCTCTGCACAGGCAAGAGCGTTCTGAAGTTCCGTAACTACACCTGAGATTTCATTAAAGGGTTTAGTGTACTGATTGGCATAGCTAAGAAAAATAGTAAGTCCACCAACAGTCATGCCCCCTGCAATACAAGTAAGTGCTCCAAACAAAGCAACTGCCGCATAAACAAGATTATTGATAAATCTTGTTCCGGGGTTAGTCAGGGATGAAATGAAAGTAGCTTTTATGGATGTCTCCTCAAGTCTTTCATTTATGCAATCAAAGTACTCCATATTCTCATCTTCATGAGCAAAGGCCTTAACAACAGAAAGATTTCCAACCATTTCATCCACAAACGATGTCTGATCAGACCTTGCCTCTGACTGTAGTTTAAAGAGATTAAAGCTCCTAGTAGCAATGAATCTTGCTACAAATAAAGAAAGAGGAGTCAAAACAACTACTACCAGTGCAATCTTAAAATTCAGATAGAACATGAACATTAAAGTTCCGACAATAGTCACAATGCCTGTGAAAAGCTGGGTAAATCCCATTAAAAGTCCATCTGAGAACAGATCAACATCAGAAATGATCCTGCTTACGATATCTCCTGTCTGCTTGGAATCAAGATATTCAAAAGGAAGTATCTGAAGTCTTTCAAAAGCTTCTTTTCTCACATCCCTTACAACCTGAAAGGTTATCTTGTTATTAGCCTTATTCATGATCCACTGACAAACGGAAATAATAGCTATAGTCACGATCATCTTAAGCAATATGCCACCAACAATAGTAAAATCGACATTTCCTTTTCCAATAATATGATCAATTGCTCTTCCAGCAAGGATTGGTACATATAAGGACAAAAGAGCTGTTATCACTGCCAGCAACATTGATAAATATATCAAAAACTTATATCTTGCTGCATATCTGAGTACCTTTTTTAGTGTTCCCTTTTTCATACTGCACCCTCCTTTTTGTACTGAGAATCATAGATTTCTTTATAAAGATCACAGCTTTCAAGGAGTTTCTCGTGTGTACCAATACCTGCAAGACTTCCGTTATCAAGCACCAGGATCTTATCGCAATCCCTTACCGCGGATGTTCTCTGAGAAACAATAAAGGTAGTAGGCGGATTATCCATTCCTGCAATTGCTGCCCGCAGATTTTTATCTGTAAGATAATCAAGAGCTGACGCACTGTCATCAAGGATAAGAATCTCTGGCTTTCTCACAAGTGCTCTTGCAATTGTAAGTCGCTGCTTCTGTCCACCGGAGAAGTTCTTTCCTCCCTGGGCTACAACAAAGTCAAGTCCGTTCTCTTTTCCCTTTACTACTTCCTCTGCCTGGGCAATCTTAAGTGCCTGTCGAATCTCATCGTCTGTGGCATCTTTTTTGCCCCACTTCATGTTATCTCTGATAGTCCCATGAAAAAGAACTGCCTTTTGCGGAACTATACCAATTCTTTCTCTGAGAGCTTCAAGATTATACTCTTTAACATTTAGTCCGTCTATAAGAACAGCACCTTCTCTGACGTCATAGAACCTTGGAATAAGATTTATAAGTGTAGACTTACCGCTTCCTGTTCCGCCAATTATGCCGATCCTCTCGCCTCTTTTAGCAACGAAGCTTATATTCTCAATACTGTCTTCTGCATCCCCGTGATAGCTCATGGATACATTATCAAAGACAACGTGATCTTCCACATCTGAAAACTCTGTGACACTGCCATCTTCCATAGATGATCTGTATTCCATAAGCTCCTGAACTCTGTTGCCTGAAGCGATGGCTTTAGTCATTGTAAGGATCAGATTGGCAAGCTTAATGAGCTCCACAAGAATCTGGAACATGTAGTTATATAATGCAACCATCTCTCCCTGAGTAAGTTCACCTGCATCAACCAAAAAAGCTCCCTTATAGATCAAAAATACAACAGAAAGGTTAAGGATTGCATAAGTCACAGGATTCATAAGAGCTGTCACTGAGCCAACAAACTTCTGTAGCCCCATGAGCCTGTCATTGTTCTGATCAAAGTTTTCTTTTTCCCTATCTTCAAGTCCAAAGGCTCTTATGACTCTTACGCCCGTATGATTTTCTCTTGTAAGCCTAAGAAGCGTATCAAGTCCTTTTTGTATCTTTTCATACCTGGGGATGCTCCAGCCTGTTATGAAAACAACTACAAAGGCCAAAAGCGCGATTGTAACTACAAAAACAAGTGCCTGCCTGAAGTCGATTGTGAATGCCATAGCCATAGCACCAAATACGACAAAAGGTGATCTTAAAAGGAGCCTTATTGTCATGTTGACACCTTGCTGGACCTGGTTCATATCGCTGGTCATCCTGGTTATCATTGCAGAAGTTCCAAGTTTGTCCATATCCGAATATGACAATTTCTGAATATTATCAAAAAGAGCTTTCTTTGCCTTTTTAGCAAAACCGGCTGCAGCTTTTGCTGCAAAAAACTGCGCTGTAACAGCACTGATACAACCTACAAAGCACAGTAATATCAGTAAAAGGCACATCTTGATAACATAGCCCTTATCTCCACTTGCGATGCCCTTATCTATCATTGCCGCAATAACAAGCGGAACCAAAAGCTCAAATGAGGCCTCAAGAAGTTTAAATAAAGGTCCAAGTATTGTTTCCTTTTTATAATCTTTTAAATATACAAGTAATTTTTTCATCAGTTCTCCAACAAAAGTTAGTCTTAATCTATTTAGTAATTTATTCTTAATCCCTTGGGATAATGGTTTTTAAGCATACCACCTGCAGCTTTAGCCCAGCCAATGCTATAGCCGTCAGTTGTTATAAGTGCCCATCCCTTGCTGTCTTTTTTCACCTGGCCAGATGCAGTATCTGACGTATCATCTGTGATCTTCATGGTCTGGCCATTCAGGTAACTCTTTATCTCAGAGCTATCAGAAGGGTAGTCCTTATAAAGGCATACATCTTCAGGCTTTAAAAACAGCGCTAAAGCATGAGAAGGCTCAAACCTGTCTTTTTTAATCGTCCCAAGATGAAGGCCACCTCTCATGACCTTAAGTCCATTTACTGAAGGCATATCCTCCGGGCAAAGATACAGCTGATCACCAAACATGTATATGAGTCCGTTAAGACTCCTTCCACCATTGAGTTCACAAGCTATTTTTCCCCTTTTTATTTCAAAGCTCTTTTTATCAAAAACAAGAGTGTCTTTTACAAAAGTTTCAAAAACCTTGGTGCATTCCGGCTTTGCAGCTACGTTCCTACCTCCGGGCACATAGGAATTCATGCTTTCCTTTGTGAGTTCTCCATCTCTTTCAAGCACACACAAAAAATGCCCCTCACCCTGCAGCTTATGAGGCCATAACCTCATAGAATTCAAGACTTCTTCTCTGCACTTTTCTGCTCTCACAGGATCAATAGATGCACACTTTTCATAAAGTTCATCAGAAATAAGCTCTATTCTTCCGTTTTCTATTCCACCTGTTTTCTCAACCTTTACGGTATGAAAATCAGGATTATTAAAAAGAAAATCAAAAACTGTTTCTTCATTCTCATCAGCAGAAAAAGTACATGTGGAATATACAAGCCTTCCTCCCGGAAGAAGCATTTTGGCTGCATTTGACAGGATCTCTTTTTGCCTTACTGCGCAGGTTCTGACATTATCAAGACTCCATTCATCTCCGGCGTTATCATTTTTCCTGAACATTCCCTCGCCTGAGCACGGCGCATCCACAAGTATTTTCTCAAAGTACCCTTCAAAAATCTCAGATAGATGCGCGGAATCCTCGTTAAGCACAAGGGCATTTTTAATTCCAAGTCTCTCCACGTTAAGAGATAAGATTTTGGCTCTGTCCCTGTTTATCTCGTTAGTCACAAGAATTCCTTCACCATCCATATAAGAAGCTATCTGCGTAGTTTTCCCGCCGGGGGCTGCGCAAAGATCAAGTATCTTTTCACCGGGCCTTGGATCAAGAAAATGCACTGGTGCCATAGCACTGGGTTCCTGAATATAATAAAGACCAGCCTCATGATATGGGTGCTTACCGGGCTGGGCATCTTCATAGTAAAAACCATTTTCTTCCCAAGGCACTTCCTTTTCTATATACAAAAGCTTAGACTTTAGATCTGTCTTGTTGCATTTAAGAGTATTTACTCTTAAGGAGTGATATCTTTCATCATTGTCAAAAGAGCTAAAAAAGTCATCAAACTCTTTTTCACCAAGATATGATTTCATTCGTTCTTTAAAATCTACAGGAATCAAAATAAGAACCTCCACAAAAACTCTATGGCTATACTAACAGTTTTTTTCAATAATCACAAATCA
>NZ_SVFW01000009.1:29230-90600 GCF_015056685.1 Butyrivibrio sp. | reverse complement strand
TACGTAATGGAACACGAAGATGGAGAGAACACAAACATGATCTGTGAGCAGCTTTATGACCTTGCACGTATCCAGAACGCTCCTCTTGAAGGCGAAGCAATGACCAAGTTCATCGCCCGTAGCAATGAGATCATGATGGTTCTTGCAAAATAATATACTTTCTTGCGAGTGGCATAAAATCCAGAAGTGCCCATAACTTCGGATAGATCTCGGAGTATTCGCAAAGACACAGTAAATATAAAATAATGCGCCTTGTTTTCTTTCATGCTTATTCAGAACAGAAAACAAGGCTTTTATTTTATCTTAACTGTCTCTATTGCTCATACTAAATCGCTCTATCCAAAGTTATGGGCACTTCTGGATTTATGGTCTACTATACATATAAAGACTAGTATTTTTGCGAGGGGGTTACATGCTGGTGTAGCCGCCGTCAACTGGAAGGGCGATTCCTGAAACGTAGCTGGAGGCTGGAGAAGCAAGGAAAACAGCTGCTGTATCAAGCTCACCTTCAACACCGTATCTCTCCATAGGAATAGCTGTCTTTGCATACTCCTTGAAGTAATCGGAATCAAGGGTTTCTTTTGTAAGAGGAGTGTAGAAATATCCTGGGCAGATGGAGTTTACTGTGATTCCGTGCTTGCCCCATTCACCTGCAAGGGCTCTTGTGAGGTTAACTACACCACCTTTTGCTGCGTGGTATGGAGATGAAGGTGCAATCTTGTTTCCAACAAGTCCGTACATAGAAGCAATGTTGATGATCCTTCCGTATTTTGCAGGAATCATTGCCTTTTTAGCAACTGCTCTTGCAACTTTGAAAGTTCCAAAAAGATCAATGTTAAGCTCATTGCTGAACTGATCATCTGTAATATCCTCTGCAGGAGCGACAGCACCTGTTCCGGCGTTGTTGATAAGAATATCTATTTTTCCAAAGTGAGCAAGAGCCTCATCTATAGCCTTATCAACCATATCAGTATCTGTAATGTCACATCTTATAGCGAGAGTGTCAACTCCGTATGTATCGTGGATTTCTTTTGCAACCTGATCGATCATCTCCTGACGTCTTGCGAGAGCGATGATTGAAGCTCCCTGGCTTGCAAGAGCTTTAGCCATCTGTACACCAAGTCCTGTTGAGCAGCCTGTCACAAGTGCAACTCTTCCTGTTAAATCAAACATATTATCCATAAATATCACATCCTTTCCGGTAAAATATTTTGTATTTGTGAATTAGATTGTATACAATCTAACACATAATTAAATTGTGTGCAATATAAAATTTTAAATTGTTTTATTTTTTTTTAATTATTGTGGTACACAAAATGGTGTAGCATTATATATGAATTTAAATTTCGTTAACGAGGAGGAAAATATGAAAAAAAGATTCATAACTTCTATCATGGCTATTTCTATGGCTATTTCTATGGCTGCATGTGGATCAGGTGCAGCAGAAGCACCAACAACCGAAACAAGTGAAGCAGTTGAAAATGTAACAGAGGCAGCTTCTTCTGAGAGTACTAAAGAAATAGAAATCGCAAATCCATGGCGTGAGTGTACTGAAGATGAAGCATATGCTGTAGCTCCCAATCTCTTTTCTGCACCTGAAGGAGCAACTAATATAGTATGGCGAATGATGGAAACGGAGGCAAAAGAGAACGAGTATACCTGGCCTCTTGTAGAGCTTACCTTTGATCTTGATGGCAATTCTTTTGTTGCAAGAGAGCAGCTCATTGCTTCAGATGAGCCTACGGATATTTCAGGCCTGTATTATAACTGGACAGTGGAAGATGATATTACTCTTGCTAACTGGGGCGGTGGAAATATGACAGGAAAAGCTTACCGCTACATTGGCGATGATAAATATGTTGATCTTATTACCTGGTTTGATATAGAAACAGGGGCAGATTATTCTCTTACTGTAGAGGCTGCTGACCTTGACGGATTTGATCTTCAGGCAGTAGCAGAGGCTATGTATGATGAGAGTAAGCAGATTGGCGCCAATATGCCGGATGATGAATATGTTCCTACTGACATCACAGGATGTGATACTTTTACACAGATTGTAGATAAGCTGGAAAAAGGAAGCGGCTATGCTAATGCAACTATCAATGGGGTAGATGTTTTACTTGTGACAAAATACACATTTAATAACAGCCCTGATGGTGGTGTATTCAATGCAGCTATCGATTCAGAAGTATATCGCTACAATGAAGCTGGTGTTCCAGAGTACCTTGGTCTTGTAGAAGCAGGCGGTACAGCTTATCCTCTTGCAATTTATGATGGAAAGCTTTACGCAGGTTCAAATCATTGGATCAAAAAGTACACCATTGCAAGCGGAAGTATTCTCTGCATTGACGAAGAAGCATATGTAGAATATGACGGAAACGGCAATGGTACATATTACCATCACTCAGATCTTCGAGAGCTTGATGGAGATGAAAATGCAGTAGTTCCTGATGACTCCGCAATGAAAGCTATGTATGCTGATCTTGAAAAAGCTGAAGTTATTGAATACAGCGTTGTACAGTAACGAGAGTGCTTGGGTTAAATGAGGAAACTGCTAAAAAGCGTACTCTTGTGTTACAGCGGTAGTTTTATAATTAGAATTGATTTTATTACGAATGCTTACGCCGGTGGCGTAAGCATTCTTTTATATCCAAGGAAAAGAAATGTCAAAATCCAACATATGAGCCATACATAGTGGCTCCGTACGCCACCATTGACTGAATCTGAGGAAAACGCCTTGGTCTACAAGCCGACGGTGAGGATGATGGGAACAGTAGCTTCATTCATACACCGTCGGATTCAGCATTTTAGCGTTTTCTTCAGAACCCGTCAATGGCAAGCACCTTCGGTGTGGCTAGGGTAAGGTGCCTCAGGTTCCAAATCCGAGAACAGTATAAGTGGCTAATTTCAAGGAATCATAGGCACATAGCTTTTCCATGCTGCATGCTGAAAGTGAGTCTAAAGGTAGTTTGTATTTATCCACTCTATAAGTGATAGTTTAAAGAGCGCTACAGTATTACTTTGGGCATATAGCTAGTTTTCACTAGATCAGCCACCCGCAATAAAACCGGTTTTGGGCTCATAGCCTGATTCTAGGCTTGCAGCCACCCCTCACCAACGGCTTTTACACAGGCGATTGGGCATATACGGTAATTATCCGTCCACAGCCACCCTTTTAACGGGTGGCCCGAGTCTTGAAATCGGCCTATATGCCCAGTTGAACTTTCATGAAGGTGGCTGGCATCGCTAAAAAGTGCTATAAGGACAAAATATAAAAAACAAGAGGTGGCTGGAAGCTTTCCAAAGCGCTATATGCCCAAACCATTATTCATCACGATCATATGGACTGAATGGACATAGAAAATTCGGATTGTCAAAGCGAATTGGATATATAGTCATATTTTTTAAGTTAACACATCCATCGACAGTATTTTCAGGAAGTGAAATTGGGCATATACGAGAAAAAATGGATTGCCACATCCATTGGATGAGTGAACTGAGGACATATGATCTCTATATAATGGTGTGGTAACCTCAAATAAGGTCGTATATGCCCAAAATCACAAGTCAAAAACCTTGTCGCATGGTGTCGTAAGCTCAAAAATCAGGCTATATTTCCAAAACAGAATCTTCGCTCTATTTACATTGAAAGACGCAGACATATAGTCACACATATCCTTGAAAGTAGCCGCCCCTACTGTTCTCGGAGTCAGAGCCTGAGGCAATAACACCTAGCCACACCGAAGGTGCTTGCCATTGACGGGTTCTGAGGAAAACGCTAAAATGCTGAATCCGACGGTGCATGAATCTAACTACTGTTCCCATCATCCTCACCGTCGGCTCGCAGACCAAGGCGTTTTCCTCAGGTTCAGTCAATGGTGGCGGACGCTGCCAATTACTTACGCATATACAAAGAAAGAGTAATCAGATGTATGCTAATTGCATTCAGCTGATTACTCTTTCTTATCTACAATATTCGTGCTATTTCTTCTCTGTGATCATTTTTTTAGGTAAGCAGCGTAGTATACTGCGCCAACGCAGAGGCCGCCACCGATGATGTTTCCGATAGTTACAGGAATGAGGTTTGTTATAAAGAAACCTGCAAGTGAAAGACCATCGCCTGGGATACCATAGAAGGCTGATGTGAGAAGGCCCGCGGGAATGAAGTACATGTTGGCTACGCAGTGCTCGAATCCGCAGATGATAAAGAGCATTACAGGGAGCCAAAGGGCCAATACCTTTCCTGCAAGTTCGTCTGCTGCAAAGGAGCACCATACGGCCATGCATACTAAAACATTACAAAGTATTCCTCGGAGGAGTCCATCTGTAAAGCTTATGTTTGATTTAGTAATGGCGGTATTTACGACTGACAAAGCAAGTGCGTTATCGCCAAATGAGTAGATGTGGCTGAAAGTAGCAAGAGCTGCTATGATGAAGCCGCCTATCATGTTACCGAAGTAAACAATTACCCAGTTTTTTAACATGCCTGAAAGCTTGGCTTTACCTGAAAGAACAGGGATTGTGATAAGACAGTTACCTGTAAAAAGTTCAGCTCCGCCGATTAGTACCATGAAAAGTCCAATAGGGAATACCACTGAGCTGATCATTCTTGCTGATGATGGATTAGAAGCAAAGCAAGAAGCTATCTGGCTTCCAAGGCCTCCAAGTGCTATAAATGCTCCTGCCATTATTCCAAGTAAAAGAGTTTTGCCAAAGGGTGCAGATGCTTTAGCTGAACCTGCAGCTTCGTATCTTGTAGCAATTTCTGCCGGTGATTTCATATCTTTTTCCTCCCAAATTAACGTGAACTTATATTATAATCTTAAAGGAGTATTTTTGAAAAGGAAATATATTTTAGGGAATTAATCATGTATATTTTTGAAACACATTTACACACTATCGAAGGAAGTGCCTGTTCATCTACGCCGGGAGTGAATTATATTGACTATATGAAAAAGCTTGGCTACAGCGGCATCATTGTGACAGACCACTTTTTTAACGGCAACAGTGCTGTTCCAAAAGATCTTCCGTGGGAGAAAAGAGTTGAATTGTACTGCAAGGGGTATGAGCATGCAAGGGCAGCTGCAGGCGATGACTTCGTTGTACTTTTTGGAATAGAGTATAACTTTGAAGGGGATGAATATCTGCTTTACGGAGTAGATAAAAACTGGCTCTTAGAAAACCCTGACATAATGGAAAAAGACAGATACGAAGTCTATAAGACAGTGCATGAAGCGGGGGCGATAATGATTCATGCGCATCCCTACAGAGAAAGAGATTACTTAAAGGCTATACACCTTACAAAAAATGTCTGCGACGGTGCTGAGGTTTACAACGCATCAAACCCGGACTACCAGAATGCTCTTGGGTATCAGTATGCAGTGGAGAATAATATGAGAATGGCTGCGGGCTCTGATATTCACAATTTTGGATTAAAGAATATGGGTGGAATGGGATTTGAGCATCCCATTAGGACTATTGAAGAGTATGTAGAGGCATTTATGGCTGGAGAAGGGATACCTCTTTATAAGAGCGATGCTTTGGATCCGTCAGCAGAGTTTAAGCCGGTTGACACTAATGCTCTTTTGACAACTCCGGATAAAGGACCATCTCTTGAAGTCATTTACCATTGAGAAATACGTGTATAACATCTTCCTTTTAGCATTGTAAACTACAGATTTATCTGTAGTTTACAAAGGTAAAGGTTTTATGTCAGATACTTATAATCTGCAAATGAAGCACTTCCACCGATAGTTTCGGTGCTGTAAATAAATAGGCCAAATCTGGCACCGGTGAAGTGGTCAAGTTTAAATTGCAGTTTATGGGTAATGCCGAGTTTTTTTGGAGTGGCGTTATCCATTTTCTCATAGTAGCCAAAGATAGCTGTATCATTATCAAATTCCACATCTGCCTGCAATCTCACTATAGGAGTATCAATTTTGACACATTCCATCTCATCAAATGGCTCGTCATCATGGCGCTCGCCAAATATCCCGCCGGACGTGATATCTCTTTTTCCCATAACAAGGTAATAATTGCCAGAGCGCTTGGTTATGGCTATAAAACCATAACAGCTCTCTAAGACGCACAGACCGGCATAATCTCCATCCTTTAGGTTGGTAGCGTCAATCAGCACTGAGCTTGCACATCCGGGGAAAAGAGTCCTCTGAGTCAGTGTGTTTTTGGCCTGTGTCAGGTTTGATGATAATTTATCAGTAGTTATGGTAACAGCTCCTTTGGCGAAATCTCTTTTCACAAGGGAGAGATCAGGTTCGTGGTTAAATTGCCAGCAGGGCTTAAAACCAAAAGATGAAGTGGCTTTGGCAGAATAATCGCATTTAAAGTCGTCGCCGGATATAAGCGGAGAATAGTCATAGCCCGGCTTTAAATCTTCAATGTCAAAGGCTTCGGGAATAATGCCGTTTTTTCCAAACACCGGGAAATCACCGTCCCATGTTACCGGAATCAAAATCGGGATACGGCCAACAGCACCGCTATCCTGAAAGAGGATGCTGTACCATTTTCCGCCGGGAGTTTTGATTATTCCTCCCTGAGCGACGCCTGAAGAGCGGTAGTTTCTGTCATCATCACATACGTCCTTTCCGGTGTAGGGACCAAAAGGCGAATTTGAAATAAAGCAGCTCTCAGTGCGCTTTCCTGTCGATTTTGGAATGTGGATCAGGAAAATATAGTATTTTCCATTTATCTTGTAGAAATGAGAACCCTCATAGCCAAGATATGCGTCATCGGCATCTGATATTATCAGCTTTTCAGTATCGTGCGTATCAGAATCTGAAAGCTTTTCTCCTGAAATTGTGAGCTCCTTTATGAAGATATTCTTATTGCCATACACGATATAAACCCTGCCATCATCATCGAAAAGAATGGAATTATCGTGATAGAAACCCTCGAGAGTATACTTCTCCCAAGGACCTTCAATTGAAGCAGAAGTGAAAATATAGGTTTTATGGGTGTCGTTGGCAACAAAGCAAATGTAGAATAAGCCTTTATTGTAGCGAAGGCTTGCAGCCCACATTCCCTGGCCGTAGATATTTTCTTTTCCCTGAAGTTTCTGTGAAGGAGTGCCATCTAGTCTGTCATAGACAAAAGAAGCGTGCTCCCAGTTTACAAGGTCGTAGGATCTTAAGATTTCACAGCCGGGCATAAAGTACATGGTGGTGCTGACCATATAGTAGGCACCATCAAAGTAAATAACGTCCGGGTCAGGATAATCAAGTTTTGTTATTGGATTTATATTTTGCGTATTCATGAGTCTTATTGTAGCATAATAATATAACTATAGAGTGAGTTTTGCTGTTAAGAATGCCGGCTGCCTTATGGGCAGTTGTGAAAAAGAGGTACACCATATGGTTACATTATTTCATGCAAGTTACAGTGTCATAGAAAGTCCTGATATCCATTATGGCAGGAAAAACGCCGATTTTGGGCAGGGCTTTTATACTTCTGATAAATATGAGTTTGCAGGCCGCTGGGTGGTTGAGAAAAAGGATGCTGATATCATCATAAATAAGTATGAGCTTGATGAAAAAAATCTGAAGATCAAGCGCTTTGACCGGGATAAAGAATGGTTTGAATATATTTTCAACAATAGACGGAGCATGCCTGATTACTTAAATGAGTATGATTTGATCATCGGACCTATTGCTAATGATACGATACACGATACACTCGGGGTTATTACCAGCGGCTTTTTGTCTGATGAGGAGGCTATGAAGCTGCTCATGGTAGGAAACTGCTATGAGCAGATAGTATTAAAAAGTGAAAATGCGGCAAAGGTGCTTAAATTCATATCCTACGAGATACTAACGGATGAAAAGATAGCCGGGTTCAGGAAAATGGCAGATGATGATAATGAAAAGTACATGTCTGAATTTGCTAAAACCATGGAGAGTTTTGAATAATAAGAGAGGACACTGGTCCACTTATGCTTAGGTGGAATAGATGTCCTCTCTTTAAATTTCTACCAAAAACAGAACCTGATAATTGTAGACTTCTCTGAAAATAAGCGTATTTTCAGCAAAATATTGATTTTTAAATCAGAGATTGTTACCATTTAAACGAACACGTTCATAAAATATTGAAGGCTGTAGCTACAGCAGCGCACAGCTATGGTTAATTTGATTTCAGGAAAGATAGATATGCCCAAAATTATAGAAAACATCAAGGAACAAATCATAGAAGAAGCAAAAAAACAGCTTTTTGAGAATGGTTATTCAAAGACGACTATCCGATCTGTTGCAGCAGCCTGCGGAATTGGCGTTGGGACTATGTATAATTATTTCTCGTCAAAGGATATGCTGATTTCAACATTTATGCTTGAAGACTGGAAAAATTGTACTCTTCAAATGAAAAAGCTGGACACTTCAGAAGAACTTATATTTCTTGAGGGAATTCATGATTATCTCAAGGTCTTTATAAACAAATACAGCTTTCTTTTTAAAGATAAGGAAGCTGCATCAGTTTATTCCGCAGTCTTTACTGAGAGACACGCGCAGCTACGAGGAGTTCTTGCGAAAATAATACTGCCTGTGTGTATTGATAAAAGCTATGATGAACCTGATTTTATGGCCAGTCATATTGCGGAGTCTATACTTTTTTGGACACTTGAGGATGTTCCATTTGAGAAACAGGCGGGAATCTTTAGAATTCTTTTAAAGATGTGAAGTATTTAAATGAATCACAGAAGTCCGCTTTTGCAGCGGATATAAATTAAAAGTGAGACTTGAAAAGGCGCAAAATGGGGAAGCGTCTTTTTTAGCTATAAATCACAAAAGCGGAGGGTATGAAATGAGTAGCTTTGAAAACTTGCGAATCGTAGACAATTTTTATCAGACATCACTGTTTTTTCCGATGCCTACCGTTCTTATCAGCACTTTGTGCGAAGACGGCTCAACTAATCTGGGACCCTATTCCCTGATCCAGCCATATTATGTCGCTGGTAAGGATTATTACGCAATGCTTCTTAATTGTCGTAATTCATCTAACACAGCACAGAATATTTTGCGCACAGGAAAATGTGCAATCAACTTTATCGATGACAATCCCAAAAACTTTCATGAGGCAGTGAAGCTTTCATGGCCTGGCGATAAGCCATCCGAAAAGATGCCAAAATGTAATTTCAAATTGGAAAAGAGCCTTATTCAGGAGGAAAATCCAGAGGATCTGCGCCCAATGGTCATGACAGATGCAATAGAAGTGATCGAGTGCACATGGATGAGAGAGCTTGATGGAGCTTCGAACGATGCTCCGGGACAGCTTGAAGGTTATGAAGGTCCATATCACGATTTCAACGGAATAACCAGTAAGTTTGGTGCGCACTTTATCTTAAGAATCGACAAGATCCTTATGAAAAAGAAATATCGCGATGCCATAATAAACGGCGTGACAGCAAGAGATTTCCCGCCACTTCCTGTAGATTACGGTTACAGGGATTCAAAGAACTTCTGGTTCCACAGAAAGAGAAGAATGAGAGCAGAGCTTTTGCAGGTTCGCGAAGCGTCACTTGCTTCTGTTCGTTATGCTGCAGAAAGAGCTGATGACAAGATAAAGTTTACTGATGATGCACTTAAGTGCCTATTGGGTGTTCCAAGAGTCTTTTTACCTGCTGCTCTTAAGGGCTGTGTTGAGTGGGCAAGAGAGAATAACGTTGAACTTGTAACTGAGGAGCACATGAAGATAATCAATGACAAGCGTGCCCAGGAAAAGAAGAAAAAATAATTCATGACATGGAGGAGATAAAAAATGAAGGTTGTACTTGCAGGCGCTTATGGTAATTTGGGCGCAGATATATTTAAAACTCTGTTAAAGGAAGGACATGAAGTTGTTGCGCTTGACATGATGCAGAGAGATATTGAACTTAATGGCAAATATTCTTTTACCAAGGTAGATGTGACAAAACCTGAGACACTTGTGGGAACATGCGATGGCGCAGACGCAGTTATTACAACTGTGGGGCTTACAAAGGGATCTGCAACAATTTCCAATTATGATATCGACTATCAGGGGAATCTCAACATATTAAATGAAGCCAAAAAAGCGGGAGTTAAGCATTTTACCTATATTTCAGTAATAAGAGCAGACCAGGCTCCTGAAAAAGTACCTATGGTACACGCAAAATATCTTTTCGAGCAGAAGCTGAAAGAAAGCGGCCTCTCATATGTTATTCACAGACCAACAGGCTATTTTTACGACATTGTAAAAGTATTCAGACCAATGGTCGAGAAGGGCGCCGTTACCCTTCTTGGAAATACACCTGTCAGCTGCAACGTTATTTCAACTGAAGATTTTGCTGATTTCATCGTAAAGCATATGCTTGATGACAACAAGATTTATGATGTAGGCGGAAAAGAGACTTACACATATGAAGAAATTGCAACAATGTGCTTTAAGGCAGCAGGAAAAGAGCCTGTGATCAAGAAGGCTCCTACTTGGCTCTTTGATGTACTTGCATTTGTGAATAAGCTCAAAAAGAATGGAAAAGAAGCAATCATCCGTTTCTCAAAATTCACTTTATCTCAGGATATGGTAGGTTCAACCAAATATGGAGATATGAGCTTTGCTGAATATATAAAAGACAACTTTGCCGTCTGATAAAAGTGGCAGGTATTTTCACTTGGAGGAATAATTTATGTATTGGAATTCATTACTTATAATCTGCCTTGTCTGCGCTGTACTAAGTGCAGTGGGCTTCTATAAATATGTGTACTTTCTGTCTATTGGATATGGATTTGCAATTGCCGGTGGCGGCATAACTATTTTAATTATGTCTTTGAAGTATGGCTGGTCAGAAGGAGTTGTTGTTCTTGCTATTTTACAGGCTGCTTTGTTTCTTGCCTATGGCGCACGTTTGTCCGGATTTCTTTTGATAAGAGAGATAAAAAATGCGGCTTATCGCAAGACATTGAAGGAAGCAACAGGAAATGACAAGAAAATACCTGTGTTTGTAAGCATTTCAATCTGGGTATTCGTTGCTATTCTTTATACAGCACAGGTGAGCCCAATGCTCTTTAGATATGCAAACGGATCAAAGGATGTTCTGGTTCCTGTAATTGGCATGCTGATATCTGTCTTTGGTCTTGGACTCGAGTCACTTGCAGATAAACAGAAATCAGACCAGAAAAAGCAAAGGCCTGATATGGTAGCAACCAAAGGACTTTACAAAATTGTCAGATGTCCGAATTATCTTGGGGAGATTATTTTCTGGACAGGGGTATTTGTTGCAGGAATCACAACTTATCAGGGACTTGGACAGTGGCTTATGGCCATAATAGCATATGTCTGCATCGTTTATATCATGTTCAACGGGGCTCAGCGCCTTGAAAAGCGCCAGATGGCACGCTATGGCAATGACGCTGCATATAATCATTATGCGGATAAGACACCGATCATTCTTCCTTTTATTCCTATTTATCATCTGAATAAAAAAACTAGTTGATAAGTGACATCTTGGGGGTTACATATGAAAAATTATTCGATCACAATGGGAATCATAGATTTTATACCGGTTATATTTTTTGCCGTTGCAGCAATAATGTTGCAACGGGATCTGTATAACAAAATGAGCAAAGGCGCCTTCGCACTTTTTGCTGTGGGCACAATTGATATAATCTGTGCAGGAGTTGCCAAAGCACTCTATAAGCTTCTTTATGCCGCAGGAATCTGTGATTTCAAGCCTTTGAATGATATATTCTTTCCAGTTCAGTCCATTGGATTTCTTTTGGCAGGAATAGGCATACTTGCAATGCTTCTTCACAAACAGGGCAAAAACGCTGCGCTAGCCGTTGCACCACCTGTGTTTACAGGCACAGCAATATTTGTAAGCTGCATGTGCATTGGACTTGCTATGATATATATTGCTTTGTGCATAATTGCAGTAAAGCTTAAAAAGCCATTTCTCATAGCGGTTTTTGTTATATCTTTTCTCTGTTCACTTGCAATGGGATATCTTTCATCCAAAGATTTTACTCAGAGCTACATGAACTGGATTGCCCAGATGATTAACATTGTTGGACAGGGACTTCTATTCTATGGCGTGATAGTCATGAATAAGGCCGGAATTGCTGACCTTGTACTTGGAAAGTGAGGCTGGTTATGACTTGTCTGGATGAACTGATTAAGATTATAAAAACTCATTATGAGTTGGAACCTGTAAATACTTCAGAGTATGATGGATTAAAGATCAATGGCATGCGCTTTGATATAAAGGCCTATGAAGCTAAAAATCTTGGGCATATATCTGTAATGACGGCTAAAGGCTTATTTGGGCTCATGAAAATGGATACCATAATATTTACGCCATCTGAGGCTGATCTGCCTCTTTTATCCTATGACAGGATAAAGGCCATGGGGAATGATATTTTGATTGCAGAGCCTTTTGATACTGTGGTTGACACTGATACATTAGACAATCTGGACAGGCTTGAAGCATTGGTATCAAAGTATGACTATCTTCCTTATAGAGATATGGGAAAGCACTGGTATGATGACATCAAGCTTTCAGGTTGTATGTCCTTTAAGGGAAAAAAGAATCTGTCTTCGACATTTAATGCACTTGCAAAAGAGTATCTGGAGACATATTTGAGCTTGCCTCATGTTGAGGTCAGTGATGTTGCACTAAAAAAGCAAAAGACTCTGAACTACGTAAATGACCTGATTGAAAACGGCGGTCCTTCCACAAACGTATTTATCAAGGCCATAGGAAAAGAGAAGACGAAAAAGCTCTTTTACCAGGTTCTGTTTGGAGTGTAACTAAAAAATGCTTACGCCGATGGCGTAAGCATTTTTAATAAAGTTCAATTTAGGATCACTGAGCCTTTTCTAAAATGGGTTCTTCCTCAGTGTCATTTTTTTTTGAATCATCTACAAGCTTCTGGTAGATATTTGCAAGGATTGCACCTGAAATATTGTGCCATACTGAGAAGATTGCGCCTGGGACTGTTGCCATTGCAAGATCAGGGAAAGCTGTTCCTGCAAGAGATGTTGCAAGACCTGAATTCTGCATTCCAATCTCAATAGAAAGAGCTTTTTGCTTGGATACAGGAAGCTTTAAGATCTTTCCAAGAAGGTATCCGCATGCATATCCTAAAAGGTTGTGAAGGATAACTACTACGAATACAACAGCACCTGTCTCAAGGATTCTGGTTGCGTTGTGTGATACAACTGCTGCTACGATAAGTGTGATAGCTGTAACAGAGACAAGTGGAAGGACGTCAGCTGCCTTGGCCGTAAACTTTCCAAAGAATCTGTTGATGACAAATCCAAGGCCAATAGGTACGATAACTACTTTGATGATAGAAACGAACATTCCCAAAACATCTACAGTTACAGAAGTTCTAAGAAGAAGGTATGTGATTGCAGGTGTTAAAAATGGAGCAAGGAGTGTGTTAACGCTTGTCATCCCCACTGACAAAGCAACATCGCCTTTACTAAGATATGTGATAACGTTACTGGATGTGCCACCTGGACATGTTCCAACAAGGATAACACCAGCCAAAAGACCTGCTTCAAGGCCAAATGCCTTACCAAGAGCAAAAGCTAAAAGTGGCATAATGGTGAACTGAGCCACACATCCAAGAAGGATATCTTTAGGCTTTTTGAAAACAAGAATAAAATCTTCAGGCTTAAGAGTAAGACCCATTCCGAACATTACTACCATAAGAAGGTAGTTTACCCATGATGTCTGGATCCACAGACATGTTCCTGGTACAAAAAGAGCCAGCGCAGCTACTACCAGTACAATGATTGCCATGTACTTCCCAACAAAACTACTTACTTTTTTCATTGTTCTTCTCCTTAATATGCAATTTTATTGATAATTATACAACTGTAAACGAAATTGTCTACCAAGAGTGCATAAAAATACAAGAATGATTATTTTTAATCAATAAAATTGCACAAGAAAGCATGCTTTTTGCCAGATGCTTTCTTGTGCAATAATTAGCCATCTAATCCATACATGGATCTTTCTGCTTCAGACATCTCTGTTCCCTGAAGGTAGTTTTTTGTTTTGGCAATCAGATCCTGAGTAGTGTAGTGCTTGAAATAGCCAACCTCTAATTCACTTGAGCTTGAACTGTAAGCCCATGTTAGAAAGGTATCTGTACCTTTGTGATGACCATAGCAGTGCTCTATGTAAGCAACTTCAACCCAGTTGTCAAGTTCAAAGATGTTGAGGATATTGCTTTCGAGTACATAAAGAAGATTATTCTCTTTGTCAATTTCGAAAGTTGCTATCTCACCGTAGTTGTTGTAATAGGTTGAGAGGTCACTTTTACCGATAAATGAGCCATCATCTCCGCTATATCTGAACATGGACCCGTTTGAATAGGGAACTACCAGGAGGTTTCCTAAATTCTCAAAATCAAGGAATGCCATCCCCATCGGAGAAGCGTTGTTGCAGGAAATTTCCTGGATGAGTTCACCTTCGATATCCTTAAGCAAGATAACTTCACCATTTGTTATGGCAACTCTTTTTCCTGTGTCATCAATTGCTATATCTGTTGGCGCTTCCCAACCTGAAGGGACAGTTATGTCAAAAGAGGTATTGTTGTTAAAATCTATTATCTTATAGCTTGGCATATCGGAGGAACCACAGCTGATATATGCCAGATTTGCCTTGGAAAAATACTTAATTGCTTTACAATATTGAACCTCAAGGTCATCAAGGTTTACTTCTGTCTTTTCGCCGGATTCCAGATCGTTTAATACAACTACCGAATTATAGTAATCGATGTTATTGTAATAAACCAGGTTGTTATCACTTAAAACCATTTGTACATTGGAAGGTCCGTAGCTATCGTTTAGTTTTTCTTTTGTCTGCTCTTTGGTCACAAGGTCATAAGATGCAAGGTATAGTATGGAATTATATTTATCATCATATTCGGTGAAGGCATAGTAAAATTTTCCTTCGCAGGTTCCGAGCAGTTTTACTTTTGAGTATCTGCAGCTGTCACTTACATGAACAGAGGTCTTGTAGGTCTTTTGGTCTGAATCAAAAAGTAAGATATCTGAGCCATCGGCACCATCGGATACAGCAATTGAAAGGACTTTTTCATCCAGGTTGTAGCAGCTGAATGTGTTTTCATATACAGGGCAGTTGTCAAATTTGGTCCAGTCTTCATCTGAAATTCCAACGCCATAGAAGACTATTGTATGGGAGTAGGCCTGATGGGTATAGATACCTTTTTTTATAATAGCGTCGGTGAGATCATCAGTAAAATGTGATGTCAGCGTAAGACCTGACGAAGTTTCGCTCATGGTGGTATGTGTTGCCATGGAACCGCTTTTGGTAATGTACATAGGAGAGAGTTCTTTTCCTGTTTCATTTACAGATATGATAGGCTCGTTTACATTATCTTCAAGCTGAAGTTCACCGGTTTCATTATCCCAGGCACGGACCATGTTTCCTGCATAGAAGGCCATTTTGGTGTCATTTAAGACCTTGAAACCGCAGTTTATCGCGTAGTTTGTAGAAACAAAATCGTATTGCCAGTTAAGAGCCAGTTCCCCTGAATTAAAGCAGTAAATTCCGGTATGGTCATCCGTTATGTATATGTTATCATACATTTTCCCACTGCCATCCAGAGTGCCATCATTACATGCAACGTACAACTTGTCGTTTAAATAGGCAATATAGTGAATTTTTTGATCTTCCAAAGGGTAAGAGAGAAGTTCACCTGTGGGAATATCATATTCCATAAGGGAGTAACTCTTATGGAGGTATGTATGCTCTTCACTTGTCCCCTGACCAAGGCAAAAAGCAATTCTCTTTTTATCAGGTGATAACACGAATTCGTCACAGGAATCCATGCTGTATTTCTCTTCGATAACATTGAAATCAATGGTATTAACTACTGAGCCGTCTTTTACAGATACTTCTGATATTCTGCCATGGGAATCCGGAACAAGGAAAGTGGTGTCAGTGTAGTTGAATATATCCTCGGTTACTGTGCTCAGGTCCTCGTTTCGCCATTTCCTTTCGCCTGTCTTAAGATCGTAGGCGTCGATGAAATCCCAGCTTGAGACGATCAAAGTGTTATCATCAAAAAAGAATAATCCATCGAATTGATTAACATTGCAGTTTAAAAGAACCTGATGAGTCGTAGTATCCCAAACAGTGACATTGTTGCCCTGATCCTCAGCTGCCAGTTTTGAACCATCGTTTGAAACCTTATATTCCCTTACCTGGTTTGACATCTGGTAGTTCCAGGCTGCATCAATATTTGATCCTGCAAGCGATACATAAGAAAGGGATGACTGAGTTATGGCTTTCAGCGCTTCAGGAGTTACAGGCGTCTCGTCCTTTTCATCCTTTGGAAGAGCCTCAAGAGCAAGCTGCATTGCCTCGATACGGTTCTCGTTTTCAAGGAGCTTTAGCGACTCGTTTGCAAGATATTTTGACTTGTTGCGAAGGGACTCAATGTAGTTTTTATGGATAAGTGAATTGCTGTAGAGCATATAGCCGGTGAAGCCGATCATAAGGGCCATAGCGCCTGCAAAGATGGCAGTAAGCTTTCTCATCTTGTACTGACGGTGCCTGTTCATAAGTTCGTCATAGGAGCAGCCGATAAGGGCAGCAGCCAAACGAGGAAGCTCTTCAGCTCTTGCTCTTTTTATAGGAAGTCTGAAGTCGCAGGAAAGCGGCTCAAGCGGAACTTCAATAGTGTGAGTTTCTCCGTTCTCATCCTGAATCTCTTTTTTAGATGTCAAAAGAATTTTTGGTATTACGTCATAGGGCTCTCCATCAGCAAGAACAGTAAGAACCTGTCCCATGGTGTGATTCTGCAGGAAAGTCTCTATTTCTTTTTCAACCCAGGTGGATTTTTTGGTATTGGTGGAACAGATAACTATGAGATAATCGGCATTTTTCAAAGCCTCAGAAATGGTATCGTTTAGATCATTTGTGATTGGAAGCTCGTCCTTGTCTCTGAAGATGCGGTCGATCTTTTTTACCCCGGTCTGTTTCCTGATCTTGCCGGGAATGTGGTAATGTTCAAGTCCCTTAACAATTTCAGCAGCAACCCTATTGTCAAGATCTGCGTGCTTATAGGATATGAACGCGTTATAATAATTAATCATACTTTTCCTCCCCCGCCGGCACCTCATTAAAAAGCACCAACTGCATTAGGATACCACACGGGCGGGATATATAAAAGAATAGATAGCATTCAATCTTTATTTCATATATAGTTTTTTTCAGAAGGATGACACAGGTTAAAAATATGACTAAGAAAAAGCTTGCCCTAGAGGTAATTGAGAGATTAAAAAAAGAATATCCCGATGCGGTCTGTACCCTTGCTTATGACAAGGCGTGGCAGCTTCTTGTGAGCGTAAGACTGGCGGCTCAGTGCACAGATGCAAGAGTGGATATGATAACGCCAATATTATATGAAAAGTTTCCAACAGTGGAGGCTCTTGCAAAGGCTGAAGTTTCAGAGATCGAAGAGATTGTGCGTCCCTGCGGACTTGGCAATTCCAAGGCAAGGGACATTTCAGCCTGCATGAAGGTGATATATGAGAAATATGGCGGAAATGTGCCTGACAATATGGAAGAGCTTTTGGCACTTCCGGGAGTTGGCAGGAAAAGTGCCAATCTTATAATGGGAGATGTGTTCGGAAAACCGGCAATTGTGACAGATACCCATTGCATAAGACTCTGCAATCTTATTGGACTTGTAGATGATATAAAAGAGCCTTTTAAGGTGGAAAAAGAGCTCTGGAAGATCATTCCTCCTGAAGAAGGCAATTCACTTTGCCACAGATTTGTTACTCACGGAAGAGCAGTGTGCGTCGCAAGACGCCCTAAGTGCGCAGAGTGCTGCCTGAAAGACATATGTAAAACAGGTAAGAAGGTATAATTTTTTATCAGTAGTTTAAGAGATGTTTAGAAAAAGGTTATTTGACGAATATTTTTATACTATATACAATAACCTTAAACATGGAAGTATGTGCATTAGGCAACGAAACAGTAGATCATAGACTGACAGAAAAAAGGTAACCTGGAGAGATAATTTATGGATGCAAATGGACTTAGTGCTGAACAGCAGGAATTACTTGCGAGTATAATGGGCAAATCATCGCAGGCAGGTGGTGGAGGAGGCTTTTCTCCAGCAAGTGTACCGGCGGCGGGTGCACCAGCTGCAGCTCCGGCTGCGGCAGATTCCGGAAAGATGCTTAGTCAGGCGGAAATAGATGCGCTTATAGCGTCAATGGGAAAATGATATGTAGATAAAAAGAGGCGTTGAAAAATGAGTAATCAATTTTCAACGCCTCTTTTTTTGGAGGGGATTAGTGTTTTAAGCTGTCTTATTATACTTCTGTAGCACCGAGAATTTCTGCAAGGCGAAGATATCCACAGTATCCTTTTTCATCCAGGAGCTTAGTAATATCATAACCTGCCGGGATGACTACGCGAAGCTTCTTTCCGCCATAGGTGAAAAGAACTTCAATATCAATGTCACCCTTTTGGGCGAATGTTTCGAGCATTTTTTGGTCAAAACATGATGCTGTAGTTGTTTCGATTCTAAGAGTTCCGCCTGATGGTGTAGAAGAAATATTATCAACTACTGCAGTTTGAAGCTGTGCAGGCGTAAGCTCAGAAACGTTTAGTGACAATACTCTGGATGGAGCAGCAGCGCCTTCCACAGCGGGGGCTGCGTTTGCAAGACTCGCACCGGATGAAACAGTAATTGCGCCTAAAGGTGCTCCGTAGAAGCCGGTATTTTCTATTGAAGGAGCCTGATCTGCTGATAGATTTATAACATTCTGCTCGTTGTTACGATTATTGTCTGCATTGTTTCTATCAATGTTGTCGTTTTGATTTCGGTGATCATCATTATTATCTGCATTGCCATTCTGGCCATTGTTATTATCTGCATTACCATTTTGGCCATTGTGATTATCCGGATTTTCATTTTGATTCTGCTCGTTGTTATCTTCCTCATTTGCGCCACCATTAGGATTTATAGTGGTGAGGTTTATTCCTCCGTTTACGCTTGTAAGGGTAGCAGTCCACTTACCGGTTGTCTCATTATAAACAGTTGTAAATGTGTCAGAATGATTAGTGTTAAATTCATATCCATCAGCAACAGTAAATGTAAAAGCGTTATTTAGCCTTGTTGTGTAGAAATCCATGTAATTTGTGACTGAAGTTGGATCGATGGTGATAGCATCATCTGAGTTAATGATATAGTTAATATTTTCAGCTACTGTCTGAGTAAGTGCAGACAGGGCATCATCGTCCATTTTTTCATTTCTTATGAGAATGGGATTTTCGGAAGCAATTTGATAAATATACAGTGTGGGAAGAGCATTCATTACGTCGTCAGCAGTATCTGTATCCCAAGCTGCAATGGCTATTCCATTTTCTGCAGTTATAGTTCCTTTTATGACAACATATGTTTCACTATCTGTATCATCTTCATTTTCATCATCGTACTCGTCTTCTTCAGGATTGAGACCGATTTCTACACCATTATATCCGGCTGTTACATTTCCGCCAACAAATACCCTGCTTGCCTGCGTTGCAATACCGGTTCCAGAGAAGTCTAAATCACCGTCTTTATAGGTTCCAGATCCATCAGAAGTTACGTCACCTATTATAGTGACTGTAGAAGAAAGTGCACCTACAGCAATAGCTGTTCCGGATACGTCTCCTTCAATTGTGATATTGGATTTATCTTTGGCGTATGCACCTACTGTGCCACCATCTACGCTTCCTTTGACATCAATTGTTGAATCCTGAGCAAAGATTCCTATCTCTTTAGCATTTACATCTCCGCCTATGTCTATGGTGCTTGAATATACATTAACACCTGTAGATTCGTCGCCGGCTGCAGTTACATTATCGCCAACAGTTACTGTGGCGCCAGATGCCTCAATTGCAGTACTATAGTCGTTTGTTGTTGTTACGTCACCACCTACAGTTACGGTCGCGTCATCTACATAGATTCCCAGTGAACCTGCGGTAACGTCGCTGCCAACACTTACAATTGCGTTAGCTTCTGATATTTCCTCAAGATCATCATTATATTTTGCTTCAATACCGGTGTTTGCAGCATTTACACTTCCCTTAACACTTATATTGCTTCCATTATCTGCGATGATTCCTATGCCGCTTTCTGTTCCATCAGAGGAAGCATAACCGATACGAGTACTGGCAGCATTACTTTTCACTTCGCCGTTAGATGTAACATCCCCGCCAACAGTAATTTCGGAATTGTGAGAGTATATACCGGCAGCGCCTCCGCTTACATCGCCTCCGACGGCTATATCCTGGTTAGTAACGTAAATACCTATATCTCTGGCATTGATATCTTCGCCTACAGATATATCTGCATTATGGTCGTATAAACCACCGTCAATACCATAGACAAAACCCTCAATGCTTCCCTGAATTACAATAGTACCGCCTCCATCATCACCATTTACTTGAACGCCGGCGGTTGCGTTGCCACTTTTATCTATAACATCGCCCTCAACGGTGCCGTTTCCGCCCTGTGCCTGTATAGCATACATTCCGCTTGTGGTTTCAATATCTCCATGTACGATGTCGTTATCACTTGGCTCGCATGTAATTTGGTTTGTTCCGTCAGGATACTCTTCAGCCAAAACAGTCATTGACGGCATGGATACCGCAAAAACACCTGCGGTAGCGATAGCAGTTAACTTTGTCAGAAATTTCTTTTGCATATTAAACCTCCTTGTTCATAAGAAAATCGTAACAACTAATATAACGAATATTCGTGTCTTAACGATGTGGTATTAGGATAACAGAAAAAGGTATAAAATGAACTTCCGAATAGGATTTAAAATCGACCAAATGCACTAACCATGCGGCTTTGATTATGATTTGGTAAGAATTATTTTAGAAACGATTTATGAAATTTAGATATTGTTTTTCATTTGGATTTTCCTGAGTCAAAAGGGTCAAAAACAGCATTATAATAATATTACCAAATAGACAATCAAAACGACCGAATAATCGAAATGTCAAAATTAACTTAAACCTTTTGTTTATAATAAAAAATAATCGACAGAAGCTAATGATTGATGGATGGTAGTTAATATGAGAAGCATGGTGGACATTGATATTATACTGGATGAGAAATATGCAGACCCCAAAGTTACTATACAGACCAAAGAGAGAACGCAGCAGGTCGAGAATATCGTCGGCGCAATAGAAGATGTATCTGAAAACGCATATCCTTTTATAATCGGATATGTGGAGGATATCATGCACCTTGTTTCACAGAGGGACATTATCAGAGTATATACGCAGGACAGGAAGGTCATAGTACATACGCAGGATAAATCCTATATTTCCAGAAAACCTTTAAGCAGAGTTGAGGAAAGTCTTAATCCGGATCGTTTTATACGTATTTCCCAATCAGAGATAATAAATCTCCATAAGGTAAAAAGCTTTGACATTAACATGGCAGGTACCATAGGCGTTGAGTTTGATGATGGAACCAAGTCCTGGGTAGCCAGAAGCCGTGTCAAGAGTATTAAAAATTTCTTAAAAAACAGATAAAAAGGAGCATCCTATGACAATACGTGACAGATTTAAGTTTAGATGTGCGTTGGGGTTTGGAATAGGAGTTATCGTTGGGGAGATGATTACAGCTTTATCGGCGTCTGCATCATTAGGAAATGACACTATTGCAGTATATAGCGATGTGCTGCTTAAACGCTGCCACAGTCCGATTCTGGCATTTTTCATTACCATGGTAATGAGTGGACTGCTTGGTGCTGTCGGTCTTGGGGGAGCCACAAGCTACTGGGTGGAAAATATCAGCCTTTTAAAGGCAACAGTTACTCATTATATTTTCACCATGCTGTTTTTTTATCTAACATCTTTTGTGTGTGGCTGGTTTTCACCGGATGAAACTATTGATTTTTTTATCGTAGCGCTTATCATGAGCATTATCTATGCAGGTTTATGGCTATTCCACTATTTCTTTTACAAGTCCCAGATAACAGAGATAAATGAAGATCTTGAAAGGCTGAGGAAACATAATCATGGCGCTGAAGGTGATGATAACAGGTAAAAACAAACGAATTGCCAATGATGTTTACAATCATTTAGTAACTGACAGAGATTATCGTGTTGTCAGATGCGCGGCTGACCACGATGATCTTTTTGACCGTGTCCCTGCGGAAATGCCAAGGGTCATAATAATATGCCTTGGCAACGAAACCAAGGATTCCGTCAAAGTCTTTAATATCCTAAATGAGTGCGTATCCCTTGCCGGTGTTACCATAATGGTGGTGGCAAATCTTGAGGATAGAGAGCTGTTCATGAAATATACCACCCTTGAGCGTATGTTCTTTTTATCAAGGCCGGTGTCTTTGTATGTTCTGTACGACAAACTCCAGGAAGTTGAGAAAAAATACCCTGATGACAATAATGAAGAGCTTTTGCTGACAGAGTTTGTCAATCCAAACGCTTTAAGACCAAGTGCCAAGAGGCATATTCTGGTTGTTGATGATGATGTCAGTCAGCTTATGCAGATAAAAGAACATTTAAAAGAGTTTTATGATACCACCTTAGTCAGCAATTCCGAAACTGCTTTTAAGGTTTTACAAAAAAAGAAGGTGGATCTGATCCTTCTGGATTATATTATGCCGGGGATGGATGGACCTACAATGTTTAAAAATCTTAAAGAAGTACCGGGATTTGAAGGGATTCCTGTGGTTTTCCTCACTGGAGTATCAGAAAAAGAAGTAGTGCTAAAAACGCTGATAGAGTTAAAACCGCAGGGCTATATTGTGAAACCAACCAAAAAATCTGAACTTGTTGCAAAGATAATTGATGTTCTCGGATGAGAGGAAAATCTATGGGAATGGATTTTGATTTTTTGAAAGCAGTGGGTATTGAGCCGGATATCGGTATAGAGTACACGGGCAGTGAGGAAAAATATCTGTCTATTTTAAGACGCTTTTACCAAAGCTATGATGACAATATAAAAAAGATGAAAGACAGTCTTGATTCAGAAAATTTAAATGACTATATGATCTATGTGCATGCTCTAAAGAGCAATGCCAGGATGATAGGTGCGATTGAACTTAGCAGTTTATTTGAAATTTTGGAGATGGGCGCAAAAAGCGGGAATAAGGATATAGTTTCTGAGTTTTACGACAAAGCCCTTAATATGTATAAAAAGACAGTGGAGGCTATAAGACCGATAGGCGAAGCGGATGAGGAAAAAGCTTCAGATGAGATCTCTGTGGGGGAGGCAAAGGCTGCCGCAGATGAACTTTTAGAGGCACTTGATGATTTTGATGATGAGAAAGCATCCTTCCTTGCAAGAAAGCTTTCCGGCTATCCTTTTAAAGCTGACTACATGAACAAACTAAAAGAAGCGGAAAAATATATTTCAGAATTTAACTACGATGCGGCAACAGAACTGATAAAAGAGATTTATTCTGTCATAGGGTAAATTTTACGCCAAACGGAAGGTAGTTTATGAAGATTATAAGAAAAATTCTGACTATAATTTTGATAATTACTTTTGGATATATTTTTATAGGAGAACAAGTCTTTCCGGCTAATTCTCCACGAAATGGAATGATATGTGATGAACTTCCGGGCGATAAGTGGGTGGAAGTAAAAGAAGACGGAAGTAAAGTTCCTTTTTTGGTTCCGGGAAAAGCTTCCGGGGATATTACTCTTGAGACAAGGCTGCCGGATTCCCTTGACAAAGACTACAATGCTTTATGGTTCAGGGGAATGGACATGGATATTTATGTGGGTGATGAACTGAGGGAATGCCTTCACACACAGGACTATAAGTTTTTTGGGGATCAGTCAGCGGAGTGCTTTATTATGGCTTCCATATATCCTGAGGATGCCGGAAAGACTTTGAGAGTTCATTACGAATACAATTCCGGGATGATCTACGAAGTATATATAGGCACCAGAATAGGTATATTGGGAATGCTTTCAGACAGATACGGGCTGGAATTGTTTGTAGGAGCTTCCATTTTGCTTCTGGGGCTTTTATGTCTTATTGCGGCGGTGTGCTATAAGCATATTCACAAAAAATACCTTGAAATGGAGCACCTTGCCATTGGGGTGATCCTTGGAGCATGCTGGGTTTTGGGCAATTCCATATTCAGACAGCTCTATAGCAGTAATCTTGCGGTAGTGCAGGCGGTGCCGTTTCTTATGGTAATGATAATGCCAATACCCTTTTTGGTATTCATTAATTCCCTGCAAAGTTCAAGGTATGAAGAAGCAATAATAGTTGCAAGTACCCTTGAAATAATCAATTATGTGGTATGTATCTTCTTATTTGTGTCAGGAAAAATGAGTTTGACTGACAGCTTTTTGTATGCTGCCATATGTGCCCTTCTAAGCATAATGGTAATGTTTTGTACTCTTATCATAGATATGAAAAGACATCTTATCTATTCTTACAGGCTTGTCGCGGCAGGGTTTGCGGTGCTGGCTTTTTCTGCTGTTTTACAGATCTTTTTTTACATCTTTAGTCATGATGGCGTGTTCTCCGGTGTTTATATGGCGTTTGGCCTTTTTGGATTTTTAATATGCGCGGTTATCCATACTATTAAGCAGCTCATTGGCATAAGGCTTGAAGCTAATGAGCTTATGCACATAAATAAGTCCAAGGATGAGTTTCTGGCAAATATGTCCCATGAGATCAGAACTCCTCTTAATGGAATTCTGGGCATGGATGAGATGATACTTCGTGATACAAAGGAACGCAGTACCAAGAAGTATGCCCTTGATATAAAAAGTGCCGGAAATACGCTGCTTGCACTTATAAATGATATTCTTGACCTTAGTAAGATCGAGGCGGGAAACTTTGAAGTAATACCTGTAAACTATCAGGTTGCGTCAATTTTAAACGATGTAATAAATATGACAAGGCACAGAGCTTTGGAAAAAGAACTGGAATATGAGTTTAATATAAATCCGGATATTCCTTCAAAACTCTACGGAGATGAAATTCGTGTCAAGCAGGTGATGCTTAATCTCATAAATAATGCCGTTAAGTATACGGAAAAAGGTAAAGTTAAGATTGATGTATCGGCAGAGTACGTAAATAAGCAAGGTGACGAGGAGGATGTTGCCTTACTTACACTTAGGGTCGAGGATACAGGAATTGGGATAAAAAAAGAGGATATGGAAAAGCTTTTTAAAAGTTTCCAAAGACTTGATGAAAAAAGAAATCGAAATATCGAAGGCACAGGGCTTGGGCTTCATATAACCCGGAGGCTGGTTGAGATAATGAACGGAAATATAGATGTTGTCTCAGAATATGGCTCAGGGAGTACTTTTACTGTCCGAATTCCGCAGCAAGTAGTAAATGCCGAACCTATTGGAGATTTCAGCAAGGCCGTTGATGATTTTGTAAAAGAGGCTGAAATTGAAACGGCGTCTCTATATGCGCCGCAGGCAAGTCTTTTGATAGTTGATGATAATGAGATGAACCTGGAAGTAATTTCAGGTCTTCTTCGCGATACCAAAATTAAGCTTGACCTTGTTTCATCAGGCATAGATTGTATCGAAAGGGTTAAGAAAAGCAAATATGATGCGATCTTGCTGGATCAGATGATGCCGCAGATGAATGGTGAGGAGACCTTAATGGAGATGAAAAAGCAGGATCTGCTTCAGGGAACGCCTGTTATAGCCCTTACAGCCGATGCCCTTGTTGGTGCAAAGGAAAGTTATATTTCCATGGGGTTTACGGATTACCTGAGTAAGCCCGTGAAGTTTGAAAAGCTTGAAAAACTGTTAAAAGAGTATATCCCAAAGGAAAAACAGCTTGAAAAAGAAGATGATGCTGATGCTGATGAGCTTCCCCTTGTTCTTATCTGGGGAGATGACAAAGAAAGGCTTCGAAGGGAAAAAGAGCGACTTGAAGGAACCTACAAGTGCATATGTGCAGTGGGAGAAAAGGCAAAGGATAAGTATATGGAGAAACATTCACCCGAAATTGTGATGTGTGTAAAGTGAAAAAACTTTCTGTCTGTATTTTGTGATTTTATGAACGGAAAATTAAGTGTATAAATACTTTCTTAACATAGTCTTAAAAGCCGATAAACCGCATAGATACGCATGTTAAAGCGGTTATTATGACAGTCTATTCGGTCGGTTTCAGGTGCGTTTTTCATGCTACAATTTTTGAACAGCAAAGAAAAAACGTTCATTTGTTAAGGGGGTATTTGTTTATGAAACGTGTTTTGATTTCTCTTACGGCGGCTTTTGTGTTTGCCGGTACTATGATTGCAGCTCCGGTGACATCAATGGCAGCCGGTCTTACTGAGACAACAGATGCAAGTGCCGTTAGTTATGGCACTTTGACAGATGCGCAGAAAGCTGCTGTCAGAACTATCTTTGATTATGAATATTACAAAGAGCAGAACCCTGAGCTTGTGGCTTTACTTGGTGACAGTTTTGAAGCGCTGTTTAGTCATTTTTGTAATTATGGAATATTTGAAGGCAAGACCTGCAACGATTATTTTGATCCTTCAGCCTATGCGGCACTTAACAGTGATCTTGCAGAAGCCTATGGCAACGATATAGTTGCATATTACGTTCATTATGTGGGAGGCGGAAAAGATGAGGACAGACCATCTCCTACCCTGGCGACATGCTATGAAAAGGGAGTAACCGTAACATCTCTTGCAGATAGCTCAATTGTAATTACGCCTGATATTTATTCGGCATCCAAAACTTTGGGTGTAAATAATTATAAAGCTGCGCAAAAACTTGCCAAGGCTGTCCATCAGGCAGCTGCAAGCGGCGGAAGTGTAGTAATAGAAAGAAATGAAGAAAACAATAATGAAGAAGCAGGATATGAATTTATTGTTGTAGATAACGAACAGGTAAATCCGGCACCTGCACCTGCAGAACCTGAAGGAGAAAATCCTGCTCCTGCAGCTCCGGAAGAAGGAAATGGAGGAGAAAATCCGGCACCTGCGCCTGTAAATCCGGCAAATGATGGATACGCACTTGCAAGAGCGCAATCTCTTGAGAAAGTTGCTGTTGTAAGTGCCAAAAATAGGACCCCGGTAAATTTATATGTGGTCAGGGGGCAGGAATATGCTAAAGGCAATTATGGCGCAGCAATATATAATTATGACTTTAATGAGAATAATCTGGTAGATAAAACTGATGATTATGTAAGACATGATGAAGACACCAACTTAAATGAAGATGGATGGATAATAGAGCATATCACAAACAAAGTTTCTGTTATAGAGGGGGCTCATCCTGCTGCATGGCAAGTTGATAAAGGCACCGTTTTGGTACAGTCATACAGCGGAGAATTTGGTAATCATACAGTGTCAGAAAGACCGGATTATGTATATGTAACCGATGATAATACTGAAAATAATCCTTGTTATTACAATAATATTGATAACAGCCTTAATGTAGCAACTTTTGACTCTTCAGGTGATGAAAATACTCATTACCAGGTAACTGCCGGAATAGAGAAGACAGATGAAGGATTGTTTAATGTTACGGTAGGTGTATATAGCGTAGAAGCATCCGAAGATGAAAATGGCGACGGAGAGCCTGATGAAGTAGTATCTACAGATGATTTTGGCTATGTAGCAGAATTTGATAATGTTGAAGAGAGAGGTTTAGAATAATTATTTCCAGCCCGGTTGCCTTTTTTAGGCAGCCGGGGTTATTGAGGTTTTAAGGACGATTATATTTCTTTCGCAGAAAGGCAGGAGAAATGGAAAGAGTACTTATGATCATAATGATGCTCTCAATGCTTGGATCAGGCAAAAATCTTGAAAAACTCATGTCTTCTCAGATGGCAAAGGAAGAAATTACAAATACCACAAAAGAATTTCTTGAAGTAAGTGGAGATGTGTATTCTGACTATGATATTGAGATATCGGGAAATGACCTGATATACAGCTATTATTTCGTTGATGATTTTGATGATGAAAAGCTTGGATATATCAAAGAGGCTTTCGAAGCAGAGGATTCCTGGTCAGAGACGATAGAGAGCATAAAAGATGAAATAGAACTTAATTCAAAAATAAGACCTGAAAAAGTTACATTTGCTTATTACAGTGCAGATGGCAATGAGATTTATAAAATAACGCAGTAGAAACAAACTATTATAAAGTAAACAGGAGACAGCAATGGTTTTCAGCTCTGTGTTTTTTGTGTGGATATTTCTTCCGATTGTTCTTTTTTTGTACTACTTAAGCAGCTTCATTTTTAGAAATGATGATGAAAAAAGAATAAAGGCAAGTAATCTTTTACTGCTTGCAGCGTCAATTTTATTCTATGGACTGGGCGGTTACAGATATCTTTTCCTTTTGCTTTTAGTGCTTGTAATTAATTTTTTTGGAGGCATTGCCATAGGAAAAGGCTTCAGGATAGCCTTGATTCCTACAGTTGCCTTGGACATCGTGATACTTTCTTTTTTCAAATTTGCAGATACTTTCACTGATATCGTACTTCCTCTTGGTATTTCTTTTTACATGTTCCAGTCAATGTCATATGTGATAGATGTGTACAGGGGTAACGCCGTAGTTCAAAAGAGCTTTATAAGGTTTTCACTTTATGTATCACTTTTTCCGCAGCTGGTTGCAGGCCCCATTGTCAAATACAGCGATATAGAAAAGCAGCTTTCAAAAAGAGAAGTGGGAAGTGATAAGTTTTTTGACGGTGTTATCAGATTTTGTTTTGGAATGGGGAAAAAAGTACTTATAGCAAATACTCTGGCAGAGCCTGTGGATGCTATATGGGGAACTAACATAAAGGGCCTTGGCGCCGGGGTTACATGGTTTGGGGCTTTATGCTATATCCTGCAGCTTTATTTTGATTTTTCCGGCTACTCTGACATGGCAATAGGACTTGGAAAAATGTTTGGCTTTGAGTTCAAAGAAAACTTTGAACATCCCTATTCGTCCACATCCATTCAGGAGTTTTGGCGAAGGTGGCATATTTCATTGTCCAACTGGTTTAAGGAATATGTCTATATTCCCCTTGGTGGCAGCAGATGCGGCAACTTAAGGCTCGTCCTTAATTATATAATCGTATTTGCTCTTACAGGTCTGTGGCATGGAGCTAACTGGACATTTTTATCCTGGGGACTTTTTAACGGATTACTGATTATATCTGAGAGAGTTTTTACAGGCAAAATTCTAAAGAAGAATCCTGTAAAAATCCTGAACAGGCTTTATACACTGGCAATGGTTACCATCGGTTTTGCCATGTTCAGATCAGTTAATATAGAACAGGGAATGTCTTTTTTATCTGAAATGTTTTCAAAAAGAAATTCGGTTTATACGGTATTCTCCTACCTTTCAATGAGAGTTATGATAGCTCTTTTGGTGGGATCTGTAATATCATTTCCGGTCTATGGGGGAATTGATAAGAAACTCTCTTCCGGAAAAGGCAGTATGTTGTGGGAAAATATCAAAGGTATTTTGGCGATAACTGTTTTTATTCTTTCTATGACAGAAATCATTGCAGGTTCATATAATCCATTTTTATATTTCCAATTTTAGGAAAGGGGACTGACATGAAAAAGTTCTTTATTGCTGTTTTTGTTATGGTGTTATTTATCCCATCTATAGCCTGGTATGGATTAAAGATTGCAGATGCAGATCTTTTTAACAGGCTGAATTTTGACATCGGTGAGAAGAGGGAAAAAACTGAAATCACTGACTTATCGGACCTTGCGCTCTCAGGGGAAAAGGTCGTTGATTATTTTGCAGACAGGGCGCCCTTCAGAAGCTCGGTAATAACTGTCAGAAGATCGGTAAATGCTGCCGTTGAGAGTCCCTATGAAGATGAGATAAAGCCTGCAGCGATGAAGGCTTTATATAACGTTACGGATAAGAGGGAAGAAATGGCTGTTCTGGCAGTTTCCAAGTCCGGAACACAAAAAGCCTACAGCAGCCAGAAAGTTATAAATCTTCTTGATAAAAAAGCTGAACAAAAAAGGAAAGAGGAAGAGGAAGAGAAAAAGAAAGAGGAAGAAGCTCTTGAGAAGTTATATGAAATTATTGAAGAGGCAGAGCCTGGTTGTGAGACCCCGGGATACGTGGTCAAACTAAATACCAAGACTAATGAGACTATAAAAGAAGAACTTCCTGCCCTTGGTCATGACTGGCAGGTGGAAGAGATTGTGGATGCCACCTATATAAGTGGTGGATATACAAATTATTTTTGTACAAGATGTGACGCAACAAAAAAAGGAGATGAAACGGAAAAGCTTGTTGATGCAAGTTATATGGCTCCTGTCGTAGTGTTTACGACTCTTATGGGCCGATATGACTGGCTTTTTCTCTATGGACCTGAGGAAGCTCCCTATGATCTGGGAACGAATATATTAAGTGATGCAGATATGGCTCTTTATGCCCAAAAGCTCAGTACTCTTCAGGCTATGTGCGATGCAAGAGGGATAATGTTTGCTATGATCATTGCGCCCAACAAGAGCACTGTTTACCCTGAATATATGCCGACACTGGATGTGGTAAATACATATAAAAGAGTTCCAAGGCTCTATGATTATATTAAGGCCAATACGGGTGTCAGAGTTTCTTTTCCCGTAAATGAGATGCTTTCTGTAAGAAGCAGCTATGACCCCTATTACAAATATGACAGCCACTGGAACTATGTAGGCGCATATGTTGGAACGCAGGCTTTGTATGGACTTATCGGTATGCCGCAAAAAAGCGTATCATCTCTTAAAATGAATAAGACCAAGTACGATGCAAGAGGAGACCTGATAGAACTGGCAAACCTCGATGCTTCTTCCTTTGCGCCCTTTTATGAGTATTATCCCTATTACAAGACAAAAGTGACTATGCTTGCGGAAACGGAAGGCATTACCCATTTTACCAATATTTACAGGACAGAAAGCGACAGCGGAAATGACCAAAGATTTGTGATGATAGGCGATTCGTACAGAAATTATATGATTGATTTCATTAAAAAAGATTTCAATCACTGTACTTTTGTGCATAGAGAGCACAAAAACGAAATAGTCGGAGATATTCTGGCAGCCAATGTGCTTGTTATTCAGACTGTGGAAAGAAACGATTATAAGGCAATGCAGGATGTAGACTGGCTTATTCAGATATTGTCGACGAATTAACTTTTTTACATGATGGAAGAATAAGGCAATCAGATGGGAACGATTGTAAGTGTCTGAGGATTAACGTGTCTGGATTCGCCTTTTCTTCCGCGGCAGACAATGCCTTTTTCTATTTTGATCATGTTGGCATGTGATTTCATGGCTTCCATGATCTGGTTTGCTGCGCTCTCATAATCCTTTGGATCCATGGGAACGACATAGTCATGGTTAAGGTGTTCTGTTGAAATAACAGCAGATCTGTATCTGGTGTCATATCTTATTCCGTAGAAAGTACATATCTCGGTGTTCAGAGTGCCGTTACTGTCAGCACATTGCATTGCTATATACATATTTTTATCACCTCGCTCTTTCTGATAATGATCTATCTTCGTGGCATGAAATTACAGATCATGTTCTTATGTAGTCTATTTTATCTATATTATAATGATAATACGTTCACGTAAAAATGACAATAACAGACAAGCGTATTCTCCGTTTGACATAAGACCAACTTGTGGTAAAATTTTTTAGTATCTATGCATGATTCGTGGTAATTAATTGAGCATAGTTACGTATCCATATGAAAAAAACAAAAGGAGTAGTAAGTTCATGTCAGAAGTATACAACCATCACGCAGTTGAACCTAAGTGGCAGAAGTATTGGGAAGAACACGAAACATTTAAGACAGACGTGTGGGATTTTTCCAAGCCAAAATATTATGCATTGGATATGTTTCCATATCCATCAGGAGTAGGCCTACATGCAGGTCATCCGGAAGGGTATACTGCTACTGATATTATGTCCCGTATGAAGCGTATGCAGGGATATAATGTTTTGCATCCGATGGGATATGATTCTTTTGGACTTCCTGCAGAGCAGTATGCTGTAACAACAGGTAATCATCCTGCTGGTTTTACAGAGAAAAATATACAGACATTCTCCAAGCAGCTTAAAGAGCTTGGTTTTGATTATGACTGGTCCAAGATGATCGCAACAAGTGATCCTAAGTTTTATAAGTGGACACAGTGGATATTTAAAAAGTTATATGAAGCCGGATATGCCAAGCACATTGATATGCCGGTTAACTGGTGCGAAGAGCTTGGAACAGTTCTTTCAAATGATGAAGTTATCGACGGTAAGTCTGAGCGTGGTGGATACCCTGTAGTTAAAAAGATGATGAAACAGTGGGTTATCGACCAGCAGGCTTTTGCAGAAGAACTTCTTGATGGCCTTAACGAGATCGACTGGCCTGAATCAACAAAAGAAATCCAGCGTAACTGGATCGGTAAGTCAACCGGTGTGGAAGTTGACTTTAAGATTGTAGGCGGCGGAGAGTTCTCTATCTTCACAACCTGTATCGAGACAATTTACGGTATTACATTCATGGTACTTGCTCCGGACGGAGACATTGTAAAGGGTCTTATGGATCGTGTCGAGAATCCTGAAGAGGTTCAGGCATATATCGATGAAACTCTTAAGAAGAACGATCTTGATCGTACAGACCTTAACAAGACTAAGTCAGGTTGCCCTCTTAAGGGAATATATGCTATCAATCCTGTAAATGGCAAAGAAGTACCACTGTTTATCGGTGATTTCGTACTTGCAAGCTATGGTACAGGTGCAGTTATGGCTGTTCCTACTCATGATCAGAGAGACTTTGAATATGCAGAAGTTCATGGACTTCCACTTATTCAGGTTATTAACAATGCAGAAGGAACTGTAGACGTTACAAAGCATGCTTTCGAAAAGACAGAATACCTCGGTAAGGGCTGCATCCTTATGAATTCTGAAGAATTCAATGGAATGACTGTTGAAGAGGCTAAAAAAGCTATCACAAAGAAGCTCGTTGATATGGGCGTTGCCAGAGAAAAAGTTAACTACCACTTCCGTGAGTGGATCTTTGCAAGACAGCGTTATTGGGGTGAGCCTGTTCCATGTATTTACAAGGAAGATGGAAGCATTCAGTTCCTTGATGACAGCGAACTTCCTGTAGTACTTCCTGAACTTGAGGACTATAAGGGACATGGCGGTCAGGCACCTCTTGAGAATGCAACTGAGTGGAAGCATTATGATAAGAACGGACTTAAGGGCACAAGAGAAACTTCAACAATGCCTGGTTCAGCCGGATCTTCATGGTACTACATGAGATATATCGACCCTGACAATGACAAGGAGTTTGCCAATCAGGAACTTCTTAAGCACTGGATGCCTGTTGACCTTTATGTGGGTGGTCCTGAGCATGCAGTTGGACATTTGTTGTATTCACGTATTTGGAACCGCTTCTTATACAGCAAGGGCCTTTCTCCTGTAAAAGAGCCATTTAAGAAGCTTGTACATCAGGGAATGATCCTTGGTGAAAACGGCATCAAGATGGGTAAGCGTTTCCCTGAATTTGTTGTTAATCCAAGTGATATCGTTGAGGAATATGGTGCAGATACTTTGAGACTCTATGAGATGTTCATGGGACCTTTGGAAGTGTCAAAGCCATGGAATTCCAATAACGTAACAGGAGCGAGAAAGTTCCTTAACCGTGTATATTCATTCTTCACTGAAGAGAGCAATATCACAGATGAAAACAATGGTAATCTTGAAAAAGTTTATCATCAGACTGTAAAGAAAGTAACAAATGACTTCGAGGCTTTGGCATTTAATACAGCCATTGCACAGATGATGATCTTTGTTAATGCTGTTTACAAAGAGGGAAGCTGTCCAAGAGAGTACGCTGAGAACTTTATTAAGATGCTTTCATGCATTTGCCCACATATTGGTGAAGAAATGTGGCAGATCCTTGGTCATGATGACACAATTGCTTATGAAGCGTGGCCAACCTATGACGAGGCTAAGTGCGTAGAAGACACAGTGGAGATTGCTGTTCAGATCAATGGTAAGGTTAAGGCAACTCTTGCAATTGGCAAGGAAGATCCTAAGGATGAAGTAATTGCCAAGGGTAAAGAGCTTATCGCAGACAAACTTGAAGGTAAGAACATTGTAAAAGAGATTTATGTTCCCGGTCGTATCGTAAATATCGTTGTTAAATAATTAAATATAATATTGTATTTGAGTTCGAACTTAGATACTGCGAAAAAGAATCAGCTGACAGAATAAAAAATCTGTGGGCTGATTCTTTTTTTAGCAAATTTAATAATGAATCTATTCCGTATAGACAGTTGACTGAAATATTTTTGATGCAAAAGTATGATATAATTACTATGTATAGGTAAAAATGGCACGGGATTTTGTGAACAGCTCTTATTTGGAGGTATGAATGTCCAAAAAACGTAGCATCAGATTAGGACTTATCACTTTTGCAATCTCACTAATAATAACAACATTGTTGGCAATGGCCTTTTTGACTAATACTTCAAGGATTAGGCGAGAAAGGGCTACTTTTATTGCGGAATCTATCGCAAATAGAATCCAGACTGAAATTAAAAACAGGGAGTACATCACACGCATCCTGGAAATTCAGGTCAGAAGCAGTAACGGAGAGATAACCCAGGAAGAATTCCAAAAGATAGGTGAAGCGCTCTTTGATGATAATATCGATGTGGTTGATATAACCCTTGCGCCCAATGGTGTTATCAGCTATTTGTATCCTATGAATAGCGGAGTATCTGAAAGAATAGATCTGTTTAGTGATTCTCAGAATAAGATCCATGCGGATAACAGTAGGAATACCGGCGTGGGTATCATAATGACTCCGGTCAATCTTTCTGATGGGAATTATGGCATTATCATCAGAAGGCCAATCTATTTAGGTGATGAAAAAACTACCGATAACTTCTGGGGCTTTGCTTCAGTTACTATAAATCTTTCCAATTTCCTGTCGGAAGTAAATACTAAAGGTCTGGCAGAAGAAAACTATGAATATAAGCTTACAGGTACTGATGTTGTAACAGGTAAGACACAGATCATCATGGAGTATTCTGAAAGAGCGCTTGCAGCGCCTGTGGAAGCCATGATAAGCACTGTAGGAGGAAGTTACTGGACACTTTCTATTGCTCCTATGGGCAACTGGATGGAGCTTTATGAGATTGCTGGTGTACTGATATTAGTTGTTATGATAAGTATTCTTCTGGCGATGCTTGTTGCAGCTTATACATCTCTTCAGGCCAACGCAAAAGAGCTGGAAGTCATGTCTTACAGAGATGCGCTGACGAATCTTTACAATCCAAGAAGTTACCAGGAACATATGGAAGAGCTTTCCAAGAAAAAGCTTCCATATGGCCTTATCTATATTGACCTTAACGATTTTAAACAGGTAAATGATACATATGGCCACGAAACAGGCGATGCACTTCTAAATATTGTTGCCAAGAGGCTTCAGAACAGCATTCGTGAAAAAGACAGGGCTTTTAGAATAGGCGGAGATGAATTTGTAGTGGTTATCCATGGCACCCATGACAGGAAGTTCTTTGAGGGTGTTATTGCCAGGATGCGCGAAAATGTAGGAAGAGAAGTGACAATAGGAGAGATAAAGCTAAATGCATCCATAAGTGCCGGATATGCGCGTTGTCCTGAAGATGGCACTAAGTTTGAAGATGTAGTGAAAAAAGCGGATGACGCAATGTACTATAACAAGAGACTTTTGAAGGCTAAAAGACTTACAGGACAGGAGAAGGGAAGAGTTACTGCCAGAGATTTCAGATAATAAAAGGCATACGGGGGATAGACAAAAATGGGAGGAACATACGATACCATAAACAGGATTTTTGACACTTTCGCTGTAACATCCAGAAGCCGTTATGTTTATGTGTATGACATGTCGAGGAACATAGCGAGGTGGTCAAAGAACGCAGTTGAATACTTTGGCCTTGCAGGAGAATACATCTATAATGCGGCAAGTGTCTGGGAAACCAGAATCCATGGGGATGACAAAGATAAATACAACGAGTATATAAATGCGGCTTTTGCAGGAGAAAAGGTTGAACCCAATATTGAGTACAGAGCTAAAAACCGCAACGGAGAATTTGTAGTCTGCTCCTGCAGAGGAGTGGTCATAAAAGACTATGCAGGAAAACCTGTGTTTTATGCTTGTTCCATCATAAATAAAGGTATTGTTGACAACAATGACCCGATAACTCTTTTGCCTAATCAATATGAGATGCTCAACCACATGAGAAGCCTTAAGACTCAGAAAAAAGAGTATATCATATTGATGATAAACTTCATTGATTTTGCTGATGTAAACAGAAAATACGGTTACATGCGCGGCAATAACATTTTGAGGGCACTTGCAGTCAAGCTAAAACAGGAATCTGAGAATATGGGTAAAGCTTATAGGGGCGAAGGAACGATCATGGCCCTTATTAGTGAGACCATGAATATAGACGAGGTAAAAAAGCTTTATGGAAGGCTCAGACTTTTTACCCGAGAGAACTTAAGTCTTGAGGGAAAAAGAATAGGAGCAGAACTGGGCGGCGGAGCCATAATCTCGACAGATTTTGGCATAGATGAACATTCAATTTATATCAGTGCCAAATATGCCCTTGATTATTCCAAGACCCAGAGACATGGAAATTTGATAATTTTCCACAATGATCAGCTTGATAATAATAAAAGCAGCATAGAACTTGTGGATACAGTAAGAAATTGCATCTTAAATGGATTTGAAGGTTTCCATTTGGAATACCAACCGATCTTTTCTGTTACAGAGGAAAAAATTGTTGGTATGGAAGTTTTTCTAAGGTGGAAAAAAGAGCCATTTGGCGAAGTGTCGCCGGCAGAGTTTTTGCCATGGCTTGAACAGGATAGCGTATTTTATACACTTGGGAACTGGATTTTAGAAAATGCTCTTAGGGATGCCATAGAGATCAGAAAAGAAAAAAGAGATTTTTATTTGTGCGTAAACCTTGCATTTATGCAGCTTGAGAGGTCAGATTTCAGAACTACCCTTATTGAAATTTTGAGAAAAATAAGTTATCCTGCTACAGGTTTATGTCTTGAGATGGCACAGAGTAGCAGACAGCTCGGAATGGAACATTTAAAGAGCCAGATAGAGTTTTTGAAATCATGTGGAATAAAGGTGGGACTTGATGTTTCTGACTTTGCTTCTCTGGATTATGTAAGACATTTACCAATTGATCTGGTAAACCTTGTACCTGCAGTGACTGGCGGAATAGCCGGAAATCTTACTAACAAGTACATGGTGGAGGCAATCACTTCTTTTACCCACAGGCTTGGAATCAGAACCTGCTATACGGGTATAGAAGATGAGGAGACTTTGAGAATAGCCAGGAGCTATCCTATATCAGAGATGATGGGCTACCTTTTGGGAAGACCCTGCAGAATTGATAAATTTAAGGAACAATACCTTAAAAAGGGGAATTAAATGAGCAGAACCTTTCGTTATATTCAAAATGATGATGTTCTCAAGTCATTTAACGAGTTTAAGGATACTATTCTTGTTGAAAGACCTGTTGTGATTGCACGTCATGGAGATTATTCTCTTTTTCTCATACGTATATCGGATGGGGAACTGGGACTTAAAATTGAAAATACAGTAAAGAAAGCAGAGGTGCAGAGCCGCAAATATGAAATAGCCAATTCTAATGATGCTCTCATTTCAAGAGGCGTAAGACATGCTGTTCAGAAAATGGCTGAACTTAGTGATGAGGACGTGAACAGAAAACGTCTTCAGATCTGGAAGTGGTATGTTATGGATTGGCAAAAAGCCAACATGGATAAGACAGAAGAGATCATGAACCAGGAACTTTCCTGGGATGAAGAGACCAGCAATAAAAATGGTGAGATCCTTGACATGGAGAGCTTTCTTCACGGAGCATACTTAAACCTTGGAAACACTATATCGCTTATTGACAAGTATCTTACTGATGAAAAATACAAAGAGATATTTAAGACATTTGCCATCAACGACATAATGGAGATGACAAGCGAGGACACAAGGGACAAATCTATCGCAGAGGCTGAAAGGCTTAGTCAGATGGAGGGAGGTAAGAAGCATACCTATCAGTTCCTGGTAAGCGTAGAGGCCACTGATAAAGAGCATGCAAGGCAGGCTCTGCTTAATTATCTGGCCGGAGATGATCGAATTAAAGTACAAAGATGAAATTTTATTTCATAAAAATTTAATATTTTAAAACAGTAAAGCGTCTACCATTTTATAAGGGCATGGTATATAATGTACCCATTAGATGAAAAAATGGTGTAGAGATACAATAGGTTGAGGGGCCTGAAAAAGTTACTTTACACGCCGTTTCATCTGATGAAAAAAATTTTCTTATGAGATGGAGGAATTTAATAATGAGACGTTCCGCAAAGACAAAAACAGGCATGAGCCAGAGTTGCATTGCAATTATGACTGATGCGATTAAGGCAAAGGAGCAGAACTTATCATACGGCAAGTTTAAAGCGCTTGATATGCTGGGCTCAGGAAACATGTTCGATGAGGAAGAGGAATCAGAGTACACAGTTCACACAACTGACCTGGTTCGCAGAACAGAGCATGTTGAAGAGAAAAAGCCAGTGGCTTTTGTAAAGATCAGAGCATAATGAGATAAAAAGAGCTGTGAAATGAGAAATCATTCACAGCTCTTACTTTTCTTAAATTAAAGATGAAAAATGTAGTCGTTTAGTTTTTTACCTACGACTGTTATGACGGGGCCAAGGAACAGCGCCATAAGGATGATTCCTATGTTTGGTGTGCCACCAAATAAGACTCCAACAATGATGACCAAAAAGTCGTATGCCATTCTTATGTAGGTGAACTTCACCTTTTTTAATACTTTGTCAGATATTATCTGAGGCATTGCATCGTATGGGGCAACTCCCATGGCTGCATTGATATAAAACGATACGGCAACAATGAAGCAAAATAGGGCAATTACGAAAATGATTGCTCTTGAAGGAAAAACAGTAAAGAATCTTTCTGGGATCGTTTTGCTCCATACAAAACAGAAAAAGTCAGCTATGTATCCTACAAAAACCATGTTTGCAATGGTTCCAAGTCCAATATATTTTCTTCCCCAAATTATGACGAATATGAAAAGAACTGTGTTAAGAGCAAGCTGCCAGGTTCCAAGAAGAATCCCAAGACGCCTTGAAATGGTGAGATTCATAAATGTGCATGGGTCTGTTCCCAGGTCAACTTCAATGAGGAAGGATAGGAAAAATCCCATGAGAAAAACGCCGACAAGCATTAAAATGAGGCGCTTTTTGAAGTCTTTTTGAGTGAAATAATCTTTGATAGCATTCTTGATAGAGTCCATTATTCTTTCCTTTTACTTTTTTTGATATTTATTCTTATACTTCGTGCAAAGCATAATATGTGTTTTTGTAATTTATAAGAACAGGTGCGCTCGCAAAGGCTTCATCCCCTATGTAGCATCTGTCAGCGTCCTTATCGAAAGTGTATTTTCTTCCTTCACTGTCGTGCTCATTGACGTATTCAAGTGCCTGATCCAGTGTTTCGTCACCTTTACAAAGATGAATATTCATAAAGAACCTCCCTTTTTATAAAACGAAAATGCGAAACTGATTATATCATAATTTTATGTTCATAACAGCACTTGGTCTTTTATGATTTTTTTTATAATTATTTATACTCTTGTTATGATAGAATATTATAAATGGAAAGTATGCCCTGAAAGGCAATCTAAGGAGAATAAAAATGGACGAAAAAGCTATAAAGGAGCTTTTGGAATCTGTTAAAAAGGGCGAAAGTTCGATAGATGATGCGCTACTTAAGCTAAAAGAAGCGCCATTTGAGGATATGGGGTTTGCAAAGCCTGATTTTCACAGAGGTTTACGGCAGGGAGCTCCTGAAGTCATATATGGACAGGGTAAGACTCCTGACCAGATCCTTGAGATAACCAAAAAACTTCTATCTCACGGGCAACAAAGTGTTCTTATCACGAGAATGTCTGTGGAGGCAAAGGATTTCTTTTTACAGAACAAAAAAGACGATGGACTTGAGCTTAACTATGATGAGCTCAGCAAAATTGGCATAGCAGGTCAAATGCCTGATAAATCCAAGGCAGTTGGAAAAATAGTTGTTGCAACGGGTGGAACAAGCGATATGCCTGTTGCGGAAGAAGCCGCCAGGACAGCGGAATTTCTGGGGAATAATGTAGTAAGGCTTTATGATGTTGGTGTGGCAGGAATACACCGACTTATAAATAAAGAGAGCATGGAGCATATTATGAGCGCCAATGTCATTATTGCTATTGCAGGAATGGAGGGCGCACTTGCAAGTGTTGTGGGCGGATTGGCAGACTGCCCGGTCATTGCTGTTCCTACAAGTGTAGGCTATGGAGCAGCTTTTGGCGGACTTGCAGCTCTTTTATCCATGCTCAATTCATGCGCCAGTGGGGTAAGTGTTGTCAATATAGACAACGGATTTGGCGCAGGGTATCTGGCAAGTATGATTAATAAGAAATGAAGTTACTATTCAGGAACTGAACAGTAACAAAAAAAGGGGATTTTTATGGTTACAAATGACGAAAGTATGAATCGTTTTAAGCACAATATCATGGAGCAGGTCTGCCGACTTGAATGGGATGGCAAAAATGATCCTGAACATATTGAGGAGCTCATCCTTAAGATCATTCCCGGACCTAAGCCATCTTACAGATGCTGTGTTTACAAGGAAAGAGAAATTGTAAGACAGAGAATAAGACTGGCTCAGGCCAAGAATCCGTCATATAATCCGGATTCTGAGAATATTGTTCAGGTAATTGACCCGGCTTGTGATGAGTGTCCTATTTCAGCATATTCTGTTACTGATAACTGCAGATTCTGTATGGGAAAAGCGTGTCTTAATTCGTGTAAGTTTGGAGCCATAACACCCGGTGATACGCATATGCACATTGACCCGGCCAAGTGTAAAGAGTGCGGAATGTGCGCTAACGCCTGTCCTTATAACGCGATCGTGCATCTCGAAAGACCATGTAAGAAGGCATGTCCTGTAGGTGCCATCACATACGATGAATATGGCTACTGCAAGATTGATGAGGATAAATGCATTCAGTGCGGCCACTGCATACACAGCTGTCCGTTCGCGGCTATAGGCAGTAAGACTTTCCTGGTTGATATCATAAAAGAGATAAAGGCAGGCAAGGAAGTAATTGCAATGTGCGCTCCGGCAACGGAAGGTCAGTTTGGCGAAGACATTAGCATGGCGTCCATAAAAGAGGGCCTTAAAAAGATAGGCTTTGCCGATATGGTTGAGGTTGGACTTGGCGGAGATATGACAGCTGCTTACGAGTCTGAGGAGTGGACAGAAGCTTTTGAAAAAGGACATAAGATGACAACCTCCTGTTGTCCTGCATTTATAAATATGCTAAAAAAGCACTTCCCAGATCAGTACAGGGACAATATGTCCAGCACAGTTTCTCCTATGTGCGCCATCTCAAGATATTTAAAGGCAACAAGACCCGGATGCGTGACAGTATTTGTGGGACCTTGTATAGCTAAAAAATCTGAAGCGCAGGATAAATCAATACCTGGGAATGCTGATTATGTAGTTACATATGGTGAACTTAGAGCTCTCATGAGATCAAAAGATATTAAATTTGAGCCTGTTTCTGATGAATATCAGGAATCATCTATCTGGGGAAAGAGATTTGCCACAAGCGGCGGCGTAGCAAATGCAGTTATAGAGTGCATGCAGGAGAGAGGAGTAGATACTTCACAGCTAAAGCTCCTTCGAGCAGCAGGCGGCGCAGAATGTAAAAAAGCACTCACACTCTTAAAGGTTGGCAAGCTTCCTGAAGATTTCGTTGAAGGAATGGTTTGCCCGGGCGGATGCGTTGGTGGCCCGTCGAGACATAAACATTATACGGAGATTACTAAGGCCAGGGAGACACTGCTTTCAAAAGCAGATGACAGAAAAGTTTTGGAGAACCTGAAAAACTATCCGATGGATAAGTTTTCTATGCATCGTGATGGACACATGTGATACAGACTTTAGAGGCTTTTATGAAAAAGAATAGGAAGATTCCGGAAAAAGTACTGATAGACCTTTTCATGATTGTTTTAGCATCGTTTTTTACGATACTTTACAACAGGCAGATACTGTACGTTGACGATATGAATCAGGTCGTTGCCGGTGTTTACTATATTTTCAAATACATCCCGATCATTCTGGTTACAGCCCTTGGAGGGGCTGTGCCCGGAATGATCAGTGTGCTTGTTGTGTTTATCTATAAATCTATTGCTTATAGCAGCTTTTCTTATCTATGTTTTATTTACCTTTTGGTCTGCTGCGTGACAGACATGCTCGCCAGAAGGAAATTCTTTGCTAATATTCCAAAAACATTATTAACAGCTGTATTTTTGCAGATCCTTACAGGTAATTTCTGGGGAATCATCCTGTTCCTTTTGGCAGGAAAGAGTCTGGCAGATTTTTCAGGACTTAAACATGTATATTTCTTTTTTAATGAGGCACCGGGGTGTTTTATCGGGTGTCTGATAGTGTATGCATTTTTCAGGTTCATGCCCACAGAAAAAAAGCTAAAGCTTGGAAATGGAAAGTATTACGTGGATCCTTCAATTCTTGATGAAGATGAGAGATACGAGGTTGAAGGAAAATCCAAGATTGGCGCGGTAGTCATGCAGATTATCGTGTTCGAGGCCATTGTTCTTGGCTTTTCAGCAGAACTGGCATCAAATACCCTTATACCTACAATGAAGGTGAAATCCATTGAGAGTACTGCGGAAAACTCTGCTATTGATGAAAGATGGCGCGATGTCTCCAATGCTGAGATGCTTGAGAGCAGAGTAAGTATCACTATGATGGATGATGTTATCGCAAGCACTGAGGAACTTGAGACTAATGGATATCAGCTTGGAAGTACAGCCTTTGGTGTGAAGCTTGCCATGCTTATCTCGATTATAGTAATTCCACTTGCATTATTTGTTAACAGATATGCCCAGCGCAGAATCGCAAGACCTATAAGGAGTTTATCCAAGGCTGTCACGGAAATCTATAACTCCAATGATATCGATATTAATGCGAATGTGAAGGAAGTTCATGATCTGCATATAAGCACCGGCGATGAAATCGAAGAATTATACCACGCTGTAGACCTGACTATATACAGATTGATGGAATACATTGAACTTGTAAAAACAAGGCAGAGTATAGAGGATCAGCTGAATATCGAAAAGAGCGCCAATGAGGCTAAATCGCGGTTCCTTTCAAACATATCTCATGAGATCAGAACTCCTATTAATGCAGTTCTTGGATTTGATGAGATGATACTCAGGGAATCAAACGACAGTACTGTGATCCAGTATGCAAAAGACATTCAGAGTTCAGGTAAGACTCTTTTGGCGCTAATTAATGATGTCCTTGATTTTTCCAAGATAGAAGCAGGAAAACTGGAGATAATCCCTGTTGAGTACGAACTCAGGTCTCTTATCAATGACGTCGTCAATATGGCAAGAGTCAGGGCTGTTGAGAAGAACCTTGAGATGATCGTAAATGTTGAAGAAGAAATCCCACATGTTCTTTATGGTGATGAGGTTCGTATAAAACAGTGCATCATCAATATTGTTACGAATGCTATAAAATATACCGAAGTGGGCAGCGTTACCATTGATATTACTTATAAGAACATTGAGGCTGAAAATCCAGAGGATGCCTATGATGAAAACAAGATTCTTCTTGAAGTAAAGGTAACTGACACCGGAATTGGAATCAAGGAAGAGGATATTGATAAGCTTTCCGGAGCTTTTGAAAGAATTGATGAAAAGAGAAACAGGACAATAGAAGGCTCCGGACTTGGAATCAACATTGTAAACAGCCTCTTGTCCATGATGGATTCAGAGCTCAAAGTAAAAAGTGAGTATGGAAAAGGATCCGAGTTTTCTTTTGCTATAGCTCAAAAAGTTGTGGATATGGAGCCTATCGGTAATTTCAGTGAGGCTTACAATGAGGCGGTAAAGGATACTCATGATTACCATGAAACCTTCCATGCGCCTGATGCAAGGATACTTGTTGTTGATGACACAAGGACTAACCTGACGGTTGTAGAGGGACTTCTAAAGAAGACTCAGATAGTTGTTGATACTGCAACCAGTGGAATGGAGGCCCTTGATCTTGTGACCAAAAACAGATATGACATTATCTTTTTGGATCACAGAATGCCTGAGATGGATGGTATTCAGACCTTCCATGCAATGGAGGAGCTTAGCGGCAATCTCAACAAGAAGACTCCGGTAATTGCGCTTACAGCCAATGCGGTATCGGGATCCAGAGAGATGTACTTCAAGGAAGGCTTCACCAATTACATGTCAAAGCCTGTAGATCCTATAAAACTCGAAGACATGATAATGAGTTACCTGCCATCTTTCAAGGTTTCAAGACCGGGTGACAATGACTTCGTTTCAAATGAGGAAGAAGAAAAAGAAACGGATAAAGAGGCTATGCAGGATATCCTGAAAGTCAGCGGCATAGATATAGAGACAGCTATTGCAAGGTGCGGTTCTGCTGATGTGGCAAAAGAAGTAATGAAAGATTTCAAACTTGCTATTGATGAGAGGTCTGGTCTTATTGAAAGATACGAGGCTGAGGGAAATATCAAGAACTATACCATCTATGTTCATGGACTAAAGAGCTCGGCCAGGGCAATTGGCGCGATAGACCTTGCTGATAAGGCTGAATATCTTGAACAGTGCGGCAATGACGAGAACATAGAGGAAATAAAGAAACTGACTCCTGAGCTTTTGAATCTTTATAGAAGTTATAACGTAAAGCTTTCTTCGCTTACTCAGGAAGAAGATAATGATAAACCTGAAATAGATGCCTCTGAGCTTGAGAGCGCATATGCTTCCATAAAAGAATTTGTTTCTGCATCATATTTTGACAGTGCTGATGACATAATGAAAATGCTTGAAGACTATCGCATTCCACAGGAGTATGCTTCAAAACATAGCGAAATTAAGCGCCTTATGGGAGCGGTTGACAGAGATGGGCTTTTGAATATACTGTAATAGAAAGCGGAAAATCGAAAGGAACTGATATGGAAAAGAAAGCATTCCTGATTGGACATACCAAGAGTTTCATGGTTAATGCCATTGTTGTAGGTCTTCAGAAAGAAGATTATGAAGTTATAAGTGTTGCGCCATATGAAAAAGCAATAAAGGAAGTAGAAGATAAACCAAGCATCTATCTTCTGTACCTTGGCGACATGACCATGGACGACGTGAACCTTTTCAAATATCTTAATGAAGCTATTGATACAGAGCGTTTCATGCTTTATCTTATCGGAAACAGAGATGAGCTGACTCTTGCTCTTAATTATATCGCCAAAGAGAAGGTTCAGGAGACATATCTTAGACCTTTGGATGTAAAGCTTCTTGCGGAACATCTTGACTCTGTGGTAGAATACAGCGCAGTTGATGAGAGTTTAAGAAAAAAGATTCTAATAATAGATGATGACGGTACCATGCTCAGAATGATGAAGACATGGCTGTCGGTCAAGTATCATGTTTACATGGCAAGCTCAGGTAAGATCGCACTTTCTTTCCTGGCACAGAATCCTGTGGATCTTATTCTTCTGGATTATGAAATGCCGGTTATGAGTGGACCTGAGGTGCTCAAAGAGATCAGGGGTAATTCAAAACTTAAACACACTCCTGTTATTTTCCTTACAGCAAAAGATGATAAGGAAAGCGTTATGAAGGTAGTCAATCTCAAACCTGAGAAATACCTTCTTAAATCTATGCCTAAAGAAAAGCTTACAGGTGCTATCGACGACTTCTTGCGAAGCCGTAAATGATAAATAACAAAAAAGGAAATGATCAAATGATATCAAAGCTTATTGACAGAATTGAAAAGACAGCTGCACCAATTGTTGTGGGACTTGACCCCAAACTTAATTTCGTTCCTGATAATATCAAAAAGAGATGTTTTGAGGAAAAAGGAGAAAATTTAGAAGGGGCTGCAGAGGCTTTTTGGCAGTTCAACAAAGAGATCATCGATAACATTTATGATCTGGTTCCGGCGGTTAAACCTCAGATTGCAATGTATGAGGAACTTGGACTTCCCGGACTTGTTACATTTAAGAAAACTGTAGATTACTGTAAGGAGAAAGGTCTTTTAGTAATTGGCGATATAAAAAGAGGAGATATTGGCTCCACATCAGAGGCTTACGCTGTTGGCCATCTTGGCTCAGTCAAGATTGGTGACAAGGTATTTAGAGGATTTGACGAAGATTTTGCTACCGTTAATCCCTATCTTGGTTCCGACGGTGTGAAGCCTTTTATTTCGGTCTGCAATACTGAAGACAGAGGTATATTTGTACTTGTAAAGACATCAAATCCTTCAAGCGGAGAGTTCCAGGACAGGATAATTGATGGAAGACCTTTGTATGAGCTTGTTGGAGAACAGGTTGAAAAATGGGGACTTGATTCAATGGATGGTTCATACAGTAATGTTGGAGCAGTAGTTGGCGCTACATATCCTGAGCAGGGCAAAGTTTTAAGAGAGATCATGCCTCATGCCTATATTCTTGTTCCGGGATATGGTGCTCAGGGCGGAAAAGGAAAAGATCTTGTTCATTTCTTTAATAAAGATGGCCTTGGCGCTATTGTAAACTCATCACGCGGAATCATTGCTGCCTGGAAGAGTGAGAACTATCAGCAGTTTAACGACGGCAAGGTCGGAGAAGCTGCAAGGGCTGCTGTTCTTGATATGAAAAAAGATATTGCTGATGCACTTGCAAACAGATAAATTGCAAATTGTACATACAGTACTTAGGTGTTATAATCTACTAGTGATTTTTGTAATCTTAAAATGTTGCTCAAAGGAGACCAGGGTATGGAAAGATACAAGGAAGAGTTCATAGAATTCATGGTTGACAGTAATGTTCTTAAGTTCGGAGAGTTCACTTTGAAAAGTGGACGTAAGTCACCATTCTTTATGAATGCCGGCGCTTATGTAACCGGATCTCAGCTTAAAAAGCTTGGTAACTACTATGCCAAAGCTATTCATGATACATTCGGACTTGAGTTCGATGTTCTTTTTGGACCTGCATATAAGGGTATTCCACTTGCTGTTGCCACAAGCATGGCAATCAGTGAACTTTATGGAAGAGAGATCAGATATTGTTCCAATAGAAAAGAAATCAAGGACCACGGCGATAAGGGAATTCTTTTAGGCTCTAAGCTTAGAGACGGAGACAGAGTTCTTATCATCGAGGACGTTACAACATCAGGAAAGTCAATTGAAGAGACTGTACCGATCATTCAGGAACAGGCAGATTGTGATATTGTTGGCCTTATGGTATCTCTTAACAGACAGGAGAAGGGTCAGGATTCTGACGCAAGTGCTCTTGATGAGATAAAAGAGAGATATGGTTTCAGCGCATCTTCTATTGTTAAGATGGATGATGTTGTAAGCTATCTGTACAACAGACCGATCGATGGTGAAGTTGTTATCACAAAAGATATCAAGAAAGCTATTGATGAGTATTATGCAGAGTACGGTGCAAAATAATCTTTGCAGCGTGCAGGCAATATGAGGAGGGTCAAATGGACGAACATACATATAAGGTACTTGGAGGTACAGGGGCACTTAATATAGCCTTTGGCATAATTTCCATTATTGCGGGGATTGCAGTCGGGGTGCTTCTTATCATAAGTGGAGCTAAGCTCCTTGGAAGCAGAAAGAGAGTTATTATTTAAGCATCAAATGGGTAAAAAGAGTTCTTTTCGATTAAAGATAAAAAAACTTGAACCGGTCAGAGACAGGTATATGTTTACAGATAATAGACATCCTGAAAAGGGGATAATGTCTACTGTTCTTGGTGTACTCTCTGTGACCGCGCTTTCTCTTTCGGTTTATTTTTCATATGTAAATGGTGGGCAGGCTATTATGAGATACGCCGCAGCGGCTTTTGTTGCGGCGATATTTTCATGTATAGGGCTGGTGCTTGGTATCAGATCCAGATTTGAAAAAGACATTTTTAAACTTTTTCCAAATCTTGGAATAGCACTAAACCTAGTAGCCTTCCTTTTTGTTGTGTTTATTTTAGTTTTGGGATTGGGATAAAGAATGAGTGAGGAACTTTACTACGAATTTACAACTGACAGCGAAATGATCGGTGAAAGATATCAGCTTGCAGTTTCAAGAATAAAAGAAATAAAAAATGAAAATCTGGGCAGACCGGAGTTTGACGAGTATTTCAGAACCGTTTCAGGCTTTATTGAGATGATGGATGATACGCTGAAATGGTCGATTGACGGAGGCCTTGAGAAAGACTCTATGGAAGAGCTTGGCAAAAGAAACAAAGCTCTTTACGAGGATATTCTCCCTGAGCATTATGACAGTTCTTTTGGAAATCCTGAGGTAGCTGTTCAAAAACTTGGAGAAGACTTTGGAAAGATATTATCAAGTCTTTACTTTGAGATCCGCTCAATGATTCCAAGCGCGTTTGAGCATAACCTGTTTGATATGGTCATAAGAGCCGAGCTGTTTTTGGAAGTATATGGAGCTTTTGCTTCTTCCTGTGAGGCAGGAAAGCTTCCTGAATATGAAGCTATCAGACAAATAATGTACTGGTTTTACAGCGATTATGCTGAGGAAGAAAGGTGCATAAGATTTGCACAGATGGTGGCTCCTGAGTCAGATTTTGCAAGAGACATCATTATGAAAAGTGATCTTACTGATCTTCGTTATTTGTATAAATTCGGAGAGTATATTACAGACAATGAGCTTAAGACTGCGGAGCATCTGAATACTCTTTCGCAGGAAGAAATTGATAAGCTTGCAACTACTTATACAGAAGGGTATCGCATAGGCTTTGCCATGACAGGCAAGGACATTACTATCAAGAAGACTGCGGCTATTGTTTATGAGCTTGGTTTTGAGAGAATAGTAAAAAAAGCTGTTTCCAATTTTAAAGAAATAGGTCTACAGTCCAGTATTTATAGGGCTAACATGTCAGTATTTACAATGCTTGGAAGTGCCAGAAGGTCAGGATATACAGGAGCAGTTCCCAATAAGCAGTTTGACTATGACCATAAAGATGACGATGCTCTTTATCTTGATGGAGCGCTTGTTACCAGAAGGCTTGAAGCCATGAGAGCTGCAGGTGAAAAGTATAAAAAGGAAGCTAAGGTTTTTGGAGGCCCGGCTGTTATCGAGACCTTCGGAGAAAAGCCCTTTGCACCTGTTCCTAAAAAGGATGCTGTTCACTACAGCGATACTCAGAAAAAGCTTTTAAGTGACTTCAAGATCCAGAACAGTCTTATTATGAACGAATACATAATAGGAAAGGAAAGAAGCTTTACCATCATTGCTTTCCCTGTTCCTGAAATTGGGCCAAATTTCCCGGAGATCTTCAATGAAGTTGTTAAGATAAATACACTTGATTATAAGCTGTATCAGAATATCCAACAGAAGATCATAGATGCGCTTGATGAAGCTGTTTACGTTGAAGTTAAGGGCATGAACGGCAACAGGACAGATATGAAGGTCATGCTTCATGAGTTAAAAGACAAGGCTCATGAAACCAACTTCGAAAATTGTGTTGCCGACGTCAATATCCCTGTTGGAGAGGTGTTTACATCGCCTGTTCTCAAGGGAACCAATGGAACGCTCCATGTATCGGGAGTTTATCTGGAGGGACTTTTCTTTAAGAATCTTGAGATCACTTTCGAAGATGGATGTATAAAAGATTATAATTGTTCAAACTTTGAATCCGATGAAGAAAACAAAAAGTATATTAGTGACAATATTCTTTTTAATCATAAGACTCTTCCCATTGGAGAGTTTGCCATCGGAACTAATACAACTGCATACCAAATCGCGAGGGACTATTCTATAGCGGATAAGTTACCAATCCTTATAGCTGAAAAGACGGGACCTCATTTTGCCGTTGGTGATACATGTTATTCCCATGAAGAAGACAATATCACTTACAACCCAGATGGAAAGAGCATTATAGCAAGAGATAACGAGATCTCTTTGAATAGAAAGACTGATCCGGATAAAGCTTACTTTAGCTGTCATACTGATATAACCATTCCATATGATGAACTTGGAGAAATCAGGGCAGTAAAAGAAAACGGAGAAGGAATCGTTATCATTTCGAACGGAGAATTCGTTCTTCCGGGTACTGAAGAGCTCAATATACCAATTAAGGGTTAAAGAGGAAAATGTAGCACAATATATTGTGTTATGTTATAGTAAACAAAAAAATATCATTTTGTTTACTGGATATATAAAAGACAAAATGGAGGATTTATATGGCACAAGTTGGAATTGTAATGGGTAGTGACTCAGACATGCCGGTAATGGCAAAAGCAGCAGATATTCTCGAAGAACTCGGAATATCTTATGAGATGCGTATCATCTCAGCGCACAGAGAACCTGATGAGTTCTTTGAGTATGCTAAGACTGCTGAAGAAAAGGGCTTTAAGGTAATCATTGCAGGAGCGGGAATGGCAGCACACCTTCCGGGTATGTGCGCAGCAATTTTTCCAATGCCTGTTATAGGAATACCTATGCATACAACTTCACTTGGAGGCCGTGATTCTCTATATAGCATTGTTCAGATGCCAACAGGGATCCCTGTAGCTACAGTTGCTATAAATGGCGGCGCTAACGCAGGAATACTTGCAGCCAAGATCTTGGCTACATCAGATACAGAACTTCTTAATAAATTGAAAGCATATACAGCTTCACTGAAGGACAGCGTTGTTAAAAAAGATGAGCATCTTCAGGAAGTCGGATACAAGAATTACTAATTTATTTTTACAGATAAAATTATAGAAAAAGAGGAGTTTTATTATGGCACTGGATTACAAGAAAGCTGGCGTTGACATCGAGGCAGGTTACAAGTCTGTGGAGCTTATGAAGGCTTACGTTAAGGAGACTATGAGACCTGAAGTACTTGGAGGACTTGGTGGGTTCTCGGGAGCATTTTCCTTAAAAGATATAAAGAACATGGAAGATCCGGTTCTTTTGTCAGGAACAGACGGAGTTGGTACCAAGATCAAACTTGCTTTTCTTTTAGATAAACATGACACAATCGGAATTGATGCAGTAGCAATGTGCGTTAACGACGTTGCCTGTGCAGGCGGCGAGCCACTGTTTTTCCTTGACTATATAGCTTGTGGCAAAAACATTCCTGAGAAGATCGCTGCAATTGTTAAGGGCGTTGCAGAAGGATGCAAACAGTCTGATGCAGCACTTATCGGTGGTGAGACAGCAGAGCACCCAGGACTTATGCCGGAAGATGAGTACGACGTAGCAGGATTTGCTGTTGGTGTTGTTGATTGTAAGGATATGATAGACGGAAGCAGCATCAAAGCCGGTGATACACTTATCGGCGTAGCTTCAAGCGGAGTACACAGCAACGGTTTTTCACTTGTTCGTAAGGTTTTTGATATGACAAAAGAAAGCCTTGATACATATTATGATGAACTCGGTGCAACTCTTGGAGAGACTTTATTAACTCCTACAAGAATCTATGTAAAGATGATGAAGTCCATCAAGAATGCCGGAGTTAAGGTCAAGGGCTGCAGCCATATTACAGGCGGCGGATTCTACGAGAATATTCCAAGAATGCTTCCTGAAGGCATAACAGCAGTTGTTAAAAAAGACAGCTATGACATTCCTCCTATTTTCACACTTATGCAGAAAAAGGGCGGAATTGAAGAACAGATGATGTACAACACATACAACATGGGACTTGGTATGGTACTTGCAGTTGATCCAAGCGATGTGGAAAAGACTCTTAAAGCTATTGAAGCTTCAGGAGATAAAGCTTGGGTTGTAGGCGAGACTAAGGCCGGCGAGAGAAAAGTTGAACTTGTATAACAAATAAGAGTGTGGTGGAGTACATATGAAAATTGCAGTCATGGTATCCGGAGGAGGTACCAATTTACAGGCAATCATCGACGGGATAGCTGAGGGAAAGATCACAAATACGGAAATTTGCCTTGTGTATAGCAACAACCCCAATGCTTATGCAATAGAAAGAGCAAAAAAAGCAGGTATTCCTTACGTTGTAAAGAGCCCTAAGGAGTTCGAAAACAGAGCGGAGTTTAATGAAGCTCTTTTGCAGATATTAAAGGATGCTGAGCCGGATCTTATTGTCCTTGCAGGCTGTCTTGTTGTTATTCCTGAGATTGTTGTAAAAGAGTTTAAGAACAGGATTATCAATATACATCCGTCACTTATTCCGTCTTTTTGTGGAACAGGATACTATGGACTTAAGGTTCATGAGAAGGTCCTTGAGAGAGGCGTAAAGGTTTCAGGCGCCACCGTTCATTTTGTGGATGAAGGAACAGATACAGGACCGATTATTTTGCAGAAGGCAGTTTATGTGAGAAATGATGATACTCCGCAGTCGCTGCAGAGACGCATAATGGAACAGGCTGAATGGAAGATAATGCCTCTTGCTATTGACCTTATTGCTAATAACAGGGTTAAGGTTGCAGACGGCAAAGTCATTATTGAAGGGTATGAGGAGAGTATTTTAGGATGAAGGTTTTGATTGTTGGTGGAGGCGGAAGAGAGCACGCTATAGCAGAAGCTGTTTCAAGAAGCTCTCAGGTTGATAAGATTTATTGTGCGCCTGGAAATGGCGGTATTGCGGAGCTCGCAGAGTGCGTTTCTATCACTCCAATGGAGTTTGACAAGCTTGTAGCTTTTGCTAAGGAAAAAGAGATCGATCTTACTGTTATCGGTATGGATGATCCTTTGGTTGGCGGTATTGTTGATGCTTTTGAGGCAGCAGGCTTAAGAGTATTTGGACCAAGGAAGAACGCAGCTATCCTTGAGGGAAGTAAGGCTTTTTCAAAAGACCTTATGAAGAAGTATGGTATCCCTACTGCTGCATATGAGACTTTTGACGACCCTCAAAAAGCTATTGAGTATCTTAAGAATGCGAAGTTTCCTATTGTTCTTAAAGCTGATGGCCTTGCACTCGGAAAGGGAGTTCTTATCTGCCAGAATTATGAAGAGGCAGAGGCTGGCGTAAAAGAGATCATGCAGGATAAGAAATTCGGAGATGCCGGAAATCACATGGTTATCGAAGAATTCATGACAGGAAGAGAGGTATCAGTCCTTTCATTTGTTGATGGAAAGACTTATAAGCTTATGTCATCTGCGCAGGATCATAAGAGAGCAGGAGATGGCGATACAGGTTTAAATACCGGTGGAATGGGCAATTTTTCTCCTAGTCCTTTCTATACAGAAGAGGTTGATAAATTTTGCCGTGAGCATATCTATGGCAAGACTGTAGAGGCTATGGCCAGCGAAGGAAGAGAGTTCAAGGGAGTTATTTTCTTTGGCCTTATGCTTACAGAGGATGGCCCAAAGGTTTTGGAGTACAATGCAAGATTTGGAGACCCTGAAGCTCAGGTGGTGCTTCCAAGACTTAAAACTGATATAATAGATGTGTTTAATGCATGTATTGATGGTAAACTTTCTGAAACAGACCTTGAATTTGAGGATAAAGCTGCAGTATGTGTTGTCCTTGCAAGCGAAGGTTATCCTGTCAGCTATGAGAAAGGAAAGCTTATCACCGGCCTTGAGAATTTCAAGGGTAAAGAAGGCTACTACTGCTTCCATGCAGGAACCAAAGCTACTTCAGAGGGGATAGTCACAAATGGTGGAAGAGTTCTTGGCATAACAGCTAAGGGCGATACACTTGCAGAGGCCCGTAAAAAGGCTTATGAGGCTACAGAATGGGTTAGCTTTGAAAACAAGTATATGCGTCATGATATTGGAAAGGCTATCGATGACGCGAAGGAGGTAAAATGAAAAACAATAAGGGAAAGAGAATTGGCAATGTACTACTTTCACTGATTGCTTGCGTGGTTATTTTTGCCGGAACTGGTCTTCAGGCTTTTGCCTATACTGAAACAACAGGTACAGTCAGCCAGGATAATGTAAAGGTAAGAGAATCAGCCAGTACTACAGCAACCCAGGTTTCAAGCTTAAAGATTGGGGACACAATTGAAATTGTAGATGAAGCAACAGATGCTTCAGGCTATGTTTGGTACAAGATCAGAGTCAACAAGAGTGAGTACGGATATGTAAGAAGTGATCTTGTTAAAAAGAATGGATCAACAGATAGCAGCACAGCTACAACAACAACTACATCCACAACAAGCCAGACAAATGCTGCAGCAGCATCACTTCCTGCAACAACAGTAACAGCTACAGATCAGAAGAGTGCTACAGCAGTTGATAACTGTAAAGTTCGTTCAGGTGCAGGCACAGGCTATGATCAGGTAGGAAACCTTACTAAGGGTGATACAGTTACTATTACAGGTGAGGCAACAGGCACAGATAGTAAGACATGGTATCAGATCACTTATGGAGACAGTGGCAAGACAGGTTTTGTAAGAAGTGATCTTGTAAATATTGTAGAGACTGCACCTGCTGAAACTGAGGTAACAACAGAAAATGCTGAAGGTGAGAACGCTGAAGTCGCTGAAGGCGCTGAAGGCGGCGAGGGAGAAACTACAGAAACTCCTGCTGAGACAGAGGCTCCTGCCGAAGAGACAACAACTCAGGTAGGCGATGGTTCTTTTGAACTTAAGTATGAAGATGATGTATGGTATCTCTATGACTATGAGAAAGGTCAGAGAGTACAGGTTAAACAGCTTATAGAAGTAGCTGAGTCAGTACCAACTCTTACAAAGCAGGCCAGCACATACAAGACCGTTATCATCGCTCTTGGCATTGCTATAGCAGTACTTGTTATCGCACTTATCATTCTTGCTCTTAAGCTTAGAGATTCCTTGTATTATGAGGATGAAGACGAAGATGAAGAGTATGATCGCTATTCATCAAGTGATAAGAGAAGAAGAGATGATGAAGAGGATGAGGATGCTCCTGTAGCCAGAAGAAGAGCAAGAGGTGACGAGGACGAAGAACCTGCTCGCAGATCATTTAGAAGAAATGTAGAAGACTCTTCAAGAAAAGAAAACGAAGGAAGAACAGTTCGTCCTTCAAGAGATGAAAGAGCTACAGATGAGAGAGCAGCAAGGGCTGACAGACCATCAAGAAGAAATTCTGATGATGAGAGAACAGTAAGACCTGAAAGAAATTCAGATGACAGAGCTGCCAGAAGAAATGCTGAAGATGACAGACAGGCAAGACGCTCAAGAAGAGATGATAGTGACGAGCGTACGGACAGAAGATCTGAGGAACGTGCATCAAGACGCATCCGTCAGGCACAGGAAGAGGCAGAAGACAGAGTCTCAAGAAGAGATGATGTTCAGGAGGAATCACCACGTCGCAGAGCAAAGAACTTTATCGGTGATGATGACGATTTCGAGTTTGAGTTCCTTGATCTTGATGATTGATCTTTTAGATTAGAAGAGTAGATAATAAAAAAGTCAGAAGACACGAAAATTGTCTTCTGACTTTTTTATATGATATAGATTAACTTATCTTAATTGTGTACTCAGTCTTTCTGGACTGCTTTGGACCAAGGTGCTGTTCACAGTATTTCTCAGGAAGCTCACCATCAAAGCCCTTGTTGTCGCAGCGTCCGATCCATGGCTCAAGACATACATATCTTGCTTCAACATTTTCCTTTGACCAAAGACCAAAACTTGGGAAGCCCTTGCAGTTCATTGTAATATAAGGCTTGCCGTCAGGAGTACAGAGGCTGATCTCATCTACCTGGTAATCATCGAAAATAAGCGCGTCCTTATCAAAAAGATGTGCATCGATATCAAGGTATCCATCCTTTAATTCAAGAGTGCTTGGATTTTCAAAGTCAACTTCTCTTGTTTCCTGGATTATAAGAGAATATTTTAAGCTATTTTTGGAAAACTTAACTTTATAATCAGTTCTCTTTTCATTATCGTAGATAGGGCAGTTAAATGCAGGATGACCGCCAATTGAGTAATACAGAGGCTCATTGTCTGATGGATTTTTTACTTCCCACTGAACTTTAATCGTATCGCCATCAAGAACATGAGTAATGACAAGCTCAAAATCAAAAGGGTATTTCTTTTTTGTTTCCTCATCTGATCTGAGGACGAAACTGATAGAGTTTTCAGTTTTTGTCAGAAGCTCAAAGTCCATATCTCTGGCAAAACCGTGGGAAGACATTGGATATTCTTTTCCCTTGTACTTAAATACTCCTTTATTTACATTACCAACAATTGGGAAAAGAACCGGTGCATGTCTGTTCCAGAATGCGGGATCTGCCTGCCAAAGCATTTCTCTGTTCCTTCTCTTGTCGAAAATGCTACTGAGTTCTGCTCCGTGAGTAGCTATGCCAATCTTTAATAAATCATTTTCAATGTATTCCATTTTCTTCACCTTTCTTAGGGTTATAGTTTTGTATTTTGTTTTCTGAAATGTAGAGGTGTCATGCCAAATTCTTTTTTGAAGCTGCTGGTCATGTTACCCGGATAGGAAAAACCGCATTCTAAGGATATTTCCATCACAGACTTATTGGTAGTCAGCAGCATGTTCTGTACATGTTTTAGCCTTGTGATGCACAGGTATTCTGTGAAATCGGATCCAAGCTGCCTGGCGAAAATACGTGAAAAGTATGAGACAGAGTAGCCAGAAATACGGGCGACTTCTTCTATCTTCAAAGGCTTCATGTAGTTTTTTTCTATATAATATACAGCTTCCATGATGGGCTCAGTAAGCTCACTCTCGTGGATTGTTGCCTTGCTGCTGTCAAAATGGCCTTTGTCATATACCTCGAGAAGAATATAGGTCAACAGGTTCTGGAGGCGGTATCTGGAAATTGAGCCTTCAGACATATCAAGCCCCTGTTCTTCAATCTCATTGTACAACTCATATATTTCTCTTGCCAAAGAGAAGATTTTTTCTCTGTCACCATCGGAAAAAGAAATTGGTGGATATCTGAATATTTTTTCCATAATTTGTGGACCGAGAGTATCTGTCATGTCTGCCACAAAATCCGGAGAAAACTTAATGAGAATGCTGACATATTCTGAATCAGAAGCAGGTATTGTTCTGTGATATATATAGGGGCGCATGGCTCCTATGTAACCTGCATGAAGCGTGAAATTCATTTTAGGAGTCAATATACGCCTGTCACCTTTGATCATAAAGCCAAGTGAATAGTGATCAGAAGCTACCTCCATTGAAGGCATTTCGTAATCAGATGAGATTTCTCTGTAGGCAACTGTTATCTGTTTTCCTTTTGGAAGTGGAAGAGCCATAGCCATTCTCCTAAGTTTCAATATACAATCCAATATGACATAAAAAGATTATTTTTGCAATGAATTCGGAAATTTCAGATAAGAAAATTATTATTTTAAGTACGATGATATTAATATGACAAATTCTGTATCTAAAAGAAAAAGTTCAAAGATAGATATGACTTCAGGAAGCATAATGAAAAATGTGCTTCTTTTTGCCGTGCCTATTGTAATTGGCAACATTCTGCAGCAGATGTATACGACAGTTGATACCCTTGTTGTAAGTAATTTTTGCGGAGACAGTGCGCTTGCTGCTGTTGGGACAAGCTCACAGCCAGTGGAAGTTTTGCTGTGTATTTTTCTGGGGATCGGAGCAGGAGTATCTATTTTGGTCTCCCAGAGTATTGGCGCAGGCAGGATGGACAGGGTAAAAGACTTATCTGCTACAGCCATTGTACTTGTTTATTTCAGCGGCATACCCATTGCTATAATTGGATGGATCCTGGCACCTGCAATCCTGCAGTTTATGCATGTACCGGCGGATGTATGGGATGAGGCTCTTATCTATACGAGGCTTGTTTTTCTGGGAGCATTGGGAAATATCGGCTATAACATGAATGCCGGAATCCTTAGAGGACTTGGCGATAGTGCAGCATCCCTGTGGTTTTTGATAGTTTCAGGAATTACCAATATAGTTTTTGATCTGGCTTTTGTTGCAGGTTTTGGATTTGGCGTTGCAGGAGCAGCTGCTGCCACGAGTATAGCCATGTTTTTATCCTGGAGCGTTAGTATAGTATATATCAGGAAAAAGTTTCAGGAGCTTGAATTTACTGTTTTTCCAAGAAGTTTTAATAGCCATGACTTAAAGGCTATTCTTACAATAGGACTTCCAATCGGTCTTAATAATTCATTGTTTTCATTTGGACATATGGCACTGCAGATATTGGTAAATGAGCAGGGGAGGCAGTTTATGGCCGGAGCTTCTGTGGCAGGAAGGATAACAGGACTCACTAATATAGCCATTACTGCTATGTCGTCAGCCGCGTCCACATTTGCGGGACAAAACTATGGAGCCGCAAATTATAGAAGATTAAGAGAAGGATATATAAAGATTCCTGCTGTTTCAGGACTTTTGACGCTTTCCTTCGGACTTATGGCGATTTCGTTCAGAATGCCTATCTTAAGATTCTTTTCACAGGATGAGATGGTTCTTTTGTATGCGGGAAGATACGTTGTGGTGATACTGCTGTCCCAGTGGTGCTATGCCGTATTTAACTGCATTTCCAATATTGTAAACGGACTTGGATATGTCAGATATACAACCCTCATTAACCTTATGATGTTATGGGCAGTGAGAATTCCCAGCGCTTATCTGATAAACAGGTATTTCGACGGAACATATATTATGGTCTGCTTCCCAATTTCTTTCCTTTTTGGAATGCTGTGCATGATAGGGTATTATGTCTTTTCACCTTCATGGAAAGAAGTTATGTCGAGGGCTGACAGATTCTGATACTCCTTGGGCGACATTCCATATTCCTTTTTAAAAGCCTTAAAAAAGCTGGAGTAGTCCCTAAAACCGAATTTCTCATAGGTGCCGGTGATACTGGCACCGCTTATTATAGCGTTTCGGCATTCTGCCAGACGCTTTTTTATTATGTACTGATGAAGTGAAATTCCAAGAGTGTCCTTGAATAAATGGGCAACGTAGTACTTGCTTACAAAAAACTGTCCTGCAATATCATCAAGTGAAAGGGTATCCTCAAGATTACTCTCAACGTATGAAAGGATATTCTGGAAAAGAGCCAGTTCATCATTGCCACTCTGGATATGATCGTCATCGTATACAATTCTGTTGATAGTAAGGATCAGGTCGCAGAGGCACAGATGGCTCATGGCGCCGCTTCCGTATCTGTCGCTGGATTTTTCCTCTAAAAGCCTCAAAAATTTGGACTCAACAAGGTGAAAAGAGGCCGGAGCCAGGTGATAAATATACTTGTGGAAAGCCTCAGCTTTTTGGATGAGGTACATATAATCAACTGATTCCTGCATCAGGGAATTGCAGCAATCCTTGCTGATCCAAAAGACAAAACGCTTGTAGTCCTTGTCTGACGTGTGCATAATGGCGTGATGTGATATTCCCGGTGGCACGACCATTAAATCCCCTGGGTACATATCGATGTGCTCTTTCTCTCCATCAGTTCTAAATATCTCCATGGTGACATCACCGTCCAGGAAAAGATAAAACTCATAGTAATCATGGGCATGGGGATTCAGTGTTTTAAAGTCCCTGTCCAGATAATAGAACACCTCAAAATCAGAGGAAATCATATACTGTCTTGAATTAAATGATGATCTGAGTTTATTTTTCATAGGTACATAATAACATGGATAACAATTTTTGCAATATAGGAAACAAGTTATTCTATTCTTTTTTTTCTTAAATGAAAGTATTGTGTATATATCAAGAAAGTCAATTCAGGTGATAATAAATCAGACATCGCCTGTGAACAAATTGGATATTAGATATACACCATAGGAGGAAAAGAATATGGAGATGACACTTCGCTGGTATGGCACAGATTATGATACTGTTAAGCTCTGGCAGATCAGACAGATCCCTGGAGTACATGGAGTTATCACAACTCTTTATAATAAGCAGGCAGGAGAGCTCTGGGAGCAGGATGAGATCAAGGCTCTTAAAAATGAAGTTGAGGCCGGTGGACTTAAGATTGCCGGAATCGAGTCAGTAAACGTATCTGATGCGATCAAAGCTGCAACAGCAGACAGAGACAAGCATATCGATAACTACATCAAGACACTTGAGAATCTTGGTAAAGAAGATATCCACATGGTATGTTACAACTTCATGCCTGTATTTGACTGGACAAGAACAGAACTTGCAAGAAAGAGAGCAGATGGCTCAACAGTTCTTGCTTATACACAGGAAGCAGTTGATGCAATTGATCCTGAGAAGATGTTTGAATCAATTTCAGGTGAGATGAACGGCACAGTTATGCCTGGCTGGGAACCTGAAAGAATGGCTAAGGTAAAAGAACTCTTTGAGCTTTACAAGGGAATCGATGAGGATAAGCTCTTTGAGAACATCGTTTATTTCCTTAAGGCTATCATGCCTGTATGTAATAAATACGACATTAAGATGGCTATTCATCCAGATGATCCAGCCTGGTCAGTATTCGGACTTCCAAGAATCATCAACAATGAAAAGAATATTTTAAAGCTCATGAAGGCTGTAGATGATGTACACAATGGTGTTACATTCTGCTCAGGTTCTTACGGCACAAGCCTTGAGAACGATCTTCCACACATGATCAGAGCTTTAGAGGGAAGAATCCATTTTGCACATGTTCGTAACCTTAAGTTTATTTCTCCTACAAACTTCGAGGAAGCAGCTCATCTTTCATCAGACGGAACATTTGATATGTATGAGATAGTTAAGGCACTTTATGAGACTGGCTTTGACGGACCTATCCGTCCTGACCACGGAAGAATGATCTGGGGTGAGGTTGCAATGCCTGGTTACGGCTTATACGACAGAGCACTTGGCGCAACATACATAAACGGCCTTTGGGAAGCAATTGAGAAGAGTCATCAACGAGGAGTTTGACGCAGTTAGTCAGTTAAATGAAATGTATATGCGCTTGGCTGACGTTCTCACTCCGTGAAAAACGCAGCGGTACATAAAGCTGCAAAAAACGCAGCTTAAGTACCGACGTTTTTCAAGGCAGCCAAGTCTGCATATGCATGTTCATTAACTGACAATATACAGTTTCGAAAAAATGGATTGTTGATGTTGCTGACTATACTATAAATGAGGAGAAAAACAATGAAATTATGTGATAGTAGTATAAAGAATGATTCAGTTTGGAAGGAAAAAGGCTTTGAACTTCCAAAATTTGATAGAGATGAGATGATAAAGAAGACAGTAGCTGAGCCTGAGTGGGTACACTTCGGGGCAGGCAACATCTTCAGAGCTTTTCAGGCAAATCTTGCTCAGAGAATGCTTGATGATGGAATGAATGACAAGGGACTTACAGTTGTTGAGGGATTTGATTATGAGATCGTAGAGAAAATGTACAGACCTCACGACAACCTTTCTATCCTTGTTACACTTAAAGCTGACGG
>NZ_SVFW01000009.1:0-29130 GCF_015056685.1 Butyrivibrio sp. | reverse complement strand
TTTGATTATGAGATCGTAGAGAAAATGTACAGACCTCACGACAACCTTTCTATCCTTGTTACACTTAAAGCTGACGGATCAGTAGATAAGAAGGTTATTGGAAGTATCGCAGAGTCCTGCATTCTTGATTCTAACGATGACAAAGAGTTCAGCAGATTAAAAGAGATATTCAGAGCTGACAGCCTTAAGATGTGTACTTTTACAATCACAGAAAAAGGTTACAGCCTTGTAAATCCAGCAGGTGAGACTCTTCCTGCAGTAAAAGAAGATTTCGAAAATGGCCCTGAAAAGCCTCAGAGCTATATCGGTAAGGTAGCAGCTCTTTTGTATGAGAGATATACAGCAGGCAAAAAGAAGATTGCCATGGTAAGTACAGATAACTGCTCACATAATGGTGACAAGCTCTATGCAGCTATGGATGCATTTGCCAAGAACTGGACAGAAAACGGAAAAGCAGATGCTGGATTCCTTGACTATGTACATGATGAAGCACTTGTTTCATTCCCATGGTCAATGATCGATAAGATTACACCAAGACCTGATGACTCTGTGAATGAAATCCTTAAGAACGACGGTGTTGAGGAACTTGAAGCAGTTGTTACATCTAAGAAAACATGGGTAGCTCCTTTTGTTAACGCTGAGGAGAGCGAATACCTTGTAATCGAGGACAAGTTCCCAAATGGAAGACCTGCTCTTGAGAAGGTTGGAGTTATCTTTACAGATAAGGAGACAGTTGACAAGGTTGAGAGAATGAAGGTGTGCACTTGCCTTAATCCTCTTCACACAGCACTTGCTGTTTACGGATGTCTTCTTGGATATACAAAGATTTCAGATGAGATGAAGGATGAAGACCTCGTTAAGCTTGTAAAAGAAATAGGTTATGTAGAGGGACTTCCTGTTGTTACAGATCCTGGCGTTATTAAGCCAAAGGAATTTATTGATACTGTTGTAAATGTGCGTATCCCTAACAAGTTTATGCCTGACACACCACAGAGAATCGCATGCGATACTTCACAGAAGCTTGGCATCAGATTCGGTGAAACAATCAAGGCATATCTTGCTTCTGATAAACTTAACGTTGCTGACCTTAAACTTATACCACTTGTTCATGCAGGTTGGCTTCGTTACCTTATGGGAGTGGACGATAAGGGCCAGAGCTTCGAGCCTAGTCCTGATCCACTTCTTGAGGAGGCTCAGAGCTTTGTAAAAGATATTAAGCTTGGAGAGACAGATGAAAATAAGGTAAAGGCAGCTGTTTTACCTCTTCTTAAAAATGCTGCTATATTCGGAACAGACCTCGAGGCAGCAGGCCTTTCAGACAGAATAGTAGGATATTTCCTTGAGCTTTTGGCTGGAACAGGAGCAGTTAGAGATACTTTAAAGAAGTACTGCCATTAAAAAGGCAAATTGCTCAGTCTTTTTGCTACAGTTCTGAACTTGAAAATATACATATAAAAATGTAAAATCATTAGGTGAGTGCTTAAATAGTGCTCACCTGATTTATATTAATGTCAGAGCCAAAAATCTTCATTGTGACAATTCGATTCTGACAACAAAAGATGATTGGAGGAGAATAATATGAAAACATGTCCTAATTGCGGTAATCAGATTGCTGACGACGCAGCGTTTTGCAACAATTGTGGTGTCTCAGTTGCGGTAAATACCCAGGCTGCTTCAGATAATGCTCAGAGCGTGGATATGAATGCACAGGCATCAAACACACAGCAGGGGCCACAGCCTACACCTCAGCCACAGCCAACACCTAATTTTGGGCAGGCACCATATCAGCAGCCACTTGTTTACTCAGATCCTAAGGATCATACAAAAGAGTTTGATGCTCAGGATATTGCAGACAACAGGATCATTGCACTTGCAGCTTATCTTTTTGGAATTATCGGTGTTCTTATAGCATTCATTGCCGGAACTCCATTTACAAGATTCCATGCAAGAAACTCGCTTAGAATTTCTATATCAGCAATTATCATACTTATCCCAAGTATCATTCCATTTCTTGGATGGCTTGTTACAGGTATATGTGCAGCAATCCTTGGTGTGATCAAGATTGTTGCTATTGTCTGGGCTTGCATGGGTAAGGCAAAAGAGCTTCCGATCATTTCAGATATAGGATTTCTTAGCTGAAAATAGAAAATAAAGTATTACCATGATCAAACAAACCAGTTCCTGTAAGGTCTTTTACCTGTTCCTACTGGATGCAGACTCCTTTCGATAAGCGGAAGGAGTCATTTTTGTGTGCTTTTTAAACTGACGGATATAGTGCTCCGTGGTGTCATATCCTACAGCTTCAGCTATGGTGGCAACACTCATGGTGGAGTTTGCAAGAAGATCCTGACTTCGCTCTATTCGCACGGTCCTGAGGATCTCGGTGTAGGTCATTCCCGTAAGCTCTTTTATCAGTCTTGAGGTGTACTCGTTGGAATAATGGAATTTCTCGGAGAGGTCCGAGAGAGTTACCTCCTTGTAATTTTCCTGAATATACTGGATAAGGGCATATCGCTGTACATCTATGCGGCTGTCAAACAGCGGCATCTGAACGGATTCCGAGTAGTTCCTTATTATCAGATAAAAATCAAGAAGCAGGGTATTTGTAATGGCCTGGTAATGGTACTCCTGTCTGTTGAGGGATTCTGTCAGCATCCAGATAAAGGAAGTGGCTATGCCATCATCGGAGCCTGTGTGGAACATGATATAGTCGTTGGCCTTCTTGGCATATATATTATTCAGGAAAAAAGAACTGAGTATATTCGGGGTGTTCAGGAAGGAATAGAACATGGAATGTAAAGTATCCCTTCTGAGCATTATGTTTATGACTATGGTGTCGTCAAACACGCTGATGGAGTGTTTGATCCCGGGAGGAATAACACAGAAATCTCCCGTACGCATCTCGATGGTCCTTCCGGAGATGGTCTGGGAGCACTTGCCGTCATAGACATAGCTCAGCTCAAAAAAGGTATGACTGTGCTCGATGGCCGGTGAATATCTCTCGTGCTTCTGTACCACTATACTGTCATTATTTGACAGGTCGAAAAAGAAGGAATCTTCGAATACCTCGGGGATTGTCTCGGGCTTTTCGGTAATCAGAAGGTGTCTGTCAAGAACAAGCTTCATATCAAGACCATCAAGAAAAGCCCTCAGACTGTCTTTGTCCTTTCCGGCAAGATAGTAGTCTCTGTAAAATTTCTCAGTTTCGGTAATGTCGTATATGTGCTGCTTTACCGCTGTGTGATCCATATCTTTAATTTCCTTATTATCTTAAATGAACGTCCGGTTAAAACAGGTAAATAATACCCCTAACAGAGGTAAATGTCAAAATAGTTCATATTAGTATCAGAAATAATATATTTTCATCATAATAAGTCAATATAATTGAGCGATTATGTGAATTATGTAAAAGACGTTTGCTCAATATAATGAATCCATAAACAAGCAATACCTCAGACAGAAAGGATTCATTAGTTATGAATACTCCGATTCTGGAAATGAAAAACATAACAAAAAAATTCGGAAGTGTGACTGCTCTAAACGGAGTAGACCTTGAGGTTTACCCCGGTGAGATAAGAGGTCTCATAGGTGAGAACGGTTCTGGAAAATCCACCATATCATCCATAGCGGCGGGAATGCAGAAAGCAACCTCGGGGCAGATGTCTTATGAAGGAAACGCCTGGGAACCCGAGAGCATGATCGATGCTTTGAATAAAGGTATAGGAATGGTGGTTCAGGAGAGTGGAACAATAACGGGGATCACCGTTGCGGAGAATATATTTCTGGCAGAGATGAAGAAGTTTAAGAAGGGGCTCCTTGTTGATAGAAAAAGACTCTTCGAGGAAGCGGACAGAGCCCTTTCCAATATAGGAATAACCTCCATTTCCGGAAAGGATATGATGGACAGCCTTTCCTTCCAGGACAGGAAGCTGGTGGAAATCGCCAAGGTCATACTTAAAAAGCCGAAGATCCTGGTGATAGATGAAACCAGCACGGCACTATCTCATGACGGAAGACAGATCATGTACGGCATCATGAAAAAGATGAAAAAAGAGGGCGGTTCAGTACTTTTTATCTCCCATGATCTGGTGGAAATAATGGAGGTCTGCGACACCCTGACAGTCCTAAGGGACGGGAATCTTATAAGAACTTTCGCTAAAGAGGAATTTGATGAAGAACTTATAAGGACCAGCATGATAGGAAGAGAGATAGAGGGCGATTATTACAGACCGGACTTTAGCTGCAGCTTCCTTGATGAAGAAGCCATTGTGGTAAAGAATCTGTGCTTTAAGGACAAACTTAAGGACGTGTCCCTGACACTTCACTGCGGAGAGATCCTGGGAATTGGAGGACTTGCGGACTGCGGAATGCATGAACTTGGAGAGGCTATGTTCGGAGCGCTTAAACCCGAGAGCGGCGCAGTCATATCCCCAAAAGGGCGGCAGATAAAGTCTCCCCACAACGCAATGACTGACAAGATAGGATATGTATCCAAGGACAGAGACAGAAAATCCCTGTGCCTTGAGGCCAGCATCAAGGACAATATCGCGATTGCGGGAATGAACATATTCAAATCCGGGGCGGGACTTATAACCAGGTCCGCGGAAAGAAAATATGTAGACGCGCAGATAGATGCCCTGAGGATCAAATGCTCGGGAAGAGATCAGGCAGTAGCCCAGCTCTCCGGCGGCAACAAGCAAAAGGTAGTCTTTGGAAAATGGATAGGTTGCGACAGTAAGATTCTGATACTGGATTGCCCCACGAGAGGTGTGGACATCGGTGTCAAGCAGGCAATGTATCAGCTTATGTCACAGCTTAAGAGCGAAGGGAAGGCCATTCTCATGATAAGTGAAGAGCTTCCTGAACTCATCGGGATGAGCGACAGGGTTCTTATCATGAAGAACGGTGAAATAACAGGAGAATTTCAGCGGAGTAAAGATCTGTCCGAGAGCGACATCATAGGATGCATGATCTAGGAGGCAAAAGAAATGAATATAAAGAAAATCATAAACAGGCAGAATATCATAGCTCTTTTGCCCATGGCGGCGCTGGCGGTGCTCTTTCTTGTTTTCTGCACAGTGGTTAATGCAAAGGGTTACAGACTTGATATGTATCTGAAGATTGTGTTCAATGAGGCGCTGGTTTTGGCAATCGTAGCAACGGGAGCAACCTTCATCTATACCCTTGGAACCTTTGATATAAGCCTTGGCGCTTCCACACTGTTTTCGGCAACTCTCGGAGTAATGGTCTACAACAGAACAGAGAATATAGTGCTGCTGATGGCGGTGATACTGCTTACGGGAATTGTGTGTTCGCTGCTCAATTCGGTGCTGGCCTCAATCTTCCACATACCGGCCTTTGTAACCACGGTCGCGATGATGTCCGTACTGTCAGCTGTATCTGCGCAGATAATTACGGTAAACGGAGGAGCGCTGGGTGGGATAAGCATTCCCAGCAGCGTAGTAAAGCCCTTTGACAATATGCCCTTCAAGATAGCAACTCTTTTGCTGTTCTTTGCAGTCTCAGTCTTTGTATTTGAGTTCACGAAGGCGGGAAGAAGGATGAAGTTCGTGGGAGGAAATCCCCTCTGTGCATATCTTACAGGCATCAAAGCCGACAAATACACGATACTGGCTTTTGTTATGGCGGGTATCGGTATAGGACTCGGAGCATTCCTTACTCTTGTGTATACCCCTTCGGTCACTACGACAACGGCTTCAAGTATAGGAATGAATATCTTTATAGCTATAGTATTCGGAGGAATGCCAATATCGGGAGGCGCAAGATCCAGGATATACGCCGCACTGGTTGGAGGCTTCTCATATATGTTGCTGAACGACATTCTGGAGATAGTGATTGATTCCAGTGCAGCATACGGAATAACACAGGTGATCAGCGCAGTTTTCTTCCTGATAGTGGTATATATCACGGGAATGAATTACAAAACCGCACTGTTGCCAAGATAAAGAACTTTAGAAAAAACGGAGGAAATATTATGAACAGGAAAGTAACAAAGGTACTCGGACTTGCCATGGCAGCAGCCATGACCGTAATGACAGGATGCGGTAACAGTGCACCTGCTGCGGTTTCAGACACAACAGATAACAGCACTGATAATGCGGTTGTAAGTGAAGCTTCCGCGGATCAGGGTGAAACTCGTAAGATCGGTGTTCTTGTGGCCGACGTCAGCGGCGAGGAGGCACTTGGATTCAGAAACTACTACGAGAAATATATTCAGAACAACTATAACGTAACCTTTGATTATACAGATGCTCTTGCCAGTGCTGAGGATGAGAAGGCAGCCATCGAGAAGTTTGCATCAAAGGGATATGACGCCGTTATCTCGCTCTCCAGCAGTGACAGAGCTCAGCAGATCGAGACCTGTGAAGAGTATGGCATCTACTATGCGGTTGCATCCGGCGTGCTTGATGAGAGTCAGTATGAGACCTACAAGACTTATGAGCATTTTGTCGGCCAGGTTGGACCTTCAAACGAGACAGAGTTTGAAGCCGGCAAGGAGATGGGAAAGTACTTTAAGGATAAGGGAGTAAAGAGCGTTGCCATCTACGGAGCGTTTATCCCCAACCCCATGCACGTATACCGTGCAGCAGGTGTGATCGCCGGACTTGGTGATACCTACGGCGGAACAGATGATATGAACGGTATGATCGGACAGATATTCCAGGATCAGGGTGTTGATCTTACAAAGGTTTCGGGAGATGTTGAAGTGGTAGCTTACCTCCAGGGATATGGCGACACAACCACCGATGAGCTCAATGCAGCAATCCAGAAAGCTCCTGAGGCATTTATCTCAGTGGGAATGGCAACAACTTTCTTTGCTCAGACACTTAGCCAGGAGAACATCCCTTTCTCCGATATCGACTCCTTTACAGCCATGAACAGCGAATCAATGAAGAACGGCTCTCTTGAGTATCTTGCAGGCAAGTACTCTTCTTCCATCGGACCTGTATTTGCTCTGGTAATGGATGCGATTAATGGAAATGTTATAAGAAATCCCGAAGGAAATGCGGTCTCCTTTACTCAGAGCTATCTTGTGGCAACAGATGCAGAATCCTTTGACCAGTACTATGTAAACGACAACGGTGATACACCTATTTTTGACAAGGCAAGTCTTGATGGCATTATCGGTCAGGATGTTACCTATGATGATGTAAAGGCACTTATCGAGAGTAAGTGATGAATGGAGGCAGTTCATGAGCACCCTTAAGAAGATTTTAAAGACATTGGCAATCCCTGCGGCTGTGGCAGTGGTATTGGAAGGAATCTGCCTTGCAAACGGGCAGACCATCATATCGGGAGCAAAGAGCTTTGATAACTTTGTGGTGTATACAGCCATCGTTATGATCACCACCATGGCGCTCTCCATAAACTTAAACAGCGGAAGATTTGATTTTTCCCTGGGGGCAATGGCAGGACTTTCATCTGTGATAGGTGCGAAGATCACATACGGTTTTCTTAAAGGGGGCTCTGGTTCTGCACTTCTTATGCTGATAATAACGGTTCTTGCGGGAGCACTGCTGGGACTTATATCGGGAGCTGTGTACTGCGCTTTGAGGCTTCCGCCCATTATCGTCTCTCTTGGTGTGACCCTGGTATACGAGGGAATAATGTATACCATAACAGGCGGCAAATACCTTATGAGTGAGGTTCAGAACAGATCCATGTCAGGCTTTGTTGGAACCTGGCTTTACGCAGCTGTTATCATTGCGGCGGTTCTTATCTTTATGATCATTGTCTTTGAGCGGACCTCCTTCGGCTATGATTACAACGCCCTTAAGTCAGGGCAGAAGGTAGCTGTAGCCACCGGTATCAATGAGGTTAAAAACGCCCTTATCTGTTACACGATCTGCGGCGGCCTTATGGGACTTGTGGGTATGCTGAATGCTGCAAGAAATACCACTATAAACGGAGGACAGCTGAATTTCGGAAGTATAGCCATTATGTTCACGGCCTTCCTTCCGATGTTCATTGCAGGCTATATCGGAAGGTTCGGAAACGAGAAGGTGGGCTTTCTGCTCTCTGCCCTGTGTATGTCCCTTCTGAATTCCACCTTTGCGGTTTTCTCAAACCAGATAAATGCCACAACTCAGTCGATCATAAACGCAGTACTGCTGGTGATCTTCTTAATCTATTTAAACAATAATCATTTGATCAAGAGAATATTTGCACATGTATAACGAAAAATTATTACGGGAAGCGACAGCTCTTTTCCCTGAAATAAAGAAAAATAAGATAAACGAATGCAAGTGTATTGACTTAAAGAAGGATGGGGATGTCATAAAAAGAGATCCCCGTCCGGCATATGAGTCTATCGCACTGAAAAAAGACGACTCCATCATCCTGGATTTTGAGGACCACTATGTGGGGTACCTGTCCCTGGACCTTGGCTATGAGGGGGCACACCCCGATTCACCGGTTCTTCTGAGAATCCGTTTTGCGGAAAGAGAGATTGAGCTTTTTGAGGATGCCTCAGAATATAAGGGCTGGGTCTCACCGGCCTGGATTGAGGAGGAGCTTATCCATGTGGACATAGTGCCGTCTGTTGTGGAACTGGACAGGAGATACTCCTTCAGATACGTGAGGATAGAGGTGGTTGATATCAGCTCCAAATTCTCCTTAAGGGTAAATGATGCATCCCTCACAGCAGTATCCTCTGCCCCGGATGAAGCTCTTTTGCCCTACTACAGCAGTAATGAGCTGGACAGGGAGATTGACAGGGTGGCTGTAAAAACACTCCATGACTGTATGCAGACGGTCTTTGAGGATGGACCCAAAAGGGACAGAAGGCTTTGGATCGGAGACCTGCGAATTCAGGCTCTGGTGAACTATGTCACCTATAACATGAATGACATGGTAAAGTCAAATCTTTATCTGTTCGGGGCTCTGACCCAGGAAGACGGACGGGTGGGAGCCTGTATCTTCCTTGATCCGAAGCCTGAAGTTGATGACACGAATATGTTTGACTATTCCCTGTTCTTTATTGTGATACTTCGGGATTACTACAAAAGGACCGGGGATAAAAAAGCCGTGCTGGACCTTTTCGACGTCTGCAAAAGACAGATCCAGCTGGCAAGTAACAGCCTCGATGAGCGGCATGTGGTAAGGGACTCGGATGTTCTTGGCTGGTGTTTTGTGGACTGGAATCTTGCCCTCAACAAACAGGCCTCCGCTCAGGGAATCTTCATGTATGCCCTTGAGGCAGCCATCGAGCTTGCCCAGTGCGTCGGAGACGTTCTTGCGGAGGAGGAATATGCGCAGCTTTATCTCAAGCTCAAGGAAGCTTCCAACAGATTCCTTTATGATGTTGAGAAGAAGCTCTATGTAAGCGGAGCAAAAAGCCAGATCTCTTTTGCCTCGCAGATATGGATGGTGCTTGGAGGAGCAATGGAGGGAAAGGCTGCAGAGCGGCTCTTTGACAGAATGGAGGCCTGCCCTGAAGCAGTGACCATGGTGACTCCCTACATGTACCATAACTACATAGATGCGCTTATTAAAATTGGAAAAAAAGATGTGGCTCACAGGAAAATGTCAAAGTACTGGGGAGGAATGGTGGCAAATTCCGCCGATACCTTCTGGGAACTGTACAATCCGGAAAATCCCAACGAGTCGCCCTACGGTGGGACCATTGTGAACAGCTATTGCCATGCATGGAGCTGCGGACCGGCATATTTTCTGAGAACCTATTTTAATGATACGAAGGATGAACCGTAAATGAGCATAAAGATTGATTATAAAGCAAAACCGTTCTGCCTTGATGATGAGGCGATAAAGTGGGTAGAGGATACCTTTGCCTCAATGACGGAAGATGAGAAGTGTGGGCAGGTATTCTGCCCCATGGGATTTTCCAATGACGATAATGTTCTTCGGGGCATAGTTGAAGGCGCAGCTGTGGGAGGAATGATGTACAGAAGCGGCCCGGCAAAAGAACTGAGAGCCACCCACAGGAAGATACAGGACATGGCCAGGATTCCTCTTCTTATCGCTGCCAATACAGAGGCCGGAGGAGACGGACTCTCCTTTGAGGGGACGAGTTTTGGAAAACCAATGGCGGTAGCTGCAACAAACGATCCGGAAAACGGATACCGGATGGGATATGTTGCCTGCAAAGAAGGCGCAGCGCTTGGGCTTAACTGGTCCTTTGCCCCTATCGTGGATATCAACAGGGAATTTCACAATCCCATAACCAATGTAAGGACCTTCGGAGATGACCCGAAGAAAATCGAAGCCTTTGCCTCAAGATACATGGATGGAGCCGATGAATGCGGCGTAGCGGTATCAATCAAGCACTTTCCCGGAGACGGCATAGATGAGAGGGACCAGCACATCGTTACAAGTGTTAACTCACTTGGCGTCAGGGAGTGGGACGAAAGCTTTGGCTATATCTACGGATCGCTTATAGGCAAGGGAGCAAAGACCGTGATGGTTGGACATATCGCTCAGCCTGCCTATGTAAAGGAGATTAACAGGAATGCCACAAAAGAGGAGATGCTCCGCCCCGCCTCTCTTTCTAAGGAGCTCCTGCAGGGACTGCTTAGAGGAAAACTTGGCTTTAACGGTCTTATCATCACTGATGCGACCCCGATGGTGGGCTTTACCTCGGCAATGCCAAGGAGCAGGGCCATCCCTACGGCAATTATGAGCGGCTGCGATATGATCCTCTTTAACAAGGATCTTTCCGAGGATATCGGCTTTTTGAAAGATGGACTGAAAAGCGGTCTTCTTACAAATGAGCGCCTTGATGAGGCGGTTCTTCGCATCCTTGCCACAAAGGCCTCACTGGGGCTTCATGTAAAGCAGAGGGAAGGAAGACTTGTTCCCCCGGAGGATGCCATAGACATTGTTGGCTGCAGTGAGCATAGAGCCTTTGCAAAAGAGGTTGCCGATAAGGCCATCACCCTTGTCAGGGATGAGAAGGCTCTTTTGCCTGTAAATCCGGGTAAGTATAAGAGGATATACCTTAATGTTATAGACAGAGAGATGGATCCCTGCAGCGATTTTGCGCTGATGTGGAAGGAAAAGCTTGAGAAGGAAGGGTTCGAAGTTACCGTAAGGGACAGGAGAACGCGGATAACGCCCATGGATTTTATGGATGTTGAAAACCTCCCGGACAAGAAGAAGGCTCTTTTGAATGAAATGTACAGAAGCGTTTCCGAGATGAAGAAGGATTACGATCTGTATATCTATGTCTGCAACATGGAGAATGCATCCAATAACACCACCCTGCGTCTTAACTGGAATGTGCTCTTTGGCCTCGGTGATGATGCTCCCTGGCATGCAAAAGAGATACCGATGATAATGGTCTCCACTGCATACCCCTATCATCTTTTTGATGCACCCATGATCGGAACTTATATCAATGCTTACAGCGGTAATGAAGACTTCTGCAATGCTGTGATTGAAAAACTCATGGGAAGATCGAAGTTTGAGGGAGTAAGCCCCATAGATCCCTTCTGCGGAAAGGATTACATATAAAGAGAGGGAGAAAGGATGGGCAAGATGAATATAAAAGGGATAATCTTTGACCTGGACGGAGTCATCTGCAGCACCGATGAGTATCACTATCAGGCGTGGAAATCCATCGCGGACGATGAGGGGATATATTTTGACAGAAAGATAAATGAAAGACTCCGTGGAGTCTCAAGGGCAGAAAGCCTTGAGATCATACTTGAGAGGGCAGCAGCTGTATACAGCCCTGAGGAAAAGGCTGCTCTCATGGAAAAAAAGAACAATATCTACAGAGAACTTCTGAAGAATATGGGCCCCGGGGATGTCACTGAGGAGGTAAGAAGCACCTTAAGGGAGCTTAAGGAAAGAGGATATGGCCTTGCCATTGGCTCTTCCTCAAAGAATACCCGGTTCATCCTGGAGAGGACAGCCCTTACTGATGCCTTTGACGGTATCAGCGACGGCAACATGATCTCCAGGTCTAAGCCCGACCCTGAGGTGTTCATCAAGGCTGCGGGAATTCTTGGGCTTAAAAACGAGGAGTGCCTTGTGATAGAAGATGCAATCTCGGGTATAAACGCGGCAAATGCAGCGGGGTTTCACAGTGTCGGAATAGGCCCTGCCGCGGAGTGCTACGAAGCAGAGTTTAAAATTAGTTTTTTTTCCGAAATACTGGATATTTAGTTTCAAAAATAAAAGGAATAGTCCCGCATAAAAAATAGCAATAAAAGGGAGCTGGAAAAAATGATTTCTCATTTTTTCACAGCCCCTTTATTCATAATCAGATGAATCTTTTAAACACATTACTCTGAGAACATAGTTCAAAAGGCGCTTTGATTGGCCTTTTAGATGATGATAGTAGTAGATAATTTCTCTGTCTTCTATTGAGGACCATGTATTAAGTTTCTCCGGTGTCATATCGGCACATTCTTTCAAAAAACCGTTGTATAGATGAGAAGGATGACAGGCACTTAGTAGAATTTATAACAAACCCCAATAAGCGGAAACGGCTTTTTGCCAAAAAAAAGAAGCAGCCATGCGCTGCTCCTTCAGTCATATGTAGTGCTATGCAAGAAACGTTATGCCAAAATCTGTAGAGTAGGGCTTATGATTTTCACTTAAAAACAAATTGATATATTGTATAGCATCAGCTCTGTTTCTATGATATTCTCATATTTGTAAATGAACTTAAAATACTATATGGGAGCTAAAAATATGAGCAGAGAAACAGAAAAAATGTTTAAGTGATTACATGAGTTTATGGCAAAAAATATTTCTGAAGATATGAGTGAGGAAGATATGAAAAAAATGGTTGACGAGTATATGAGTAATCAAATAGGTGCTCCCATGAATGAGTTAACCGAGAAAAATGCTCAAACTTCGGATGATTTTTTGGAATTACGAGAAAGTAAAAATGAGTAGCAGCGTTGGCGGCATAGCGCTATAATTATCAATAGAATTTGTTCAGAAATGTGAGAGAATGTTCGCTTACAAAGGAGAAAAAGTTGGATAGAAAACTTCCGGTAGGGATACAGGGTTTTGAGAAGATAAGAACAGATAATTTTTTCTATGTAGATAAAACAGAATATGTGTATAGGCTTGTTCACAACAATGTTCCTTATTTTTTGAGTAGACCAAGGCGCTTTGGAAAAAGTCTTTTGTTATCGACTTTTAAAGCGTATTGGGAAGGCAAGAAAGAACTATTCGAGGGACTCAAAATAGTAGATTTGGAAAAAAACAATAAAGATGCATGGAAGACATATCCGGTATTCTATTTTGATTTTAATGGAGACAATTATCGGAATACTCCTATTGAGACGGTATTGGATGGAATGCTGTCTGATTGGGAGATGATTTATGGTAACCAGTATAAAGACAGAACCCTCGGGGATAGGTTTCAAAAACTTCTTGAGATTGCTTCACAAAAATCAGGACTTAGAAGTGTTGTACTTATTGATGAATATGATAAGCCGCTTTTAGATACTATTGATGATTCAGAGATTCATTCTCATATAAAGGAAGTGTTTAAGGGCTTTTTTAGTCGCTTAAAAAAAGCGGATGAGTCTATTCAATTTATTTTTATTACAGGGGTATCTAAGTTTCATAAAGTAAGTATTTTTAGTGATCTTAATCAACTTACGGATATATCGCTTGACAGGGACTATTCAGGATTATGCGGGATTACAGAGGATGAACTGAAAATCAATTTTGAGCAAGAGATAAATGACCTTTCAAGACAACAGAATATATCTAAAGATGAATGTTTAAGAGAACTAAAATCACGCTATGATGGTTATCGTTTTCATCAAGACGGAGAGGGAGTATATAATCCTTACAGTATTTTGAAAGCATTCTTTTCAAAAGAATTTGGATCGTATTGGTTCGAAACCGGTACGCCTTCGTTTTTAATTAATAAAATTAAAGAAAATCAGTTCGATTTGAGAAAGTTTACTAATAATACCATATATGCAAGCGATGCTATTCTCAAGGACTACACAGGAGATACACTTGATCTTGTTCCGCTTTTGTATCAGACTGGATATTTGACAATAGTTGATTATGATAGACGCAGAGACCGTTATACACTACGTTTTCCTAATGATGAAGTCAAGTATGGTTTTCTTGAGAGCTTATTACCTTCTTTTGTGAGTAAAGCAACTTCAGGTAATGGTCTCGACATATTTACTCTTGATGAATATATTGAGAATGGTCGATTGGATGATATAAAAAATGTTCTTTCTGCATTATTTGCAAATATAACTTATACTATTCATAATGATCCTTTTGAACATTATTTCCAAGCTGTTATTTATCTTGTCTTTACTCTGCTGGGGAAATTTGCTATATGTGAAATGCACACCTATACCGGACGTATAGACTGTAAAGTTGAAACTGGTAAGTTTGTGTATCTGTTTGAATTTAAAAGGGATGAATCTGCTAAAGATGCGCTTAAGCAGATTGATACAAATGACTATGCTCTACCTTTCGTGGCTGATTCAAGAGAAATTATCAAGATAGGAGTTTCTTTTGATTCAGGTAAGAGAAAGCTTGTAGGATGGGAAGTCAGGAAAAATGGATGATGGGATATTTTGCCATCATCCATTTTTTAAATAGTAAATCGCATATTTAGAGAAATGTCCTGTTTCAAGGGCATTTTCTTTTTGCATTTATATCTTGTATAATTATCCATATACAGGAGCCGGAAAGATGATTAATATAGCAATCGTAGAGGATGAGGATTCATATGCCTCACAGCTAACTGAATATATTAATAAGTATGAAGCTGAAAGCGGCAGCTCTTTTAGGATAACCCGCTTTAAAGACGGAGACGAGATAACTAACGGCTACAAGGGACAGTTTGATATCATACTTATGGACATAGAGATGAAGCTCATGGACGGCATGACTGCTGCAGAAGAGATCAGAAAGCTTGATCAGGAAGTGGTGATCATGTTTATTACCAATATGACAAACTATGCCATCAGAGGTTATCAGGTTGATGCCCTTGACTATGTCCTTAAGCCTGTAAGTTATTTTGCTTTTTCCCAGAAGCTTGGAAGAGCAATAGCCAGAATGAAAAAGGGAAGTTCCAAGACAATTTCTATTGAGCTTCCTTCCGGAATAAAGAAGCTTGATATTGATAATGTCTTTTACATAGAAAGTGAAGGGCATAATCTGGTATTTTATACAAGCGGCGGAGAATTTAAGATAAGAGCAAAAATAGGAGACTTTGAAAATCAGCTCTCTCCTTATAATTTTTTTAGGTCCAATAAAGGTTATCTTGTTAATCTTAAATATGTTGACGGAGTTGAGAATGGGTGCTGCATCATCGCTGGAAAGCAGCTTCTTATAAGCAGAGCCAGGAAAAATGACTTTATGACGGCATTGACCGAGTTTATGTCATGAGGAATACCATGGAAAATATCTATCAGGATATACCAAGGCTATATACAGCACTTGCTGAGTGGCTTGCGTGCATGACTTATTGCCTTGTTTTAAAAAGAAAAGTTAAGAATGAAAGATTTACTTTATATGCTGTTGTCGCCCTTTTAATTCAGAGCGTTTTTTTGGTTTATACTAAAAATCTTCCTGTGGTTTTTTGGATTCCATGCATGCTTATTGCAGTGGCTTTTATGTATCTGTTTATGTATCTTGTCTGCGATAGCAGCATAAATGTTATTGGCTATTATTGCTCCAGGGCATTTCTTTTGGCGGAGTTGGCAGCTTCACTTGAGTGGCAGCTTGCGTGTTTCTTTTTGCTAAAAACTGATTCTGAAGTGGTTCAGATTGTTATTTTGGTAGCAGTCTATTTGCTTGTTTTCACCTGGGCTCATTATATGGAAATCAGCATAACCAGAGGCGTATCACAGTTTGATGTCAATTTCCATGAATTATTGGCAGCTGTGGCTATTGCTGCGGCAGTATTTGCCTTCAGTAATCTTAGTTTTATCGTGCAGAACACGCCTTTTTCTGCGGGGGTAACTGCAGATGTTTTCTATATCAGGACTCTTGTTGATATAGCAGGCATAATGATATTATATGTGTATCAAAGCAGGATTTGTGAGCTTCTTGCTGAAAAAGAACTTAGAAATATCCATACGATGCTAAAAGCCCAATATGACAAGTACAGAGGTTATCAGACTACTTTTGATATGATCAATATGAAGTATCATGATCTAAAGCATCAGATTGCGGGACTAAGGGCTGAGATGAGTGATGAGGAGAGAACTCAGTGGATCGATTCTCTGGAGCAGGAGCTTGAGTCTTTTAGCCCTGAAATGCAGACCGGAAACAGTGTTCTGGATACACTTATAGCAGGAAAAATGATGAACTGCAGAGCCAACAAAATTAAGCTGACATGTGTGGCTGACGGTAATATCCTTGATTTCATGCACGTTTCAGATATCTGTACTATCTTTGGTAATGCGCTGGATAATGCAATAGAGAGCGTGTCTCTTATTGAGGATCCGGAAAAGAGGCTTATTCACCTGGCAATATCTCCCAAAAAGGGTTTTGTTCTGATCCAGATAGATAATTATTGCGAAAATAATATAGAAATAAAGAATGGATACCCTGTAACTACTAAGGCAGACAAGGGTAATCATGGTTTTGGTCTTAAAAGCATCAGGTATACAGTGGAAAAATATAACGGAACATTGAATTTTGACCTGAATGATAATTGGTTTGAAGTAAAAATGCTTATTCCCAGGAAAGGCTTATCATGAATATAGTTGCAGCTTTGCTTTCTGATTATGTGGGCTTCATGCTCCTTGTTGCACTTTTAATAAGCAGCCGAATCAGACGATCTCATGGAAAACTTGAACTTAAGGTTTTCTCAATAATCACAATACTTACAATGATAGCGTGTGTTGTGGATTTCTTTAGTTTTTTTTCAGATGGAAGAGATGGTTTTTGGTGGAAGACAGTCAATCTGATTGGAAATACCTATTGTTTTGTTGTTAACCCTATTTTTATATCTGCATGGTGTTTATATGAGGATTTAAAGCTATATAATAGTATGGCCAGAGTGAAAAGGATTTACAGTATTGCATTTATACCTGCAATTATCCTGGTGGTAATAGCTCTGATAAATATGTTCTTCCCGGTAATCTTTTATATTGATGATATGAATGTATATCACAGACTTCCATTTAGTTATGTTTTTTATGTTATAGATTTGTGTTATCTGATTTATAGCAACGCAGTTTTGAAAAACTATGAGAAGCAGTATGGAAAAATGAAGTTCTTTCCCCTGTACCTCATGGCTACTCCGGTGGTACTAGGCTGTGCTTTGCAGATGGTTTTTTATGGAGTATCCCTTATCTGGGTATCACTTGCTGTGGGACTGACATCAATTTATATGTCCCTTCAGAATGAATTTTCTTATATTGATATACTGACCAATCTTTATAACAGAGCTTATCTGGATTACAAGATGGAAGCGATGCTAAAAGAGAAGAACCCTAAAGTCGGAGCTATTATGATCGACGTAGATTATTTCAAAAGTATCAATGATACATATGGACATTCTACGGGAGATGAAGCTCTTATTGATGTTGCCAGAGTTATCATTTTTAGCAAACCTGATAAGGCAATAGCAACACGATTTGCCGGAGATGAGTTTATCCTTCTTGTAAATAACACTAACGATGATGAGATGAGAAAGATAATTGAAAGTATTCGGGGTGAGCTGAAGTACTTTAATGAAACGGAAAATCGCCCTTATAAATTATCATTATCTCTGGGCTATACTTTATTTGATTTGGACAAAGACACTACTGATACCTTCTTTAAACGCATGGATGATAACATGTACGTTGAGAAAGCCCAGAAACATGGCGCAAGATAGATAATTGAAGGAATGAATGCTACGTTCGAGATAGAGCGAGAAACATAGATAGATGTGGGATGCTGCACTAGACTCGAAAAAACCTCGTCAAGTGCCCACCCATGGCTCATACTAGGCTCGAAAATACCTCGCCAAGTATTCTGCTCACAGTTCATGACAAAAATCGTACCGTTTATGACAAAAACGGCACGATTTTTTTATTGTGCTAAATTTAAAGTACATTGATGCGCAGATCAACCATGCTGCGTGTGTGACCAAAGGCTTTGCAATCCGACCAGTTGCAAATGCAGATTACAAAAAGGGAGGTTATATTATGTTATCTATCAACATGGATGACGTCATGAACGTCATAACATCGATCAAATCTTATCTGATAGCTATCGGTGTTATCATTGCGATCGCAGTTGTTCTTATGATTGCGGTTATGAAACTTAATAAGCCACTTAAAAAGCTTATTAGGGGCACAGCACTTGTTGCTATGCTCACAGGTATTGTTGTTTGTGTGAATATGATCTGTTCAGGTCCTATGAGCACAATGCTTGACCTTGTTAGTGGTAGCGGAACAATTTCAAAGGCTACTTCTGATGAGACAACTATTCTTGCACAGGATATTGCAAGAGAGGGTATTGTTCTTTTAGAGAACGATGATAATACTCTTCCTGTTGCTTCAGGAACAAAGCTCAATGTATTCGGATGGGCTTCAACAAATCCTATCCTTGGTGGTGCAGGATCAGGCGCTCTTAACGACGCATATGATCAGATTTCACTTCTTGATTCACTTTCACAGGCCGGAATTGAGACAAACACAGAGCTTACACAGTTCTATACAGACTATAAGGTAGACAGACCTGTAGTTGGAATGTGGAATCAGGATTGGACACTTCCTGAACCAAACGTTTCTCTTTACACTGATGAAATGATTGCTAACGCAAAGAGCTTTTCTGACACAGCTATGATCGTTATCAGCCGTTCAGGTGGAGAAGGTGCTGACCTTCCAACAGATATGAATGCAGTTATCGATGGTTCTTATCAGGATGGCACAACATATACTGCAGGAACATATGATGATTCTTTAAATGAAGGCAATGACTGGGATGCAGGTGATCATTACCTTCAGCTCACAAACAGAGAGGAAGAGATGATCGACCTTGTTTGTGCAAACTTTGATAAGGTTATCCTTCTTTATAACGGTGCTAACGCATTCGAACTTGGTTTCATCGAGGATCATCCACAGATCAAGTCAGCTCTTTGGGTAGCAGGCATGGGTCACGTTGGTATGAAGGCTGTTGGTGAGATCGTAACTGGTGAAGTTAACCCTTCAGCTAAGACAATCGACACATATGTTTATGATATGGAAAAGACACCTTGGTGGAACAACTTTGGTGACTTCAACTACACAAACATGGATGAGTTCAAGTACACTTCAACAGGATTTACAGGTGTTGAGTCTACAGCTTATGTATCATTCATCAACTATGTCGAAGGTATCTATGTAGGTTATAAGTTCTATGAAACTGCAGCAGCAGAGGGACTTATCAACTATGATGAGATGGTTCAGTATCCATTTGGATATGGTCTCTCATACACAACATTTGAACAGACAATGGGTGACATCACAGAGGCAGATGGAACAATCAGCTTTGATGTTACTGTTACAAATACTGGTTCAGTTGCAGGTAAGGACGTTGTAGAAGTTTACTACAATCCTCCATACACAAATGGTGGCATTGAAAAGGCTTCAGCAAATCTTATCCAGTTCGATAAGACAGACCTTCTTGAGCCGGGCGCATCTCAGACTATTACAATTTCCTTTAACGTAGAAGATATGGCAGCTTATGATTACCAGAACGCTAAGGCATATGTTCTTGAAGAAGGTGATTATGTGATCTCAATCAATTCAGATTCACATAATGTTATTGATTCAAAGACATATACAGTTGATCAGACTGTAACATACAATGGATCAAATGGACGTAGCAGCGACCTTATCACAGCTACAAACGTATTTGATTATGCAGAAGGTGATATTACATACCTTTCAAGAGCTGATGGATTTGCTAATTATGCAGAGGCTACAAAGGCTCCTTCAAATTTTGAAATGAGCGCAGCAGACAAGGCTGATTTCTATAACATCAGCAACTACTTAACAGCAGAAGCAACAGCTGCCGATGAAGATCCAAATGCAGCTGCAGTTACAACCGGAGCTACAACAAGCCTTCAGCTTGCAGACTTAAGAGGCCTTTCAAAGGATGATCCTAAGTGGGATGAACTCCTTGACAGCATGTCTCTTGATGATATGAATGCACTTATCTCACTTGGTGGATATCAGACAAACTCAGTTGATTCAATCGGTAAGGTTCGTACAAACGACTGTGATGGACCTGCTTCAATCAACAATAACTTTACAGGCGTTGGATCACTTGGATTCCCTGTAGGTGTTACAATTGCAGCTACATTTAACAAAGAACTTGCTTATTCATTCGGTGATTACATCGGTAAGATGGCAGATGAGATGGATGTATCAGGTTGGTACGCTCCAGCTATGAACATTCACAGAACTGCATTTGCAGGACGTAACTTCGAGTACTATTCAGAAGACAGTATCCTTTCAGGATACATAGCTGCTGAAGCTTGTAAGGGTTCATGGGATAACGGAGTTTATGCTTACATTAAGCACTTCGCTATGAACGATCAGGAAGAAAACAGATGCGATATGCTCTGCACATGGTCCAATGAGCAGGCAATCCGTGAGATTTACCTTAGACCTTTCGAAATCTGTGTAAAGAATGTTGATATGTGCGCAGTAATGTCTTCATTCAACTACATTGGTAATCGTTGGGCAGGTGGCTCATCAACACTGCTTAACACAGTGCTCAGAGATGAGTGGGGCTTTAATGGTTTCGTTCTTACAGATTACTTTGGAGTTTATGGATACATGTCATCTGACCAGGCTATCAGAAATGGTACAGACTGCATGCTTGTAAACTATCCTACAGCTACAAACAGTGTACAGTTCAGAGATACAAACGGAGCACAGCAGGCAATGCGTACAGCTACAAAGAATATTCTTTACACAGTTGTAAACAGCCGTGCTTATGCACCTGAGAACCTTACAATGGGTATGGCTTCATGGAAGAAGCTTATGATCGTTCTCGATGTTATCTTTGGAGCTCTTATGGTTTGCCTCATGGCAATCTTCATCAAGAACTTCCTTAAGAACAGAGAAACAAAAGCAGAAGCTTCTGCAGAAGAATAATTAATTGATTTTTGGAGCGGTGTCCGCAATTAAAGCGGGCACCAGCTTCATATAAAGATAAAGGGGTAATCATGAAACATCAGGATATCATTGAGAAGATGACAATTGAAGAGAAGGCAGCTTTTTTAAGTGGTAAGGGTGAGTGGCAGACAAGAGATTTTGAAAGGCTTGGTATTCCTTCAATTTTCTGTTCGGATGGACCTCATGGCATTAGAAAGCAGGCAGGAGCAGGAGACCATTTGGGACTTAATGCTTCACTTCCTGCAACTTGTTTTCCGACAGCTGCAACAATAGCAAATAGCTGGAATACTGAACTTGGGGAAACACTGGGAGAAACCCTCGGTGAAGAAGCAATGGCGGAGGGCGTAAATGTTCTTTTAGGCCCCGGACTTAATATTAAAAGAAGTCCACTTTGCGGTAGAAACTTTGAGTATTTCTCAGAAGATCCTTACCTTGCAGGTAAGATGGCAGCATCTTACGTAAGAGGTATTCAGTCTCAGGGCGTTTATGCATGTCCCAAGCATTTTGCGGTAAACTCACAGGAACTTCGCCGTATGGCTATGAACTCTGTGGTTGATGAGAGAACACTCAGAGAGATTTATCTTACCGGCTTTGAAATTGCTGTTAAAGAGGGTGGGGCAAAGACTATTATGTCTGCCTACAATGAGATCAACGGAACATATGCCAATGAGAATAAGCATCTTTTGAATGATATTTTGAGAAAAGAATGGGGATTTGATGGCATTGTAATTACAGACTGGGGGGCTTCTAATGATCATGCCCTTGGCGTGGCAGCAGGATCAAATCTTGAAATGCCAAATCCGGGTCTTGACTCAGCAAGAGAACTTATAGCTGCAGTAGAAAGTGGCAAGATAAGCATAGAAGATGTTGATGCAAGAGTTGATGAGCTTTTGGATGCGGTTATGACTCTTTATGTCAATGCTCAGGGTAAGAGCGATGAGTTTGATAAGAATGCTCATCACAATGTGGCAAGAAGGGCGGCAGCAGAGAGCACAATTCTTTTGAAGAATGAAGGCGGTATACTTCCATTAAAAGCTGGAGCTAAAGTTGCCATCGTGGGTGATTTTGCATTCGTACCAAGATATCAGGGGGCTGGTTCATCACTTGTTAATCCTACAAAGATTGAGACTGTTGCTGAGCTTATCGGCACATATGATCTCCAGGTTGTAGGAATGAGCCGCGGATACTCAAGAAATGGTCAGGAAGATGCAACAGTCCGCAAGGAAGCTCTTGATATAGCTGCTAAGGCAGACATTGTACTGTATTTCTTTGGGCTTAACGAGGACAGTGAATCTGAAGGAATGGACAGAACTCATATGAGAATTCCTCAGAATCAGATAAATCTTTTGCAGGAGCTTGGACAGGTCAATCCTAATCTTGTTGGTATTATTAGTGCAGGGTCTGCAATTGAGATGCCATGGCATCATTATTTCAAAGCTCTTTTACACTGCTACCTCAACGGACAGGCCGGTGCAGGTGCAGTTATGGATATTCTTACGGGAGATGTTAACCCTTCAGGAAAACTTTCTGAGACGATTCCCAGAAGACTTGAGGATACTCCGGCTTACCGCTATTATCCAAGTCAGGAGAGAACATCCGAGTATAGAGAGAGTCTTTATGTTGGATATAGATATTATGACACTGCTGATGTGCCTGTTCTTTATCCATTTGGATTTGGTTTGTCCTATACAACATTCGAATACAGTGGTCTTGAAGTGAATGAAGAAGGAGTATCTTTTACTATAACCAATTCAGGTTCACGGGATGGTGCAGAAGTAGCTCAGCTTTATGTTGGACTTCCAAACGGCAAAGTGTTCAGGCCCAAAAAGGAACTTAAAGGATTTGCCAAAGTATTCCTGAAAGCCGGAGAGAGCAAGAAGGTATCTATAGCCTTTGATGATAAAACTTTCCGCTACTTTAATGTTAATACAAACAATTGGGAAGTTGAGGATGGAAAATATGTTATTTCAGTGGGAGCAAGCAGCGCTGATATAAGGCTTACTGGTGAAGTTCTTAAGTCGGAGACTACTGAAAACATTCCATACAAAAAAGAGGAGCTTCCATCATACTATTCAGGTAAAATCCAGTCAGTAGAAACTGCAGAATATGAAAAACTTCTTGGACGAAGTGTTCCGGATGGAAAATGGAGTGGAGAACTGGGACTTAATGATGCTATCTGTCAGATGTATTATGCAAAGAGCTCTCTTGCCAGATTTGCATATAACAGACTTACTGCTATAAAGAAAAAAGCTGACGAGTCAGGAAAACCGGATCTTAATATTCTCTTTATCTACAATATGCCATTTAGAGCTATGGCCAAGATGACAGGCGGCGCAGTAAGCATGGAAATGGCTGAGGGAATAGTTAAGCTTGTAAACGGTCATTTCTTTGGCGGACTTGGACAGATTATTAGTGGGTATTTTAAAAACGGCAGGAAAAATAAAGAATATGAAGCGAAGATAAAATGAGCTAATGCTAACTTAAGGAGGAAATATTATGAAATTTTGGAACGACTTTGCCCAAAAGCACCCTGCTATAGCCAAATGGGTGAGAGAGGGAGGACTCTTTGTTGTTGTAAGTAATCTGATAACAGTGTTTAAGTATCTTTTACTTACATTTCTCCCTGCAGCATTTGCTTTTCTTGGCGACAGGTCTTTTGGTTGGCCTGGAATCCCACTTACAATTGCTGGGGAGACCTTTGAATGGAATATTTTAGGATACGACCAGGCACATGGCGGACTTGCGTATTTTACAGCATATATGATTGCCATGATAATAGGCGAGTGTATCAACTTCCCGATTCAAAAGCTCTTTGTATTCCGTAATCATGATAAGCCCGGAAAGCAGATTGCATGGTATGTTTTAGCGTTTATTGTTATTACATGCATTGTTAATTCAATCAATTGTATCTGGGTTGCAGTAGCCGGCAAGTTTGTACCTGCTTTTGTTTACAACATTGGAACAACAGTCTTAAACGGTGGGGTCAGCATGGTAGTATTCTTCTTTGTAAATAAGATTATATTCCCGGAAACTGAAAAGAAGGCCTGAAATTTAATTGCGGGTAACGAATAATAAAAAACTGGTGCATATTAAAAAGTGCATCAGTTTTTTTGTACTGTTATTTAGAGTTTTTTTAGAAAGTTTAATGAATGTTAACTGCCGCAACTATGCTGTTAATCGTAAAATAATATGTGAATAAGGACATTATGAGAGGGAGATGTTATGAAATTTCGAATGAAAAAAATTTTCACATCAGCGTTGGCAGCGGTATTAGTTGCAACTAATGTTGTTGCTCCTGGAGGACCTTCAATTGTCGCAAAGGCTGTAGAGCAGGGGACAATGAGTCTTCCTGTTGCCGGTGCAAATGATGAAAAGGTAGTTAGTTTAGTCGGAACTTTTCCTGTTGGAGCTATTTTACGGTCAGATAGCTTTGGGGGGTTAAGAGTTCTTTATAATGGGAAAGATTCCTATACCATTAGCAGAGGTAGCAATAAAGTAGCGCTTACTATTTCAGTAATTGATGAAAAGCTTGCTTCTGGCAGCCTTCAGTATTTATATAAGCTTTTTGGACCTGTAAATGTTCAGGTGAAAAAAGGCTCTGCCTATAATATCAGCTGTATATTGAATGGTATTGGAAGTGCTGAGTATGAAAATCTTGTCCTTTCTACAAAAGACGAGAGCCTTAGTATCTTTCTTAAGCCATTTATTGAGCAGGCAAAAAAGGAAGATAAAGAGAGAGCTCTTTATGCCAGATTCTATGAAAGCATTGTAGAGGCTCAGAGAGCGCAGAATGAAGAGATAAGAAATAATGCGCAGACTGAGTCTGGTGATGGAAATTCAGATTCAGAAGACTCTGATAAAGCCGATGATAAGTCTGATGAGCTTTATACACGAACAATACTTATTTATCTTGATGGAACTAATCTTGAGACTGATAGTGGTTATGGAACCAAGAATCTTCTGGATATGTTAAGGGCAAAGATTCCGGAAAATGTTAAGGTTATTGTAGTGGCAGGCGGAACCAAGACCTGGCACATGAATGATCCAAAGACATACTATGAATATGCAGGGAAACTTCTTTATCCGGACATAGATGAAGAAAAACTGACCACAGAACAGAAAAAAGAAGTTAAGGAAAAAGCAGCTGAATTTAAAGAAAAATATGGCATTGATATAAGTGGGCTTCAGACATATGAGGTCGTGAGCAATAATGGAATTAATTCCTTAAAGCTGCTTAAAACATATGATAATAATCAGTATATTGTAGATAAGGATTTCTTTATTTCAGCAATAGATTTTACTACAGATTATGCTCCTGCTTCAAAGTATGACCTTGTGATATGGGATCATGGCGGTGGACCGGGCGGATATGGAGAGGATGAGTTTCTTAGGGACTACCTCGAAAAACATAAAGAATTGCAGGATACAATAAAAAATACTGTTACACTTAAGAGTATAAGTGAGATTCTTGCAGGCTCTTCTTATGTAAAAAATGGCGGAAAGTTTGATTTTATCGGTTTTGATGCCTGCCTAATGGGAAATTATGAGGTTGCATCTACCGTTGCACCGTATGCAGAGTATTACATTGGCTCTGAAGAAAATGAGCCCGGATATGGGTGGGATTACAATGTTTTCTTTAATACTCTTGGTGCTAATCCGATGGTAAGTACAATAGATCTGGGAAGTGCGATAATTGACGGCTTTATAAATCAGTGTAAGAAGGGAAATTCTACGCTTTCTATGGTAGACCTTGGCAAGATGAAAAATCTTGATGAAAAGGTAGCTAAGTTTGCAGTTTGTCTCATGAAGGAAGCTGACACAAGATATTATGATATGGTGGCGTCCGTGGGTACAAGATCTCATTTTGCCACCAAGGAAGGGTATGGTTCAAGTAATCTTCTTGATTTAAGGCGTCTTGCAACCGCTTTTACAAACGAGAGTAAGGACTATTCAACAGAGCTGGTATCTGCCAGCAATGAAGTAATAGAAGCGCTTGATGATTGCATACTTGTCAATAAGTGCAAGGAAACATATTTACAAAATGGTGGAATGAGCATATATTATCCCATCAGAGCATATTATGAGAGACCATGCAAAGAAAAAGGATTGTATTACTATAATAACAGAGCCCAGGAATTACTAAAAATTTACGCAGATAATGGTATAAACGAAGAGTATAGATTGGCAGCAGCCAAGCTTGCAGTTCGTAATCTGGCAGGATTAAAGCTGTTCAACTTTTGGAATCAATCAGTAAATCCCACAGTGAAGGATCTTTTTACAGATTATATTAACAAGGATAAAAATGACAGATATGTTGCAACGGCTTCAGGTATTGATATAAATAATCCCGATGATCCTATCGTAAAATCCATAGGTGAGATAATCGCGGATAGATTATCAGCGGATAAAGTGACAGTTGTACTCCCTGATCGTAAGAATAATGATCAGTATGAAAATTATGAGGGGGATGCAACAGTAATAATAAAAGGCAGCAATTCTTTGGCTGTCGGAGACAGAATGGACATTAAGATAACACTTAATGTTGGAACAGATGAACAGCCTCAATGGGTGTCTGTTGGAAATAAGAATGGCTATTCTGAAGAAAAGGAAGTAGGAGAAAATGACGAGATTTCATATAAGGTAAAGGCTTTTGACCAGATATGGTATTCATTAAATGGCCAAATTGTCAGCTTATATATAACAGATGTTTTGGATGATGGCAATATTGTAGGCTACATACCTCTTGGAAACTGGTACACTGAAGAAGCTGCTTCCGGAATAGATGCCGGTGATCAGACAAGAACAGAATATATAATTGATCAGGCTACAAAGGGCTATATTTCAACGATCAGAATGTATATTAGAAGCTATTGTACAACTAATGATGCAGGTGAAAAGGAATGGAATTACGAACCTATAAGATATAATGACTTTGAGGACGGAGAAGAGAAAAATTCTCATGACATGTCAGAACTGAAGTATACATATCTGGAAATTTTGGGCGGGGCTGATAATTTTTATTCCATAAGTGAGAGTCCTGATGTGTATTCTCTTGGAACTGTTTATATTAATAAGAGTAGTGAACTTAATGTACAAAGTACTTATACAACAGGTCTTTTTGCTGATTATTATCTTAGCGATGTATATGGTAATGAGTATGTTGTATCAGCATCAAGCCTGAATAATGAGGGAGAGACAGGTAAGAAAGGCCTTGAAGATTTTTATGATTATATTCCATCAGATGCCTATGACGATGCTTTGACTTGGGAAAAGAGCAGGCAGGAAGCAGAAAAGGTAAGACAGGAAGCTATTAAATGTGTAGAAGAAGAGAGACAAAGAGAGGCTTCAAAAAAGGAGTCAGGAGTTGTCAATGCGCAGCTGGATAATAAAAGTGTCGAAGTAGAAGACGAGCCTGTTGCTGATAAACAGGGGACATCTGTAATAAATGACGTTGAAACTGCCGAAGGAACTGAAGATGCAAAAAAGGTTGGAGACGAGAGCACTTCTGATATAGTTGAAAAAACAACGACAGAGATCGAAGTATCTTCAGATGAGGGAACTAAGACAGAAATTGAGGCGGCTACTGATGAAGAATCAGGTACAGGAAAAGAAAATGCTGCAGATAATAAAACTGAATCTGAAGCAGTTGATGAAAATACGGCTGAATCGGATGATAAGGAAGTGCCGGAGATTGTTGATTCGGTAAATGCTGAGCTGGCTGTAGAGACTGTGGCTGAATCAAAAGATGCTGCAGAAACTACAAACGATTCTGATACTGAAGTGATTACAGAGGAAAAAGAAAATGTAAATAATGCTATAGTATTAGATGACGAAAATAACGGAGATTTAGAAAAGCCGGAAGAAACTGCAGACGAAGCTTCAAAAGAAACAACAAAAGAAACATCAGAGGAAGATGACAGCGTTGATGAAGATGCTGCAAATCCTGATGAATCTAAAGAAAACGAAGAAAATGCAGAAGATGTAAATAGTGATGCTGAGGGAGAGAAAAATGAAAATTCTTGAGGATGAAAAACTAGAGGAAGTAGCCGGTGGAGTAAAGAAAATACAGTACGTCAGGGTGGCCTGTATAAAATGTAAGGCTGTTTTTGAGGCAGATATGTCAAAAACCAAGGTGAAATGTCCTGCTTGTAATACTGTTAATTCTTTTGCGGGCTAAATAGCGAAAACAGGAATCAGTTGAGATAGAGGTTTCTAAAATATCATTGATACAGTAGAGCAGAGAGTATTCTGGCAAAGTGTTTTGCTTACGCCAGAATACTCTTCTTTTGTATATGCGTAAGTGAGGTAGAAGCTAGGGGAGACATTGCCCCTGTTTATTCTATGTATAAGCTTAAGAAATTGGTAAATGCTTGGTTCCGTACGCCACCATTGACTGAACCTGAGGAAAACGCCCTGAAGGCTATGCCGACGGTGAGGATGATGGGAACAGTAGATTTTCTCGCACCGTCGGATTCAGCATTGTAGCGTTTTCCTCAGAACCCGTCAATGGCAGGCACCTGCGGTGTGGCTGGGTGTTATTGCCTCGGGCTCTGACTCCGAGAACAGCAGGGATGGCTGTAATTGAATCAGCTGGAGACTTGGGATATTGAAAACATAAAGATTTACCTGGCTGAAGCATGCTGCGAGAGATTTTTCTCGATTTTCATGCCTTGAATAGAATCGTTTGGCATGATATCTGGCATTTATTCTATTATTCATGTCTTGTACATCTTTTTCGACATGGACGCGAGCATCTTTTTTCTGTACACATGCTTTCTTTTCATAAAACAATCATTGATGTTTAGATGAAAAGGATGATTTGGGCATATAGCGCTAAAAAAACTTCCGGCCACCTCTTGTTTCTTATAATTTGTCCTTACAGCACTTTTTAGTGATGCCAGCCACCCCGCATGGAGTTCAAATGGGTAAATAGGACACTTTCAAGTCTCGGGCCACCTAGGAAGACAGGGTAAGAAATGAAATAATCAATATTTTACCCGAGGAAAAGTAGAAAGACAGGGTAAGAAATGAAATAATC
>NZ_SVFW01000087.1 GCF_015056685.1 Butyrivibrio sp. | reverse complement strand
TAAGTGTTCCTATAAGCACTGGGTGTAAGCCCGGTGCTTTTTTTAAACGCTCTTGAGAAATTATGTACGTCTGAGAAGCCAAGTTCTGAAGCTATCACAGTGATATTCTTATCGCTGTCGGTTAAGTAGTAGCAGGCAGTGTCTATTTTCTGAGACATGATAAATTGCTTTAGTGATATACCACGCACTTCGCTAAAGAGATGGGATAGGTATTTGGGACTGTAGCCAAATGCGTCAGCTATATCTGTTGTTTTAAGATTTTCAGAAATGTTTATTCTGATATAGTCAGCAATATCTGAATAGATCTGCTTGCTTCCTAATGGATCTGATTCAGTTTTTTCTGCCTGCAACTGTCCGTATAGCTCAGTTAGTATAGCTGTTACTGTAGCGTTTAATGAAATGCCTGGGTAATTGTTCCTGTCAAGATCCTGAAGTTGCTTCATGTGAACAACTATTTTTGCAGGCTGTGGGACAGCAGCTTTTTGAGGCATCAGAAAACAATTAGCTCTTTGGCAGGTTTTTATATCAGAAGAATTTATTCTGGCAGGAAAAGCTCCGGTATCTACAATGAAGTGAATCCAGTAAAAGGCGCAGTAATCCTTTTTGAAACCCTCTCTATTAGAATTGCTTGGAGGGAGTATCAGATATTCTCCACTCCTTACAGTGAATTCTTCATCCATATATCTAAGATACAGTACACCTTCTGTAACTACTATCAGTTCGTAATCAAACTGAAGTCCCATCTTTGCGTGTTTCCAGTCTGATGATAAAGCGATAAATTTACCGGTTCTAAGATACTGGAACAGCTGATTGCCAGGAAAGACCATTTGCATTATTTCTTTATTCTTTTTCATTGAGTTCTCCTAAAAAAGAAGTTTTGACACTAATGATAGAAAAATGACACTAAAAATATAAAAAATGACACATATAAATGCCATATTGTCAATAATACCACGAATGTACGGCTTTTTAAATATATGTCAAAATGACACTCTTTCTATCATTGTTCCATTTTACTAAACGGGCGAAAATGCTAGCATAGATGTTACTAACAAGTAATGCATAATTGAGAGGGAAAATACAATCAAATGTGGGAATTAACAAAATTAAAAGATGTAAAGGTTACAGACAAATATTTCGATGAGGCACTTCATATTGATGTAAAGAATATGCTTTTGCTTGATCCGGACAGGCTTCTTGCAGGATTTCGTGAGACAGCCTGCATTCTCGCGGGGGAGGATGAAGAAACTACGAGTGCTTTCATGAAAAGAAAGCAGCGTTATGGCGGTGAATGGGAAGATAAGCTTATCGGCGGACATACTATGGGGCATTATCTGACAGCTCTTGCTCAGGCTGCTGTATCTCCAGCCGTTACCGGAAAAGAGCTTGAAGATGTAAAAGCGCGTCTTGACTACATGCTTGTTTCATTAAAAGAATGTCAGGAAAAGATAAAGGGAACAGAAAATGAAGGATTTATCTTTGGTGCAGGATTTCCAACAAAGGAGTTCAGAGACAATCCATTGCTTCAGTTTGAAAATGTAGAAAAAGGTCTAAGTCATCCATTCTTGGAGGCCTGGGTGCCGTGGTACACAATGCACAAGATCCTCACAGGATTAAATGCTTCTTTTAAGTACTATGGAAGTGAAACAGCCCTTGAGATTGCCAATGCTCTTGGCATCTGGATTGCCAAAAGAACTGAAGGCTGGACAGAAGATAAACATAAAAAAGTACTCAGCATAGAATATGGCGGAATGAACGACTGCCTGTATGAGCTTTATGAGATAAATAAAAGCTTAAGAGATCAGGGAAGTTCTCTATATAGCAAGGAATATGAGCGCTTTGCAGATGCTGCCCACGCCTTTGATGAGACAGAGCTTTTTGAAAGGATATTATCCGGTAAGGCAGATCTACTTAACAACGTTCACGCCAATACTACGATTCCTAAATTCATCGGCGCTCTTGCAAGATATGAAGCATTTAATTCAGAGACAAAATATCTGGAATATGCTGAAAGCTTTTGGGACCTTGTAGTTAACAAACACACCTATGTTACAGGTGGAAACAGCGAGAATGAGCACTTTGGTCAGGATAATGTACTTGACGCAGAGAGGACCAATGTAAACAACGAGACCTGCAATACTTACAACATGCTCAAGCTTTCAAGAAGGCTTTTTGCAGTGACAGGTAAAAAGAAATATCTGGATTACTCAGCAAGAACGCTTATAAATGCCATCATGGCATCACAGAACCATGAGACAGGATTTACAACCTATTTTCAGCCAATGGCTACAGGTTATCACAAGGTATTTAACACCCTTGATGGGAACTTTTGGTGCTGCACAGGAACAGGCTATGAGAATTTCACCAAGCTTCAGAGAGGCATATTCTATAAAGGCGATGAGAAACTTTTGATCTCCCTATATATAGCTTCAGAATATGTTTCTGATGACTATGTTGTCACTATGGACTGCAATTTTACAGAGTCAGACAAAGTTAATATCAGGATAAAGCCTGCAGCTGGAAAGGCGATAGCAGATGATCTCTGGCTCAGAATCCCGACCTGGAGTAAGGCTGTTCCAAGCGTAAGGCTTAATGGTAAGGAAAAAGAGCTTGGGCAAAATGAAGGCTTTTTGATCATTCCCAAAGAGGATATTGCAAGTGGAGCAGAACTGGAAGTTTACATACCATTTGGCATTACCTGCGAAAGCCTTCCTGACGGCAAGAACACCTATGCTTTCCTCTACGGCCCATATGTGCTTTCAGCAAGACTTGGGGCAAAAAAGATTATGACAAAGCCTCATGGAATAGCAGTTGTTGCTTCTGCAGGAAGAAGCGTAGACAGCGATGAAATCAGTATTGTTTCTGAAAAATCTGTTGAAGATTTTGTCGGAAATATAGATAAATATCTTATAAAAAGAGATGGAGAGACAGAATTCGACCTTATCGGAACATCAAAGCCACTTGTATTCACAACTCACTTTGATCAGTATACAGAGAGCTATGGTATCTACTGGAAATTAAAGGTCTGAATTATTTGGAGGAGTTATGCAGTTCTTTTCAGAGGAAAACGGAAAACTTATATTTAGAGGAAATGGCGAGATGCTTGTAATTGAGCCCTGGGGCAGGAACAGTCTCAGAGTAAGGAGCGTCTTTTTGGGTGATGTTATAGATCAGTCAGCAGCTCTTTTGCCACCAGATGAAAAAATGCATGAAGTCAAGGTGGTCACCCATGATGAAAAAGACACAAAAGATCCAAGAGATTCATATAGAAGTGCCAGCATTACAAATGGAAAGATCGCAGCATCATGCTATGTTCAGCCGTGGGGAGATACTCTGCAGATCGTTTACTCAGAGGTACCCTCAGGCAAGGTTTTGTTAAAAGAAATATCAAATAACGGAGCGCTTTGTACAAAGGCTAGAAGCTTTAAGAGGATCAGCGGTGATGTGTTTAAACTTCGGGCGAAATTCGAGTCTGATCCTGATGAAAAACTCTATGGAATGGGCCAGTACCAGCAGGAAAGGATGAATCTAAAGGGATGCAATCTTGAGCTTGCCCACAGGAATTCACAGGCAAGTGTGCCCTTTGTTCTTTCTGATAAGGGGTATGGATTTTTGTGGCACAATCCTGCAATTGGAGAGGTTCACTTCGGAGTTGATGTGACAGAATGGGTGGCTGAGGAGACAAAGCAGCTTGATTACTGGATCACAGCAGGTGATACACCACAAGATATCATTGAAAATTACACTTCGGTTGTTGGAAGAGCGCCAATGATGCCTGAATATGGTCTTGGTTACTGGCAGTGTAAGCTTCGCTACTTTAATCAGGAGCAGGTGCTGGAAATTGCCAGAGAGTATTACAAGAGAAAAGTTCCTGTTGATGTCCTTGTTATTGACTACTATCACTGGCTTAGATGTGGTGACTGGAAGTTTGACCCTGAGTATTTCCCTAATCCAAAAGAAATGGTGGATGAACTTACCAAAATGGGAATAAAGTGCATGGTTTCTATCTGGCCTCAGGTCGACATCAGAAGTGAAAATTATGAAGAAATGAAGCATAATGGACTTCTTGTAAAGAGCAGGAGCGGCGTGGATGTGCAGATGGTCTTCCATGGGGATAATCTCTTTATGGATGCCACCAATCCAAGAACCAGAAAATATGTATGGGAAAAGATAAAAAAGAACTATGCTGATCTGGGGATAAAGACATTCTGGCTTGATGAGGCTGAACCTGAATTTACAGGCTATGATTATGAAAACTACCAGTATTACAGTGGGTCAGTACTTGAAACAGGCAATATTTATCCAAGGGAATACGCAAGGCTTTTCTATGAAGGACAGAAGAAAAACGGACAGAACGACATAGTTAATCTTATTAGATGCGCCTGGGTAGGAAGCCAGAAGTACGGAGCACTGGTCTGGTCCGGAGATATAATGTCATCCTGGGAAGATTTCAGGAAGCAGATAGTTGCAGGACTTCAGATGGGAATAGCAGGTATCCCGTGGTGGACTACTGATATTGGAGGCTTCCATGGCGGAGATACTACAAGTGAGAAGTTCACTGAGCTTTTGCTCAGATGGTTTGAGTTTGGGTGCTTTTGCCCTGTTATGAGAATGCACGGCAGCAGACAGCCTCACAGTAAGATAATAAATAAAGCCGGCGAGGAGAGAGAAGTAACAGGAGCACCTAACGAGATCTGGAGCTATGGTGATGAAGCTTACAGAATCATGAAGGGCTATATTGGCATAAGAGAGCAGCTTCGTGACTATACGAGAAATGCCATGAAACAGGCTTCTGAATCAGGTACACCTGTGATAAGACCTCTTTTCCTTGAGTTTAGTGAGGATAAAAAGAGCTGGGATGTTACTGATGAATACATGTTTGGCGATAATCTTTTAGTTGCACCGATCTGTCACGAAGGTGAGAAGAAGAGAAAAGTTTATCTTCCAGTCGGTTGTGACTGGGTACATGCATTTACCGGAATTAAGTATCAAGGTGGATGTGATATAGAAACTGAAGCGCCAATTGATGTAATTCCGGTGTTTTACAGAACTGACAAACCGGAAACGTTTCTATTTAAATTTGAAGAGTAAAAATGGCAGTGCCCTGAACCTTTGATGGTTTGGGGCGTTTTAAACGTTTAAGTAATAGCAGTTTCCTAATAAAATTAGTGTTGCTTTATATGAAATAAGGCTGTAAAATATTTAGCGGACGCGTAATGTTTATTAATTAACAAATCCAATGTTTTTCATTTAGGAAGTGATCATATGGTATTTTTGAAGGTCATAGGCTTGGTATTACTTATTTTACTTGCATTGTACCTGCTTATGATAATGCCAAGGATAATAAACAAACCTTCAAGGGAGCCTTTTACTGGTGTCTTGTATGCACACAGAGGGCTGTTCGATAATGAGTCGGATGCTCCTGAGAATTCAATGGCTGCTTTTAAAAAGGCTGTTGATGGAGGATATGGAATAGAGTGTGACGTTCAGCTAAGTAAGGATGGAGTACCGGTTATTTTTCATGATTTTACTCTTGAGAGAGTTACCGGTCAGAAGGGCAAGGTTATCGATTATACATACGATGAGCTCTTGAATTTCAACCTTATGAACTCACAGGAAAAGATCCCCAGATTTGAAGACTTCCTTAAAATGGTTGATGGAAAGGTTCCTCTTATAGTTGAACTTAAGATAGAGAGATTTGACCTTTCTGTTTGTAACAAGGCTGATGAGCTTCTTTCAAAATATAAAGGCGTTTATTGTATCGAATCTTTTAATCCATTTGGAGTTCACTGGTACAAAAAGAACAGACCTGAGATTATGAGAGGCCAGCTTTCAGATGATTTTCATAAGGATAAGCCGGAAGAGTTTAGTGGATTGCTATATTTCCTGCTTACATATTTATTCTTCAATTTTTTGACAAGGCCTGATTTTATTGCATTTAATCACAAATATGCAGATAATATTTCCAGGAGACTCTGCAGGTACTTATATGGAACTGTTGCAGCGGCCTGGACTATAAAGTCAGAGGAACAGCTTGAAAAGGCAAAAAAAGGCTTTGATATTTTTATTTTTGATAGTTTCGTTCCGAAAAGCGGAGCTAAATTATAAATCTTTATAGTTTTGAAAGGGTAAAGGTAAAAACATGGCGAACAAGTGGGTTTATATGTTCAGCGAAGGTAACATGACAATGCGTAACCTTCTCGGTGGTAAGGG
>NZ_SVFW01000086.1 GCF_015056685.1 Butyrivibrio sp. | reverse complement strand
TTGTTCATCAGCATTTAGTATTTTGAACTTTATACTCCCGCCTATCACTGATGGGCTCAAATCTGTGGGAAGCAATAGTTATTTTGAACCAAGAGAGATGATGCTGATATGTATGCACTTGGCGGTTTATTGTTTACTAATTATGATAGTAAAGATAAAAATGTTAGAAAAGAAAAAGTTCAGATATTAATATATAGATGAGGAAACACCATGGAATATAACGTAAACATTAACGGAATAGATGTTGATGCTGCATACAGCGATGAGACGATAGAAGAGATAGTAAAGCCGCTTTTAAAGCATATGGCTGACCTGCATGATTCAGAAAAAAGACGCATCCTTGTGATGCTTGCTGCGCCTCCGGGGGCAGGAAAGAGCACATTCGTGAGCTTTTTGGAACACATGGCAAAAGAAATCATCCCAACCAAAAAGGTACAGGCAGTGGGAATGGATGGATTCCATAGAAGGCAGGAGTATTTAACTTCCCATACAACTAAAGTTGATGGAAAAGAAATCCCTATGGTTGACATAAAAGGAGCACCAATAACCTTCGATCTTGAAGCGCTGAAAAACAAAATCATAGAATTAAAAGAAAATGCTGTATGCAAGTGGCCTGAGTACAACAGAATGCTTCACAATCCTGTCGAGGATGCAATTGCCGTAGACGCTGATATTGTCTTACTTGAAGGCAATTATCTGCTTCTGGATCAGGATGGCTGGCGTGACATTTCTGAGTATGCGGACTATACTATTTCAATGACAGCAGAACCCCAGATGTTTCGCAAAAGGCTGATCGACAGAAAAACAGCCAGCGGCAATACAAGAGAGAAAGCTGAAAAGTTTGTGGATTTTAGCGATATGGCAAATGTGAAGATCTGCCTCGAACACAGTAAGAAAGCAGATATGGAGCTCAAAATAGATGAGGACGGAAATCTACATAGACAGGACAGTAATTGAACCAGACAGACGTAGCCCCATATTGAAAGAGAAATTGGAGATGATATTCAATGGCCAAAGATGATAAGACAAACGTAATGAGAGTTCTTGATGGGAAAAAGATATCCTATAAAAGTCACATGTACGAGCCTGATGCAAGGCTTAGCGGAGAAGAAATAGCCGGGATACTTGGAGAAGACGCTGATAAGGTTTTTAAAACCCTTGTAACCCAGGGAAAAACAGGTCAGTACTATGTTTTTGTTATTCCGGTAAAAGAGGAGCTTGACCTTAAAAAAGCTGCGAAAGCAGTATCAGAGAAGTCAGTTTCCATGATACCTCAAAAAGAACTGCTCCCACTTACAGGATATGTTCATGGTGGATGCTCACCTATAGGTATGAAAAAGTCCTTCTCTACAGTCATCCACGAGAGCGCATCAAACTATGAGGAAATATTCTTTTCAGCCGGAAAAGTGGGCTACCAGGTGGAAGTTGCGGTAAAAGATATTGAGAAGGTTGTAAGATACACCTTTGCTGATGTATGTACGGAATAAGCGGGATAAAGCTATGGTAAAAATAGATCTGATAACCGGATTTCTTGGATCGGGTAAAACAACATTCATAAGAGAATACGCAAAATACCTTATGTCAAAGGGCGAAAAAATCTGCATAATTGAGAATGATTATGGTGCAGTAAACATTGACATGGTTCTTCTTCAGGATCTTTTAGGGGATAATTGTAACCTTGAGATGATTGTTGGAGGTGACGGAAAAGAAGCTCACAGAAGGCGTTTTAGGACCAAACTCATTTCCATGGGAATGAGCGGATACGACAGAGTGATCATTGAGCCATCGGGGATTTATGATGCTGATGAGTTTTTTGATGTGCTCTATGATGAGCCTCTGGATAGATGGTATGAGATTGGAAGTGTCATATCAATCGTTGACGCCGAATCAGTACTGCTTCTTGAAGGAACATCAAAGTACCTGTTTATGTCAGAAATAGCATGGGCCGGAAAGCTCCTTATCAGCAAGGTGGATGAAACCACAGATGTCGATCAGATACATGCTTTTATAAATGCAACAATGGAAGAATATGGTTGTAGTGCCAGATTTCAGTTAAAAGACATTTATTCAAAATCCTTTGATAGTTTATCACCGGATGAATTTGACTCCATTGAAAATGCCGGATATCGCCGCTCCTCATATGCAAAGATGCAAATAGACGATTCTCAATACCAGCCACTGTTTTATTTTGATGTTGAGATGGACGAGACACTTTTAAAAGAGACAGCAAAAAAACTCCTTGCAGATGAGAGAGCAGGAAAAGTTATAAGAATAAAAGGCTTTGTTAAAACATCTGACTCCACACAGGTTGAAATAAATGCAACACAAAAAGATATAAAGATAGAGCCGGTTACCAGCAGCAGAAATGCCATTATTATAATCGGAGAGCATCTCGACAAAGTCTATATAAATGACATATGGAGAGACTACTGCTCTGTTGTTTCTTTGTAATGGATAATAGGTGAATCAAAAATGAAAGAATATACCTCCTGCACACTTTGTCCCAGAAACTGCCGGGTAGACAGAACAAGTACCCAAGGCTTTTGCAGGGAAAAAGCTACGCTTCACGTGAGTCGCGCCGCCCTTCATATGTGGGAAGAACCATGCATATCAGGCACAAATGGTTCGGGGACAGTTTTCTTTTCAGGCTGCAATATGGGCTGTGTATTTTGCCAGAACAAAAAGATCAGTCGCGGAGAAGTAGGAAAATTCATTTCTCCACAAAGGCTTGTGGATATCTTCTTTGAATTACAGGAAAAAGGTGCAAATAACATCAACCTTGTAACTGCTGATATGTTCATCCCCACAGTGAAAAGAGCTATCGAATGTGCCAAAGACCAAAGACTTAAAATCCCGTTTTTGCTAAATACAGCATCATACATAAATGTTGAGACTTTAAAGAGCTTAGAAGGTCTCATAGATATTTATCTTCCGGATTTTAAGTACATCAAAAATGAAGATGCAATAAGGTACAGCAGGGCTCCGGGCTATGTAGAGGCAGCCAAGGCAGCAATCCATGAGATGGTAAGGCAGCAGCCAGGGTGCCTGTTCTGGGACGATGAACAAGGCCAGCACCTGATGAAGAAAGGCGTTATCGTAAGGCATCTTTTGATGCCAGGCAAAGTCATCCAGGCCAAGATGATAATCAAATATCTCTATGAAAGATATGGAGATAGTATATACATTAGTCTTATGAATCAGTTTACGCCAAATGGGGAATTACAGGATTATCCTGAGATAGACAGGAAAGTCAGTGGAAGTGAATACCATAGCCTCATAAAGTATGCAGAAAACATGGGGCTTACCAATGGCTTTATCCAGGTTGGAGAGACTGCAAGCGAAAGTTTTATACCAAATTTTAACTGCGAAGGGGTATGACCCTCCGCAGTTTTTATTGCTCCTGATTTACAGCCTTGCATGAATACCAAGCTGCTCGTGCATGATCTTCTTATTCTCATACATTCTTTGATCAGCCAAAAGATATACTTCGTGAGGGTTGTTTTCTTCAAACTCATGAAGAAATGCAAATCCGGTCGCAACACTTCTCTTGTATTCAGAATAGAGTGCGTTCATAACGTTCAGAGCACTGATCATTCTGTCGATCATAGAAGGAATATCTTTAGTAGAAGAGTTCTTAATAATAGCAATAAATTCATCGCCGCCAATTCTGGCACAGAAGTCATTTTCGCCAAAAGTAGTAGAAATGACCTTTGCAAAATCTTTGATGTATTTGTCACCGGTTGGATGACCGAATTTATCGTTTACAAGCTTTAGACCATTAAGATCAATACTGATGATGCAGTAGTCGTTGGTCTCATTTTTCAATTCTTCAAGCTCTTTATCCGCCTTGGCTCTGTTAGGAAGATTGGTCAGACCATCGGCATAGGCAAGGTGTGACAAAGAGTCATGCTCCTGACGCTGGGCATAGTTCCAGGTGATAAATACAAGGTAATTTGCCAGCATCGAAATCACGAGGATAAGGTAACCAAAGCATATGATGGTGCGATTAAGCACATGCAAGCTTCTGATGTTGTAGATCTCGCCCAGATATGACAGGAAATGGATAAAAAGAGTAATAGCGAAACCAGTAATACCATTCATCTGTATCATTCCAGACTTGGAAATATCATGTTTTTTGAGGTTTTTATTAAGAAACCATATAGTCACTACCAAACCGAATATTGCGTCGACATAATAAAATGGCCTTGTTGTGCGCAGATGAATGTTGAAAGCGTAGTGCAGCAAATACTGAAGGGCAGGAATAAGGCAGCTTATGATGACTATAGCATAAAACATTGCTTTTCGCGTTATTTTCTGTATAGAAAGCTGTATCAGGTAAAAATACGGAACTATCATATATAGCGTGAAAAATTCAATCTGCGTTTCCAATGGAGTGTTGTAAAAGAGTGAAAACAGATTGTAATAGCTCAAAAGCCAGGCGCCGAGATTCATACATAGTAATGATTCCAGAATCTGGGCCCTGCTGTTTGGAATAGCGGCAGAGAAAATAAGTGACATGAACAGGTAAGTCACGCCGAAAATCTCCATGAATACAGCTGTTGCAATAACAACAATGTTGTCATGGATCAGTTTTGCCTTTAAATCTTCATTACTTCCAAATAGCGGGCTTTCGTAATTTGTGGCTGCTCTGTGTTCACATACAGTCAGCTTCAGAGTCAGCTCTTTTCCCTGATACTCTCTTGGAAGTGTGATGAAATTGTAGTGCTTACCGATAAAAGAAACTGAGTCATACAGGTCAACCGCATATTCATAGACCAGCAGGTCGTCCACATAACATTCAACTGTTGTGTATTTGCTGCGCCACATAATAGCTGGGAATGGAAGATAACCTAAATCCGGAAGAGTAGTCTTGAAAGTTAGCTTATCACCTCGCTCCAAAGGAGCTGATAACAGTTTGTATAATTCAATGATCTTCTGATCTTCATATGTTGTGTTGTTGATACTAATTTCCCATCCATCTGCGAGAAATGCCATTTCATTTTTGGGAGAAAATGAAAAGAAAATGTGGCATACGATCTCGATTGCAATAAGGACTGAAAACGCGAATAAAAGAGGAATCAAATGTTGTTTATACTTCATTTGAGCTACCTCCCTTCTGCGAGAAAGTTTTTAGGAGATCATCATAGAGTCTTCCAAGGGACTGATTGTGATGCTGTTTTTTCATTGAGTACATTTTTGTGTCCGCCAAAAGATAAACATCCTGAGCCGTAGCACCTGCTTTAAAAGCAAGCTCTTTATTTGTGGCATAGCCCCAGGAAGCGGAGTAGCGGATATGTTCTTCTTTGCTTGTTCTGTAGCACATTAAATCCACCATGCACTTGATGGCACGCTCGCAGCGCTCTTCATCAATGTATGGTAAAACAACTATAAATTCATCTCCGCCCATTCTTCCAATAAGGAGAGCTTCTGTGAAACTCTCTTTCAAAATACCGGCAAAGCCCTTGAGAAGATGGTCACCTTCTGCGTGTCCGTAATTGTCGTTTGTGTATTTTAAATAATCTAGATCAAGACTTATGATCGTGTAGTCATCGCCTAGTTTTGCCAGAGTAAGGTCGCATCTCGCCCTGTTTGCAATACCTGTCAGCGCGTCGGTATATGCAATGCCTTCAAGCTTTTCTTTTACACTTGATTCACTGAGGTACTCGATTCGATGACAAAAGTAATTCAGAAAAAGACATATCATAAACAAAAGTGCACCTACAGTAGTGAAATTAATAGATGCCATTTGCTCGCCTTCTGCAGAGTACTTAAGCAGGTTAAAACCAATAATATCTACCTGCGCGCAGATCATAAACAGTAAAAGACCTGTTACAAGGAAGATAGTGGAGAGGGTAACTCCACGGAACTCGGATTTTTCTTTGAGACGCTTATGCAAAGATATACTAAGGGTTATTACCAGATAAACACCCTGAATAATGACAGTAACATGGAATAACACAACAAAATTACAGATATGAGCGATGTTGAACACATGCATCATTGTAACCGTGAGAACGAACAGAAGGCTTCCCATAAATCCGTAAGTCACAATTTTCTTATTTCGGTCTTTTCCATTAAAGAGAACAAAACCGATAATACTGGGCGGAATCATGAAAAGAGAAAAATATTCCAGGAAGGTATAAAGAGACGGATTATCAGAAACAATCCAGAACAAGTCATTGAAACAAAAGATATATATTCCCATGGCAAGGGAAATTGTGGCACTAAAAAGGATGCTTGTATCTTTGCTTGAAGATAAAAGCATGAATGGAGAAATGATCAGTAAGATAAATCCGAACATCATAAGGAAGATACCAACAACAACAGATAAGCGTTTGGGCTCTAG
>NZ_SVFW01000085.1 GCF_015056685.1 Butyrivibrio sp. | reverse complement strand
GATATGCCCATAAGGACACCTTCCAATCTCTTGGCATTGACGTTGTAATTCATGCTTCCGCCAATATATGCAATATTCCTGCATCCGCTGTTAACCAGTGATGAAGAAAGTTCACGGCATGCTAGTGCAGTGTTTGTATCAACCATTAACGCATCTTTTACACCAGATCCCACAACTACTATGGGAATATGGTTCTTTTTGAGATATGAAAAGCTCTTTTCATGGGCTATAGCTCTGGTAAATATGACACCATCTAGCTTTCTTTTCTCTACAGCTGGCATTAACGCCCCATATTCATTGGTATTACAAAGTATCAGTAATGTTTCATAACCATGATCTGCCAGTGCGCTGGTTGCACCAAGAAGGCATAAATGAAAAAACTCTGATTCGTAGAGTAGATCTTTTGACAGAACTATAGCAATGTTCCCGCTTCTTGAAGATGAGGTTTTTTTTGCCTGTTGCCTATTCTGAGAAGGAGAGCGGTAATCCACTTCTTCAGCGTATGCAAGGACCTTTTGACGCGTTTTACTTGAAATGCGTCCGGTTCCTGAAAGAGCTCTGGATACGGTGGTTGGTGACATATTTAGTTCTTTTGCTATCTCATTTAATCTGATTTTCTTTCCCATAATAAATAATTATATGTGTAAAATTAATAATTATCAATAGAATTTGCGCAAAAAATAAAAAATTGCGCTATTTAAGCGCAATTTTGCGCAAACAAAAATAAATTTTGTCTAAAATATCTTAATAATTTTTTTATATTTGAGAGTAATGCGAATAGTTGTATTTGTATGCTTTTCCTATACTATTATTAAAACGATATGTCTTTTTGTGTAAAACGTACAGGGAGAAGGTATGGGAAAAGAAAACAAAAAAACAAAAACACCTTTTATGAAGATCATAAAAAGGCATTGGCTTTTGCTTTTGATGCTCCTGCCAAGCCTTTTATATGTGATAATTTTCAGCTATGTTCCAATGACGGGAATTATTCTAGCATTCAAAAGATATCAATATAATGGGGGAATCTATTTTTCACCTTGGAATGGTCTTAATAATTTCAAAGCTCTCTTGATTTCCGGAAAGCTTGGAATGGTTACAAGAAATACGCTTTTATATAATATAGCATTTATCTTTTTTGGCGTTGTCTTTGAAATGGGAAGCGCAATTCTTCTCAATGAATTGTTTTCAAAGGTCTTTAAAAAAGTAACTCAGTCACTGATGTTTTTACCCTATTTCATCAGCTGGGTTGTAGCCGGAGCCATAATGTATAACATTTTCAACTATGAAAAAGGCGTATTTAACCATGTGGTTACCATGCTTGGCGGAACAGCCTTTGACTTGTACAATACGCCGGTTGCCTGGCCAGTAGTTATCATCTTTTTAAGAATATGGAAACAGACCGGATATGGTTCAGTTGTATATCTTGCTGCTATAACAGGTCTTGATCAGGAGATGTTCGAAGCGGCTTCCATTGACGGTGCAAGTGCATGGCAGAAGATCAGGTACCTGACAATTCCTTCGCTGAAGCCTACAATGATGATTCTGGTTCTTCTTGGAATCGGAAATATCTTCAGAGGTGATTTCGGATTGTTCTATCAGACGGTTCGTTCAAGTGCATTATTACAGCCCACCACAGATGTAATTGATACTTACGTTTTCAGACTCCTTATTGACAACGGAGACATTGGAGTCTCAGCTGCAGCAAGTTTGTATCAGTCGGTTCTATGCTTTGTAACAATCATGATATCTAATGCTTTGGTTAAAAGAGCTAACCCTGATTATGCACTTTATTGATGGAGGAGAAAATGGCTAAAGAAGTAGTTATGAGTAGAAAACGCCCAATGAGTAAAGATGAAATCGCAGTCAATCTTGTTGGCGTTGTGCTCATTGGATTATTTGCATTGATTTGTGTTGTACCATTTTATCTGATCATCATTGCATCTTTTACCTCGGAAAGCTCGTTGATAAAGAATGGATATCCGCTTTTGCCTTCGATTACAAACTTTAGTCTCGAGAGTTATCAGCTTAGCTTGAAAAACCCGGTGGCTATTCTTAAGGCCTATGGAACAACCATTGGAGTTACAGTGGTTGGAACGTTTTTTGCGGTTCTGCTTGCTACAATGACGGGTTATGTACTTTCCAGGAAGGATTTCCCTTGGAGAAATAAGTTTGCATTCTTTTATTTCTTCACAACTTTGTTTAATGGTGGTTTGGTTCCCTGGTATCTTCTCTGTGTAAGATATCTGAATTTTAAGAATCATTTTACTGGCCTGATACTTCCGCTAATGTTTTCGGTATGGAACATGATCATAGCAAAGTCCTTTATGTCGGGAGTCCCAATGGAGATTACTGAATCCGCAAAGATTGATGGGGCTAATGATCTTGTTATATTTACAAAACTGATCATCCCGTTATCTAAGCCGCTTATTGCAACACTGTCGCTGTTTTCGGCACTGGCTTACTGGAATGACTGGTATAACTGTATGCTTTACATAACTGATGAGAATATGTTTACTCTCCAGTATTATCTCCAGAGGATTCTTGGAAGCGCAGAGGCTATGAGGATAGTAGCAGAAAAATCAGGAATTGCCCTTCCGTCTATACCGATTGAAAGTATGAAGATGGCTATGACAGTTATTGCTACAGGACCAATCGTGTTACTTTACCCCTTTGTTCAAAGGTACTTCGTAAAGGGGTTAACAATAGGAGCAGTAAAAGGATAAAGGAGGAAATCATGAAAAAGAAAGTATTATCAATCTTAATGGCGCTTACTATGGCGGTCGGTATAATGGCAGGCTGCGGTAGTGAGGCTACACCAACAACTACTGAGAGCACAGGCAAAGATGCTCAGACAACTGAAGCTGCCGGACAGGCTGCAGGAACAGAAACTGCTGCAGCTACAAGCGATGCACTTGCAGGACTTCCTGATGCGATTGGAGAGGACGTAATTGCTGCAACACCGGAGATGTATTCATCAATAGATCTTAGCAGTCCTTACACAGTTCAGATGTATCTTATTGGTGATACACCAAATGACTGGGACGAGGTTCTGGGTCTTATCAACGATTACCTGAAGCCTTTTAACACAGACATCAATGTGACATTCCTTAGCTGGAGTGACTATGCAACGATGTATTCTCTGGTTCTTCAGGGCGGTGATGCAGATCTTATCTTTACAGCGCCATGGTGTTACATGTACACAGAAGCAGCAAAAGGATCATTCTTCACGCTTGATTCTGACTTTATTGCAAACAACATGCCTCTTACAAGTAAGTATCAGGCTGCTGAGAGCTGGGATGAGACAACTCTTTCAGGTAAGACTATAGCTGTTCCTTCCAATACAGCACAACCTATGGGCAAGATTGTTGCCATCAGACAGGATATCGCTGATAAGTATGACATAAAAGAGCTTTCAAGCTGGGAAGACTACAAGAACTTCTCATTGACGATTGCAGAAAAAGAAACTCCTGAAAGTGGTATATATGCACTTGCAGCAGCAGGTGATAACAATGAACTTTGGGATGTTTACCGAGAGCAATATGATACATTTCTTGCTCTTGATTCTGACTGGTTCGATATGATCTATGAGTATAAGGAAGGACAACTTCCCACAAGAGATGATATCAAGCTCGCTTATGAGTATGAACCATTTAGAGAGTATGCAAAAGATATGAAGGCAATGGCCGATGCAGGCTGCTGGAGCAGATCAGCTCTTACAAATACAGTAACAGACGATGATGCTTTTGGAGCTCTTCAAGGTGCATCAATTGCCTGGAACGCATCAGTATTTACCTACATGAGACAGGCTGAGCAGACAGACGGCGTTACATGCGCAGCTTATGATATTACAAATCCTCACCTTGTTGGATGCGAAGCATATTCAAACAATGATATGGCTATTACTGCAAGCTCTCAAAAGCCTGAAAGAGCAGCTATGGTGCTTGATATCATGAAGATGGACACATACGTTAATCATCTTATTCTTCTCGGAGAAGAGGGCAAGCACTATTCAATCAATGATAATAACGAGTATACAAGAATTGATGGTGCAGTTGAGAACTATCCTCCAATGACAGTTTCCGCATCCTGGGCGATCAAGAACGGTGAGCTTTCAGAGGCAGGCGGAGATGAAAGAGAAAAGGCTATTTCAGATAGCTGGGAAGAGAGAGTTATAAGCAATCCTACAATTACCTTTGTATTTGATGATACAAATGTAGTTAATGAGAAGGCTGCAATAAACACAGTACTTAGCTCATATGTACCAATGCTTGAGCTGGGTCTTGTTGATGATGTGGATGCTACAATTGATAAGATGATAGAAGAGTGCTATGCAGCAGGTCTTCAGACTGTTCTTGATGAATTCTATAATCAGTATGATGCTTGGCTTGCTACCAGATAATGGTACTAATTATAAATGATAGGGGAGCAGGAAACTGTTCCCCTTATTTTTTTAGAGTGATGAGGAAGTAAAGATGCTTTTAAAAGACACTATAAAAATCAATGAAGATTGGAAGTTTAATCTGGGCGATTGCAAAGACTATTTATACACCGGTGCAGATTTCGATGACAAGGACTGGGAAAAAGTTAATCTCCCCCATGACTGGGATACTTTTTTTGCCCCGGACAAACGAAACAAAACCGGTGCCGGCGGAGGCTATGCAAAAGCCGGAATTGGTTGGTACAGAAAAAAAATCAGTGTTACAAGGAGAGATTTAAAAAAGAGGCACGAGCTTGTTTTTGAAGGCGTGTACATGGAGAGCGAGATATTTGTCAATGGAATACCGGTCGGTAAAAGAGTTTATGGCTATTCTACATTCGTTGTGGATATTACAGATGCTCTGGCAGAAGGAGAAAATGTTGTTGCTGTAAAAGTAAATAACAACAAGCAGCCTAACAGCCGATGGTACACAGGCTCAGGAATATACAGAGATGTCCTCTATAGAAAAAAAGATGTTGTGAGTCTTGACTACTTTGGTGTTAAGGCTGATACAAGCGGAGTATATAGGGACAATCAAAGCGCAACAATTGATGTGCGGGCGCTTGTAAATAATTATGGCGAAGAAGATACCAATATCCTTGTAAAATGGATTCTTAAGGATAAAAGAGGTAAAGAGATATCCGTCGCAGGAGCAACGCTCTGTGTAAGCTCTTTTGACTCATCTGAAGCCTGCAGTAGGATTTATGTGGATAAGCCTTCTTTGTGGTCAGACCGGACACCTTATCTTTATAAACTAGTGACCCTGATGTATCGGGGAAATACTAAAATTGATGAAAGAGTTGAAAGCTTTGGAATCAGAACTGCAGAGTTTACACCGGATGACGGCTTTTTGCTTAATGGGGTAAGGGTTAAGATAAAAGGTGTTTGCCTGCATCATGACTCGGGCATGTTTGGAGCGGCATTTCATAAGGAAGTATGGAAATACAGGTTAAAGCTATTAAAAGAAATGGGCGTTAATGGGATCAGATGCTCACATAATCCCCCGGCACCTGCTTTGCTTGATCTTTGCGACGAGATGGGCTTTTTAGTCATGGATGAAATCTATGATGAATGGACACTTGGAAAGAATAAGAGCGAGAATTATTTTTCTGATCAACCCTCTTATGGTTTTAGTCAGTTCTTTTACCGGGATGCGGAGCGGGAGCTTCGTACGATGCTAAGGCGCGATTATAATCATCCATCAGTAATTCTGTGGAGCATAGGTAACGAAATCCCTGAACAGGCTTATTCGGATGGTGCCAAGATTGTAAAGTTCCTATCAGATATTGTTCACGAAGAGGATAGCTTAAGGCTCGTTACAAGCGCTTGTGACAATATCGAATCTCTTCCTGAGATAGCAACAAGACGGGATTTCCTGGATGGACTGGAAGTAGTTGGCTACAACTATGTGGGAAGATGGCGTGAAAGAGCGGAAACCTTCTATGAAGAGGATAAACTGGCCAATCCGGACAGGATAATGATTGGCACAGAAAATCCGTCGGTTTGTAGCGACAGAGGTGATTACAGTACTGATAATAAATATAACATTAGTTATGTTACTGCTGCACTTACTCATGAAACTCTCTGGCGATTTACTGCCAGCAGGAATTATGTTGCAGGAGACTTTATCTGGACTGGAATTGACTATCTCGGAGAGGCTCACTGGCCAAGACGTGGAGCTAATTTTGGAGCAATAGATACCGCTAATTTCAGAAAGGATACTTTCTATTACTTTAAATCAATTTGGAATAAGGCTGAGGTTACACTTCATCTTTTACCACATTGGAATTTTGAGGGTGATGAAGGACAGTTCAAGCAGGTTCTGTGCTATACAAATTGTGAGAGGGTTAAGCTTTTCATTAATGACAAACTTGTCGGAGAAAAGGCCAGGGCAGCGTGCCCAAGATTTGGAGCTACTAAGAGTTGGGATGAAGAGGCAAGGCGTTTCCATCCTACAACAGGAGATCTTCATCTATCTTGGGATGTTCCCTATGAAAAGGGAACATTAAGAGCTGAAGGGTATATCGGAAATAAACTGGTTAAAACTGCGATTGTTCAAACCACTAAAGATGCTGACAGACTTTGTGCAGAAGTAAAACGGCTTGGAGATTTCTTTTTTATCGAGGTATCTGCCTGCGATACAGTCTATAAAGTAGTTCCGACTTTTAATGGCCTTATTTATGTAAAAACGGATGCAAATGCCTATCTTATCGGTATGGATGCCGGAAATATGTCAGATCTTACCTCGTATAAATCAGACAAAAGAGCTATGCTGGGCGGTAAGATATTGGTTGTCGTAAAAAAGAAAGATATGAAGGATAT
>NZ_SVFW01000008.1:36200-98530 GCF_015056685.1 Butyrivibrio sp. | reverse complement strand
TCGGCTATATCCTTCCCACTACCGGGCGGATTCGGGACTTTAACCCGTTAGAAACGTGCGCCGCTAGGCGCACATTTTAAAGGCAGCTCACAAACTATTGAGCTGCCTTTGATTTTTTTATAATTAGTAGTTTTCTGCCTTAAGTTGGAAATAATCTCTTGGATGGTTGCAAACAGGACATACTTCAGGAGCTTCTTTACCGATTACGATATGTCCGCAGTTGCTGCACTGCCATACGCAATCGCCATCTCTTGAGAACACTAACTTATCCTCAACATTTTTAAGAAGCTTCTTGTAGCGCTCCTCATGTTCTTTCTCAATTGCTGCTACGCCTTCAAACAGCTCGGCAATCTCATAAAAGCCTTCCTCTCTTGCCTTCTTTGCAAAAGAAGGATACATTTCCTTCCACTCATAGGACTCGCCTTCAGCTGCTTCCTTAAGACAATCTATTGTGCTTCCGATGCCTGTAAGAATCTTATACCAGATTTCAGCATGCTCTTTTTCATTAGCTGCTGTCTCTGCAAAGATATTTGAGATCTGAACATAGCCCTCTTTTTTAGCCTTTGAAGCAAAGAATGTATACTTATTCCTTGCCTCTGACTCACCTGCAAAAGCCGCCTGCAAGTTCTTCTCTGTCTCAGTTCCCTTCAGATCCTCTGCTCTACATCTCCATTTGTTTTCTGCCATAAAAATCTCCTTCCTATTATTCAAAAATTATGCCTTTCCATGTTCCTTTTTGTTAAATGTATTATACATTTTAATTGTGCACAAAGCTATACCAAATACTAGTATTCCACTCCATACACCGGTGCTCAAAGTTCTCTTTTGATATTCCATTTCGGCTATTGTTTCATCGTATTTATACATAGGAGTTTCTGCATCTGTATAACCAATGATGATATCTCCATCTGATTTTAATTGGTCAATCTCCTGATCGTCCAAATAATCAGCCTCCATACCGAAACTATTTCCAGATTCATCTTTTTCTCTGTCGCCGTAAAGAGCAGATGGCGGGTTTGTCGCGGCAAGATATATAGCAGAAGCGATAATACCAATGACTATCGATATCGCTGCACATACCGCAATCTTTTTTGTATCTATCATTATTCTCTTTCGAGCTTCAGTTACAGAAGTTGCTTTTAACGTGCTATCTGCTTTTTCCAGGCACTCATAGATCATGGTTCCCATAAATACATATACAAAATTCTTGAAACCCAGATTGTACAAAAGTGGCTCCCATATTCCAAGAAACAGCATTCCCATAAGTACTGCCAGTTCTGCTTTTCTTTCTTTCTTGATTGCCTGGTAAACAAACCAAATCGTGAGAACAGCAATAACTACAAAAGCAACCAATCCCAACTGTAAAAAGAGATAGAGCTGAGCCATATCAATTCCATAGGTTGCCATTGCTTCATCTGGATTATTAAGTCTGATTCCAAAAAGTGAAATAGAATTATGCTCCCAAAAGTATTTTGCTATTGAAAATCTAGTAGTAAAGATAGTCATATTCACAAAATCAAACAGTTTACCTTTAAGAATAAAGGGAAGCACAATAGCAATGAATGAAACGATTGGAAATGCAGCAAAAGAAATGATTTTTTCAAAAAGGCCGATTTGGGCTATGAAATATAACCACATATTCACAATCAAATATGCAACGCAGGCAAGCAAACCAGTTCTGCTGCCCGAATATTGAAAAATATAGATATTAAAACACAATACCAGCAAAGATGCCACAAACATGATAGCCGAATCATTTCTCGTTTTAATATTGAGTGATAATATATCATCGCATGCCTCATACCTGACTGACATAAGCCAAGTAGTGATCAAATACATTACCATCATGCTGAGCATCAGCACATTCATATGTAAAGTATTAGGATGAGCATAGCCAAGAGCATGTCTGAACATCAGCCCTACTCCGTCACGTTCCTGGGGATAATATATTTCATGAACTAAACCAAATACTCCAAGGAAGACTTTGCTCATGATTATCATTCCGGCAACAACAGCACCTGTCTTAATAACATTCTGAACAGAGACACATTTCATACCGAGCATCATGGTAAAGCAGACCAATAAGCCTTTCTCTCCTGTGTGCATATACACTATAGTTGCAAGCAGCATAAATGCTCCAGTAATCAGATATTCTTTTGCTGAATGCTTAGTAACTATCATCTTGCATGCAAAGAGAAGCATTCCTATAACAAGGCTTATATTATAAAGAGTCATCCCTTCATATAGTCCTGCTGCCCTTGCACCAACCATTAATGCAAAATAGAGAAGGTAAATACCTTCTCCTATTTTGTCTCTGTTGGTTATAAAACTTTTCATGATATTATTATCTGTTTTCACTTATATCCACCAACTTACTTCTTCAATCCATTATTAGCCACAGCACACATATCACAGGTACTGCACTTATCAAGTTCTTCCTTGGAAACCTTACCGTCTCTATAGTCACGAACCACCTTAAGTTCATACATTGAGTATGGCTTCTTCATGAAAAGAGCTTTAAGCTTATGCCAGATTACCCATGTAGCAGGTGTCCAAATATACTTGTGCATAGCCGGAGAAACTGAGCCAATCATCCAGCACTGTCTATCACAGTGACGAACCTTATTTCTAACCACTTCAGCCTCTGGTGAATTCCAAAGTTCATCCCATGACTGATTGTTGAGATTACCCATTACCTCTTTATCCTTAGTTCCATTACATGGCATAACATCACCGTATGGATCAATAAAGAAAGTATCAAAACTCATATCGCATGGAAGAAGCCTCTTTTGTCCATAAATATAGTTAATAAGTCCGTGGTTGAAATATGCTCTGAACCACTTCTTAGGGCTGTTTGATTTAAGAAGCATGTTGATAAGCTTCTCGAAGTTCTCTGCAACCATTGGCCTGTCATGAATAATATTCTTGGCCTCTACAAAATAAAAACTATTGTGAAGAGAAGCTGTTGCAAACTCCATATCAAGCTCATCAGAAAGCTTGTAAAGTTCACAAAGATCTGGCGCGTTCCTATCCTGAACAGTCATTCCAAAACCAACATCCTTAAGTCCCATCTCACGAAGCTTTTTAAGTGTGGTATATCCCTTGTTAAATCCATCAGGGAGTCCCCTGATCTCATTATTTGTCTGTTCAAGTCCCTCGATTGAAATTCGTATTCCTACATCGGGGAATTCTTTGCACAGATCAATAATCTTATCTGTGAAGAATCCATTGGTAGAGATAACTATTCTGTCACTCTTTTTTCGAAGTTCTCTTACTATATCCTTGATATCCTCACGGATAAAAGGCTCTCCACCAGTGATGTTGGTAAAGTACATCGGTGGCAATTTCTTTATTGTTTCAATTGATATTTCATCCCTTGGATCAGATGGTGCCTTATATCTGTTGCACATATTGCAACGGGCATTACATCTGTATGTTACTATTACGGTTCCATTTAACTTTTTTGACATTTGTAATTCCTCTGAAGTTAATTCATATTATAAGTTCTTATATATCGCCATTCCACATTCAACTTATTTTGTAAGTTTTTTGTTAACAAGATAATAACTATGGCCATATGACCAATGTCCGTTATCTAAAACTAATACATACTCAGGATGGTCTTTTAAAAAACTATTTATAAACGCCTCCTCATCTACCCCAATAACAAACAAAGCAAGCTTTTCACCAAAAAGAGCTAATCAATAATTACATTTTCGTCAGTGTCATATTTTATCTCATTGCTTACACTCCCATCATCATAATACTCTTTTTCGATTATAGAATATCCCGATATACTCATAACTCGTTCACCACTCAATCCAAAGTATTCCTCACGAATCAATCTTCCAAGATCATTATAAGTCATCCGGATTTCAAACACTGCACTACTTATAATAACAGGCTGCTCGTTTATATCATAATACTTGATATCACTAACATTATTGTTACTATCATACTCATAGCTAACCGCAAAGAACCCTGCGTTGCGAACTACCTTTTCTCCAGAAAGCCCATAATATGATTCATAAATAACCCTCTTACTCTCATCATATTTCTTATGAATTTCCGCATATTCTCCATCTATAAGCATCAAATTATCATTCAGATCATAATATCTAATAACTACTCTATTATTATTTTCATCGTACTCATATCCGCAAGCATGATATCCAGAATTCCTATTAATGCCATTACCATTGCCATCAAAAAATGCTTCATAACTAACTCTATTATTATCATCATATTTATAATGGACCTCAGCATATTCACCACTTATCATTATCTGCTCTCCATCTTCACCATAATAAGTGATCGTAGAAACGTTTCCATCTTCATCATAAGTTTTTCTGTACGCACAATACTGGCCCGAAAGTATGATAAAATTGCCATCACTATCCTTTTTGGCTTCATAAACTATTCTATTCATCGCATCGAACTCTCTGATGATTTCAATATATCCTTCGCTTGAGTCAATTCCAAAATAACGAATAGCAATGTTATTGCCAGCTTCATCATATTCTCTCACAACAGTGGCATAACCAGCATCTATTTCTATAATCTCACCTGCAGTTCCATAGTATGTCTCTACAGTGACACGTCCATTTTCATCAAACTCCCTATGAACTTCCGCATAGCCCCATGTAGTCATCACGGATGTATCCTCATCATCAAGGTAAATAATAACACTTTTATTTCCTGAATCATCATAATCATATCGACAAGCAGAGTACCCTTGAGCCATATTTATACGCTCACCATCTTCATCATAGTATGCTTCATAAATTATATTGTCGCTTTCGTCATATTCTTTATGAATTTCAGCATACCCTAAAGATATCACAACCGGATTACCTTCGGTATCGTAATACCTCGCACTGCTTTGCCTACCATAACTATCAACCTCATACTCAACCTTCCAGTATCCTATATTGACCATAATAGGCTCGTCGTTATCACCATAATAACTTTCAGAAGTAATATAATTTAAATCATTATATGTCCTCTTAAGCTCTGCGTATCCACCATTAACAGTCATAAGCTGTCCAGCAAGCCCATAGTAGCTTTCTCGAAGTATATTTCCATTTTTGTCGTAGTCATACTCAACAGCAAAAAAACCTTTTGGCCCCAGCGTTTTATTCCCATCAATATCAAAGTACTCAGTTCTAATAGGAAATCCGTCTTCGTTATAAATCATATGTACATCGTAATCAGGTTTTGCAACATACGAAAATGAATCTAGCATCACATTATACTTTCCTTCGCCTGTCACCTCAAAATCAAAGTATTCTGCATTAGAATAGAAAGGTATTATTATTTTACCCTCGCCATTCTCAAAATCTCTAGCATAAATAGTTCTAGTCACACTTTTTCCAGAATTAGTTGTATATAAAAATGTTCCAACTTTTTCATCTTGCGCAATTGAATTAAGATTTTCTGCTGATAATAACATCGTCAACTCATATTTTCCGCCATAGATCCCAACCGACTCAGCTCGGCAATCCATGTCAAAAACCACCTGTATCTGGTCATCAATACTATCACTTGTGCTTATCGCACAGTTTTCAATCCGCAAGTTATTACCATAATAAGCATAAACCCTAACTGTTACATGACTACACTTTGTGTTAAATCCAAAATTAAAATCGAAATTCCCATTGCCATCAAAGTCTTTGTAATATATGTTTTCAGCGAGTTCCTCACCATTTTCTGATTCAACTACCAACCTAGCGATTAACATATCATTTGCCAAGTCTTCTAATTTCTCATACTCCAAATGATCTTCAAGTAACTTATCAACACAAAGCTCAATATTCCCACTGAGAATCAATTCTCCAGGAGCCAACTCTATTGATGAGGAAACATATTCATAATCAAAATCAACTTCTTGTTCACCATAATAGTATCCTCGAATAACATATCCTGCACTAATTAGCGCTTCATATACTGCTTTATCAGTAGTATAGATTGAGGTTTTATCTGATAGAACTCCATACAGCGCGCCTCGAATGAAATGCTGAATATAATAATCATCTGAATCAGTGATTATAGTGCAATCCAACTGTCTTACCGTGTCCGAACCGGTGTAAGGTGAAATCTCCAATCCCTTATATTTTTCATAATATAGTTCATGAAGTTTATCACAATATACAGGATACTCATTGTTATTCAAAATTAAGGTAATAGCATCTGAATCTCCTTCTATTTCATCATTAAAAACTTTTCCATATTCATTAACCTTTATGCCAGCAAAAAAGAATAGCATAGCTGAAACCAAGATTGCTAGCGCCAAGAATACTACATCACATTTATTTACACTAATCTCTTTCCTATTCAGTAACTTAGCAAGAATTTTTCCGGCAAAATATATTATGATAATAAAGCACGCAAAAAAAACACAAATCACGGCCTTTGCCATCATAATAGACACATCTGATGCAAACCTCTGTTCTACGTCTATAATTGTTCTAAAACGCATGAGAACATATGGAATAGCAAAATATGCTATCACTATTAGAACTAGCCTTATCATACTTGCGGTAACACGTTCACTATTAAAGATTTCAAAGCGTGCCAGCTTACTATTCGAAAATTGCTGTCTTTCTGCTTCTTTTCTTTTTAGATACCCCTTATAGTTTTCGGTCCTTGTAGTCAGATTATAAGCTAGTGGCATCCAAAGAATAGGATTTCCCGCCATCTCCAAAAAATGCTGTTCTCCCAACGAATGAATTGCAATCACTATTGTAGCAAAAACAAGCCTACGTCTCCTTCTACTCATTCCCTTGTAAACAATAAAAGTCCACATGCTCAAGACTAATAATGCTGCTATCCATCCATACCGTATTAAAATGTTTATATACGATGAATCCAGAAAATTATACTCGATGGCCTTCATTCCAGGTGAAGCTGCTCCAACAAGCTCATATTTTACTCCAAAAGGTTTTACTCCACTTGCAGCGAGCCCTTCCCATGTCAAACCTATCCTGCCATGAGTAACATTTGATAGTTTTATCATGGCAGCATTGCCATGTCCATAAAGTTCTGCGCTAACCAATAGAAAAATCGTCAATATCGGCATTAGAACAAGTGATAGAATATTTAATAATGCAGATACTACTTTAACCAATCTTTTCTTCGAAAAGCGCACTTCTATCCTTGAATACAGTATTAATAATGCCAAAAGCAAAGACATATATGTGGAGGTGTTCGAATAAAAATAGTATCTAGCTGCTAAACAAGAAATTACAGTCACTATGAGCACGATATAGTCGCTCTCATATTCAGATACTATGAATAGATAAATGCAAAAAAATAACACTAAAGAAGCTGAGTCTGTTGGAAAACCAGTTATCCCGCCACTAGACCTAATTCTACTACCCACAACATAAACAATCCCATCGCCAGTAACAGAATTAGTAATCAACAAAGAAAGAATTGTTATTCCTTGCAACAGTAAACATATTTTTAATATCTTTTTATAATCCATTCCAATACTAGCAGCCATAAGAAGTGGCCAAGCGCTACTTCCTAGTCCATTAGGATTGTAAATAATGACAAGTCTCCACAACACTATCAGCGATATTCCAATAAATATATCCACTTTTCTATCGATGTGCGTGATCCACTGAAGTGTAACAATAACATATAAAAGGAAAACCAACACAGTAAATAAGAAAGAAGTGACAGCTTCTCCCATTATTCTGCTAGCACCGCATACATTAAAATAATACAGACAAAATATAACTATATAGCTTGTCTCTGAAAAATGCTTCAATCGCTGATTATTAGAAATATTTAAAAAGCTATTTATAATCAAAAAAAATCTTCTCCATTTAAGCATTACATCGTTTAATCACTTCAAATTTATGTAGTTCCCAAACTGCTCATCCCATTCTTCTGGTTCAAACGGTGTAAAGCCACTATTATTATAAAAAGTAAACTCACTAAAGTATATTTTACCATTTGCTTCATACAGATCGACGCGAACATGCTTAAGTCCACTCGATAATTTCTCTGCAATTTCTATCATTTCCTCGTACTTATCCGGTTTCTCAGGCAATGGATCTGCATAATTATGTGCATGGATAATCGGAAGAAAATGATAATCGCGATCAAAAAAAGTAAACTTCACTTCTGAATTACTTTTAAATCTATCAGTCGCAACATATAAAAATCTAACCTTGCCATCAAAACAAAAGAACTTATAATCACGAAGTTCTTCGTCTTCAATATCTTCCACATAGGGCTCACATATAATCTTTGGGCTTATATCCTTATATACCCATTCTCTACTAAAATAATAATAGTTTCTATTTAAGCAACTATTTAATTTGTTTTTTGCTGATTCAATATCGAACATACTCTTGTCCTTGCATATAACCACACTTCCACTATCATGGTTACACTTCAGTACAAAACTATCTGGTAAATTCGAAAAATCAATTTCATCAGCTCTATTCCAAACTCCAATCAACGGTATAACATATTCTTTACCGATTATATCTGCAACAATCTGCTTTACCATCCATTTATCTGCCAGCTTGGTATACAATTGATTTCTATCATTTAATTTCAACCAATTTAACTTTTCATTATAAGTCCTTGGTTCTTTTAAATTGATTTTTTTTCCAGTTCTGACACGATATAGCATCTCTATGTATAATCTATCCGGAAGTATCTTCATATATTTTGTACATATTTTTCTATAAATTCGTTGTCTAACAGTTAATTCATTTCTATCCATACTATACTTTTATCCAGCTTTCGCAATACTGATTATAAACTTCATGATTGTTAAACCATTTTTTAGGGCAAACCACAATTCTATTAGGGTTATTATTTAGCCACGCCCCCCACCAGCTAAATGTACTGTTAGCAATGATATTATGCTTACAAATTGTCATAAGATACATATCAAGATAGTCTTTTTGACAGTCGTATTCTATAGGTATATACTCATTTCCTTTCGGCAAAAGTTTCATTGCTGAATCAATGTCGGTACTAAAAACATAATAGTTACATTTTCCAGCATTGGCAGCTATATATGAGACCGCACTATCGTAATAATGTGAATCACATATATTTCCATAAACCTTCCGATTTTCCTCATTAAGATAATCTTCTAAACGGACATGTATTGCTACTGAATTCCCATGTTTTACTCTGTCCATTAATTCTAAAAAGTCCTTTGAAGTCCCATCAAGTTTAAAGGAAAAATCTCTTATTATCTTGCTCCTAAGGTTCTTAAAATACTTCTCGCATTGCCAATATCCACTAAAATACGTATCACGATCTAAATCTGGTATTTTCCCAAAACAAATTGCATCTAAATCTTCAATAATTTCATTAGGCTTTCTAAATAAAGCTTTTCTAATAAAACTATTAGCAATTCTATTTAGCTCGGAATCATAAGGATTATTATTTCGTAATAATGAAACTTGTGTTTTATTAGCTATTTTTATATCAACTCCAAATGCATCATATAAAGAATATGACCTGATTGCATTGCTAACGCTGTAATATGAGCAATCATACTTTATTGTATCATTTGAATATTTACACTCTAAAGCTTTTCCAAAGGCGTACTGAAACATTTGATTTCCTAAGCCGCCAGTCATTTCAATAATGTATGTATTTTTGTTTCTCAAGCCATCTCCCCATTTTCCTAAAGTTTTATTGATGATCTAAAAGCAACTAATACATATATAATTATGTATTGTCTAGCCATTACCAACTTGTAGTAGAATCTCTGCTGAAATGGAAGCTGCTTGTATGTGAGTATTTCCAACTTGCTCTTAATTGATTCATCTTCAACTGCATTTCGTATGCTTTGTATAGCATCTTTAAATTTTAAATGTCTATATTGTTGCTTACAATATGCAATTAAATTAATCCATGTAGTCATTGCTATTCTTCTTTTTACTTGTTGATAGTTTCCATATTCTACAGCATACCTCTCAAGCATCATTATATGTGCTTTCATAAGATTTAATCTATCAGATCGAAATCCCTGCGAAAAAGAGTTTTCGTTTTGGCAATAATGATACAATGGATCACTTATAGTAATTGCTTTATTAATATATTTACAATACTCTAAACAAAATGCTGTATCCTCACTAGCAACAACTCTTTCAGATAGAAATTCAATATGATTGTCTTTGATAATATCCGAACGAAAAACAGACATGCACGATGATACTCCTCTAAGCTCTTCATCATCATATGAATCTCCAAAATAATGAAGGACAAAATCTTCTTTTTTATATACCCTATTATTAACTGACGGTCTTACAAGCAATCTTCCATTTTTATCATCAATTTGGTATCCGTAACTACATATATCCGCGCCAGATTTATCCATTACATTAATGAGTTTTTTACAAGCACCTTCTTCGTAATAATCATCCGAATCCAAAAAGCTTATAAATCTACCTTTTGCAACCCGTAACCCATCATTTCTTGCCAGTCCTTGACCTTCATTCTTTTTGTGAATAACAGTAATATTTTGATATCTATCACTATAATCATCACATATACTACCACTTTGATCTCTTGATCCATCATCAACCAATATAATTTCAATATTCTTTTCTGTTTGATTAACAAGCGAATCAATACACCTTTTTAAGTATTTCTCGGTATTATATATAGGAACTACTACCGTAAGATCATATGTATCTTTACACATAATTCTTTACTCCGAAACAAATTTCTCGAGTTTTTCTCTCATTGTCCTTACTATTTCTCCACAAAAAATCTGCATATTTTCGCCGTTATAATTGCATAAATACGGAAACCTTAGTAAAAGCTTTACACTTTTACTTCTAATTATCCATGTATATAATAGCTTACGTAAAACAATGCTAAGTTTCTTGTCATCATAAATTTTTTTTATATCATTGCCTCGACTTATTAACTCGATCAATTCATATACTCTTTTATAACCTTTTGCATTATCTAACTTCTTTTCTGATACCCAATTATTATATATTATCTGCTGACTGTCTGATAGTTTAATATCAAGATCATTCAGCAATCTATTTCTAATTCTACTAGCATTATCCATTTGTTCATTTGTTGATGTAATTGAAATCTGCCTATCATGAACTCTATAATTAAGCAATACATGTTGTAAACGACCAATCTTATGATTTTTCGAAACTCTTACTACAAAGTCATAATCCTGTGCTGTCCTAAACGACTCGTCATAAATTATACCTTCTTCCACAAGTTCCTTTCTAAACATAAGTGATGGATGGGCAAATACAGGATGTAATAGCATTCTTACTTTCAAATCCTCACTATCATCAGGTAATTTCCAGCGAAGATCCGAAGCCCCTATATTTTGGACCGCAGTTCCCAAAAGATAAACATCCTTATGCTTATCTAAATACTCAACTTGCTCTTGTAGCCTCTGTGGATAAGATATATCGTCCCCATCCATTCTTGCAATATAACATCCTGATGCCATTTTTAACGCCTTATTCAAATTCTTTGTTAATCCCAAATTACTTTCATTAACAAATAGTTTAATTCTACTATCATTATAGTTCTTTATTATTTCGGGCGTACCATCTGTGGATGCGTCGTCTATAATTATAAATTCAAAATCTAAAAATGACTGATTCAAAATGCTCTCAACAGCTTCTCTTATATATTTACTGTCATTATAAGTAGACATCACTACGCTAACCTTAGAAGACATAGGACTCCTCTCATTTTGCCTTTTATTTCGTCAGTAAACGCTAAATTATTAAGTTGATAGCGCTACCACTACATTTATGTTATTTGGTGCTTGGGCTTTTGCGCATAAATATACCCCAGCCTCTTTTGAGACTGGAGCACATTGACCATTGCACCCCATTCTTTCAGAAATAATAAATATGTCAATATCAATATTTTCATATATTATATTTCTCATTATTCCTAGCACACAGCTTACACCATAATAATCATTATTCTATTTTTTATCCCATTAGTCTTCAATTATAGTAATCGATTTTAAAGAATAGTATTCAGCCACAGCCATGTTAATATAGTGTTTGGGGTCATTTGAAAGCCAAAAGTTATTGCAATTATCTATTGGAAATGGTAACTCGCTTCTATTAATAATTATATCAGACCCATTTTTATAATCTTCAAAGCTCGACATAAATCTTTTAGTATCATAGTAATGATCTTCATATGTCCCACTAGTAAGCATTTTATGAGTTGTCACAAAAGTATTATTTGGAGTCACGCATACCACGCAAACAAGATACATCCAACAAAGCAGAGGCATAATAGTTTTTATTTTATTTGAAAATAGTACTTCACAGTTTTTTTCCAAAAAGAGCCTAAGTCTATTTCCTATAAAAAAACATACTATAAAAGTAGACAGAACAATTGAAACATCTAAAGTAAAAGCAACTCTATTAGATGCTCTATTCCACGAATACCCCAACGCAACTGGATAACTCGCTACAACCGGGGTTAATACTCCCAAAGCACCTATAAAAAAAGTACTATCATCTATCTGTTTTTTATGATAAATACCACACATAATTACAGCCAGCAAAACAAGTACTAACGTTGTCTTAAAGAACAAAAAATGCCATCTACTAAAGGCCATTTCAAACGCCCATTTTATTGCCAAAACAAAATGATATTCCGTGTCTTCAATTTCACCATGCCTTACGTAATTACCTGGACATAGAACATTTACCATTGCCCCTAAAATCCAGGTAATAAAAATATATACATCCATTTTTCTAATCGTTTTAGTAATAAACTTGTTCAACAAGATTAATGCTCCTGCATAGCATAGGATTCCAACAACATTTAATGCCCCCCCGCAGCAAATATACCAAAAACAAAGGCAAATACAACATATCTATCTGACAAATGTGCTCTCATATAACATGTAACCGCAATAAGCATAAATGAAAGAGGAAAACTATGGGATATAGCACCAGAATACCAAAAAAAAGCTTCAATGTATAAAGTATATCCAAGACATGAAAAAACCGCCATAAGAACACACATGTAGCTCCATAAATCTTTATGTTTCTCCCCAAAAAGACTATAAACAAAATAAGATAATGCCCCCAAAAATAGTATTGTATTAAATGCTAATACACAACGTAATTGCCTAAATCCATAATTATTTATTGGACTCAATAAAGCTTGTAAGAACATCGAAAAATAAGTTCCTTGATGTTCCATGTATTCTTTAAAAGCGTATTTTAATGAAGAAAAACAATACTCTAGAAATGGTTCATTATATGCTCCAATACTTACTCCATGTGAGTAGTCATCCCCCTCCAATACACCAAATGAGCTTGCATGTATCATTGTTATAGCCATACTACAAATCATGAATATTGTAAGTAATATTATTATTTTTTTAGTTAAACTCAGTATTCTTTCACTACTATAAATCATATTCCCACCTATACCTCATATCTTAGTCTCATAACATTATGCGCATCAAACCGTTGATAAAAAGAAGAACAATTCAGTACAATACCATTTACGCCGAATTGTTGTTTATCATTAAGCACATTTTAAGAATAATGTGTTAATTAAAAATAGTCAGTCATGCGATAACTTCTCGTTGCTAACACTAGTACACTATATCATCATTTCAAAACAATGCACCTACTATTGAATATACAAAACCCAAAGCTGGACATATGTATATTACAAATAGTAATATCATGCTTATAATATAAAATAAATGTATAGCTATTCTTTGCAATATTTGGTTTCTAACAATTACTCTATAATCAAACCTGTTTATTATTGCTAGTGTAATAATCATAATTGTAAGCAATAGCAATGCCACCCCTACCTTAAAACCTACCGGTATGAAATATAGTTTTATCTCATTTTTCCCGTATTTCAATGGTATGCCAATGAAAGCACCATTGTAAACCTTTTCTACATCAGATAGATTTCCATTGACTATGCATGTCCATCCTTTATCAGCACTTATAGGTAAAAACAACTCCTTACCATCTTTTTTATTTTCTAAATATATGCTTATACTATTATTACTATACTTAGCTTTATATGATTCAGCATAGTATGGCTCGTTTTCAGCCAATAAATCCATATCTAAAGTGAAAAAATTGTCTGCATCATACGCCTGCTCTCCATTAACTATAATTTTTACAACTTCATCTTTAAATACTCCCAATAGTACACATCCATTGTTCCACGATGATGGATAAAACGTATTTTTACCATTTCTATCATATACTTCTATTTGCTGCCCATTAACTTCAAAACTAACATTCCCTTCGTTTTCATTGTAATAATACAAGCACTTTTCACCATTTATTCTAATATCAATCTCATTTCCTTTTATCATGCTTTCTGCACTTGTAAATAAATCTACGCCCAAAATCATATGTGCCAAACAATTTTGGTTATAGATAATGCTTCCTTCATTTATATCTCTAACTGTATTTTCATCTATAAGAATACCTTCATCATATTGATATTTTGTCTGATATATATTAAAATGCTCATTTTCGCCAATCTTTCTATATAATTTCGATGGCAGAATATTTTCTTTTTTAGAAAAAACATCCTTTACTCCAATGACCATATCTGAAAAAACTGTACCGCCAACATCACTTAACCTTGTATATATGTTGGCATAGCCAAGCATTTTGTTTTCTCTTATTTGTTCTTTTGAAACTAAATGCATATAACTTGACTGAGCAGCCCTCCGAATTAGAACAGGATAATTACTATCTTGATTTCCATCATAGCATTTTACCCTTTCCACTGGTTTTCTTATACTACCAGATAATTCCTCATACTCTTCGAAAGATAATAGGCTTGGTGTATCCTCATGTTTGAAAGGTAATAAATACACATTTAAAAGAATTAAACATTGGGCTAAAATCAGCGTTCCTAAAAATATGCATTTCCAATTTGAATGTTTGCTCATTAACGGAATAACACTAATCGCATGCCCCGCTAACAGGATAGCAATCCAAGCCATCCCTTTATTATTAGTCAGTATCCAATGTTCCATACATAAAAAAAATGGCTGAACGGCAACAGCACATAATAAAAGCAATTTATTATCACAAAAAACTAACTTTAGTCTTTTATAACACAAAAATGATATGAATAAGATCCATGTTTCAAGCATATATGCATATCTCATTGGGAAATTGACATATGATCCTGCCGACCACATAATATTAGATGCTTCAACAAGTATTGGCATAGCAAAAACAAATGCAATAAAAATATAGAATTGAACCCTTTTATTTTTTAGCATTTCTTTTATTATTTTTCTATTTTCTATTAAATACATCAAAATAACAGACGCAGGTATCGACATATTCACAAGCATTAGCCACTTAAATCTATTTGAATAATCAACCGTGTTCATTATATCCCAAAAAGAATTTCTAGAAGCAAGTCTATATGAATTAACAACTTGATAAGCGCCTGGTATAAAAATCGGTGCAGCTATCATGAAACTTATCATCGTACCAATTGCTAAACAAATAATTATAGCCCCCTGCTCTTTCCTGCTGACAAAAATTAAATACGCAAAAATCAACAGAATAATGCTTAATACAAACATATAACTCTGTTCAATACTAAGAATAAAAATCATTGTAAGAACTATTGAGTATTTAATCCACTTTTTTCTCTGAATAATATCATTGATTCCTAATAATAGCATAGGATATAGCATTACTGCTTCAAGCCAACTGGGAGTTTCCATGTTTTGTAGTACGAAACCACTGAATGCATATAATAAAGAATACATAATCCCCAATTTGCATTCATAATGAACTTTATTTAAGAAATAGAACATTGACCAAGAAATAAAAATAATTTTTATCATTATGAAATACGTCATCATATATTTCAGTTCTGATCTATCCCACAAAAAGAAAAGAAGATTAAATGGGCTCAATAAATCAAAATGCACAACCACACCCATCATATTCTGTCCGAGCCCCGTATACCAATCCCAAAAAAGAGAGGCTTTACCATGCATAACATCCCAAATGAATGTATAACTTGGAACTATCATGCCAGCAAAATCTTCCCGTGCAACAGTACTGTTTCCAAATGGATATATATGGTGTCTTGCACAAACCATCAGATAAATTGTAGAAACAAGAACTGTTAAAAGCATATATGGTTGTAGCAGTTTACACTTATTGATTATTATCTTAATCATTTCTTTTTTATATCTCCCCTTACAACTACAAGCTCATTTTATCATCTAGCCATATTCAAGATGTTATTTCATTTCCTACAGTCAAAAGTACTTGGTATATGAGAGCTCTAAAATTAGACATACTGACAGCATATTTAGCCATTAAATAGAAGCTATATATTCAAGAAACACTTTAGCTTTGTCCTCACCCCTTCCTTTGCATTTAATATGTCATCAGGATTAGCTTCATCATCTTAGCCTCTTCCTACAGTTTTATATTGTTTTTTCTAGTATAATAAGAAATCAAAGCAAAACACAAAACTATTACTGCAATGGTATATCCAAATTGAACGTAAAAATCAAAAATATTTATGATTAAACCAGGCAATTTTCTTAATCCACCATAATTTATTAAATTTATTCCATCGGAACTAAGAATCAAAAAAAGCGTAACTGTTACCATATATATCTTATCAACATATCTGAAATTCAGTGCACACAAGGCTGCCATCGGAATAACTAAATATTGATTAGCAACAGCAGAAGAAAACGCCACCATAGATATCATATAAATCAGTATGGTTTCTTCAATATTCATCTTTCTTGTAAGATAAGCCATGATAAGCATTAGCATCAAATAAACGACAAAGCTTTTACTTAATGGAAAATTGATTAATTTATAAAGTCCTAACAATAAAGGTGCATTGTTATAAGATCTATAGAGAAAAACATTATTCAGCACTCCCAGAAATGCTTCCTTACTTTGCACTACATAGGGAATAAAACTCATCAAAAAAATTGTTGGCGGCGTTATTGCATAAAATACCTTTTTCTTGAAAGAAAGCTCTTTCTTCGCTAATAAAAATATCGGCAACATAAAAAAAATGTGTTTCATAATTAATGACAACGCAATCATCATTACAAAGATAAAATCTTTCCATTTTATCTTTGTAGAATCGTTATAAAAAAACACTGCCAACACGCCAAATAGTATAGCCATATTGTCAAACTGATTATGATACCCTGAAATTATGATAGAAACAGGATTCAGAAAAAAAAAGATTGCTGCTCCAATTGAATGCAATTTTGCCAAACAACAAGCAATGCCCACATCTGACAATGTTAACATTCCTACAATTAGTACCCTAAATACCAGTTTCCATTCCTCTGCTTTAAACTGTGCAAATCTATAAAATCCCCCCTGAACTATTGAGAACAGCGGAGCATAATTGTATCTACTAGTTTCTGCATATACATTTCTACTATTTCCAACTATTTCTCCAACTATACAATATGATTCAAAATCATAATTATGGCCTAATGTCATAGCAACAAAACGTGCAATGACTCCCAATGATATTGCTATTGCAAATATAAAATAAGACTTATCCCCTTTTTCGCTCATAACATTTCCCTTTTAATTTCATTAAAGTCCCTTACAGCTTTAGAACCAATTTTAACTATTTTGGCAATATTCATACTATTCTTCCCCCCTTGCCTTGGTCTAAAACTAATTGGTATAAAAGAGCACTTTTCAGAATAATACACATAAAACATAGTAAGAATAATATTAGGTAAATTAAAATCATCAGGAATCCTTTTTATATAATTGCTTAATTGTTTTACTTCAAACAATCTGAATGGAGCATTAGCATCAGACACACTGACCCCAAATATAACCTTTAAAATAACACAGACCACTCTTTCAACAAATTTTCTCATTAATCCATCTTCCCTAGATGGTCTCGTACCAAATATAGCAGAATAATTCTTTCTATCCTCCCAGAATACATCAAACTCGTCTGGATTAGTTTGTCCATCTGAATCAGTTTGAAAAACATAATCAGCATTCTTAGCAATTGCATATTTATAGAGTGCTATCACCTTAGGACCATGATACTTTTCTACACTATCTATCACTTCTAGCTTATCATACCCATTGTTGATCATTTTCAAAAGAATCTCATGTGTTCTATCAGTACTCCCCTTATCTGCAATCACCATTCTTGAATCATCCGATTTACATGCCAATTTAGGATACCATTGTTTAATTACATTCTCTATGTTAGCCTCTTCATTATAGGCTGGCATAACTATAAATAATGTTTCCATTTACTATCTCCATTTTTTATATATCTTAAACATCAATAATTCAATTTCTGCAATTACGACGTTTTTATAAATATAATCAAGTAGTACTCTATCAATAGATCCAGCTAAATCCAATGCCTTATACATTTTCTTAAAGTAGTGTGAAAAACTGCATCTTCGAAGAATAAAAAGACTATGCACAAATAAAGAAAGACTCAATTTGCCACCTAACAGCAAGCGCCTCTCTCTCCCAATATATGAAGAGAGCATCCATGCACCATAATATACCAATTGTCCTCTAGCATTCCTACCGCTTAATTTATGATACAAATAATCAAGAAGAATCGCATACTCATCTGCTCTTCTGTGCTTATCCACTCGAGTCATTGAATTGTGTTGTATTCTATACACATATCCATACACATTTTTTGCATAATAAATGCTATTTGATGAAAAAATCATAGGATACATATATGCCGCATCTTCACCTATGCGTATTTCATCCGGCACTTCCATACTTTTCAAGAACAAGTCTTTTTTTACCCATTTATTCCACATTATTGGATTTAACCCGAAGTGAAAATACTCTCCACAATACAACACTTTACTCAAAAATTCGTTCAATGACTCACCATAAAAGTATCCCCCATCCAATTTTTGAACGTGTTTTTTTAATTTTTGCTCTTCTAATGTAAAGTAATCAAAAACTACTATTTCAGGATTATACTCAAGATAAATATCATATATTTTACCTAATATATCATCTACTAAATAATCATCCGCATCTATAAAAGTAACATACTTGCCGCTAGCAAACAGCAAACCTTGCCTCCTAGCATTTACCAACCCTTTATTAGATTGATGTATAACCTTAACCCTCGGGTCCATCTCACAATATTTATCACAAAGATTACCCGAATTATCTTCAGAGCCATCGTCAACTAAAACTATTTCATAATCTCTATATTTCTGCTCCAATATACTCTTAATACATGTTTCCAAATACTCTTCAGCATTGAAAATTGGTATTATAATGCTTAAAAAAGGCATTCTTATCCCCTTACTATCTTCTTAACCTATCGCATATATACAATAAATAAAACTTAAAAGGCAAGTCACCAAAATAACTAAAAAGTTCTCCGGCTGTGTTTCCATTAGCATTTGATATATCAAGTAATTTTCTAGTATACTTCATTTCTCTATTTCTAAGTCTATATTTCTTATACAAATAGAAGTATTCCTTGAATTGTAGATCCCAATTATACTCACAGTTTCTTGTTAGTTGCTTTGAACTTTCTCCAATACACACTAAAGGTTCGTTTATGCAGATAAAATCATTATCATGCAAAAAGACTTGCATATAATAGTCAAAATCAACAGTCCATGTCAAGTTTTCATCCCATTTAACTTTATTGTCTTCTACAAATTGCCTTCTTAAAAAAACACCACTTGGTGCTCCTACTATATTGGCTAAATACAAGTATCTCCAATCAATTTTTAGCTGTTTAATATCATCATTTCTTATATATCTACGTTTTTCAAATACTTTTTCGCCATTCTCAGCAAGTTGAACTTGCTGAGATTCACAAAACGCAAAATTTGCTCCACCTTGGTCCATCTTTCTTATTATCGTATCTACACTTTTCTCATCAGAGTACCAATCATCATGATGTAACAAGGTAACATATTCACCTCTAGCTTTTGCAAAAGCATTATTCCAGTTAGAAATAGGTCCTTTGTTATTACTTCTATAATATCTAATTTTGGAACACCCTAATTGTTCTGTATAACTATATATATCCTTAGTCCTAGAATCATCACTTATTACTATTTCATAATCATCAAACGTCTGGATCAGAATTGAATTTATTGCTCTTTCAAGTCCAGTTACATTTTCAAATGCCGGAATACAAATTGATAACTTGCAACTATTATTCAAGTCCAACCTCTTTCTTTGTCCGTTCAATAAGCCTGCCATTATTAACCTCATAAATAACATCAACATTTCTTATTGTGGTTAATCTGTGTGCTATGATAATAAGAGTTTTTTCACCCTGTAAATAATTAATTGACTCCATGACTGCATTTTCCGTTTCATTATCTAAAGCTGATGTTGCTTCATCTAAAACCATAATTTCAGGATTGTGATATAGCGCTCTTGCAATTCCAATTCTCTGTCTTTGGCCCCCTGAGATTCGAGCCCCCCTATCTCCAACAAAACTATTGATTCCTTGAGGCAAACTATCAACAAATTCTCTAAGATGTGCCATATCAATAGCACGATTCACAGCGTCATCGTCTATATCCTCTTCCTTAATACCAAATGCAATATTGTTCCGAATAGTATCGTCTATGATATAAATATTTTGTGGAATATATCCCAAAAGCTGATGCCATGCATTGGGATTATCTTTAATATTCCAATCATCAACGGATATTTTTCCCTCATTAGGCTGAAGAATCCCCAAAATAATATCAGCCAAAGTTGTTTTTCCGGCTCCAGAGCTTCCAATAAAAGCTACTGATTGGCCTTTCTTTATAGTTAAAGAAATATCTTTAATTACGAACTCGTTTCCATCTGGATATTTGTAAAATACATGATCTACACTTAGTTTATTCTCAAATTTTGCACCTTCATAAACATCTGTTTCATTTGCTAATTCTTCCGGTGTGTCTTCAATACTCCTCAAATCATCATATATAAATTCCAGTGATGGCATGCAATAATTTATGTTATTTATATAAGCATTAATTTTGCCTACAGAAGGTAATATTCTAAACGCAGCAACCGCAAAAGCAGATAATTGTGGCACAAAACTCTGTATCTCTACATCTTTACCAAAAGAGAGCTTTATAATTATCGCAATTAGCATTCCAACAATGCTTACTGTTTCTATTATATATTTAGGAACGGCAGTTAATAATTCGTTCGTTTTTGCGCCTCTAATTGTCTTCTCATAATACTTACTATATTCATCTATGAAGTATTTTTCTCTATGTAATACTTTTACTTCTTTGATTCCGCTAAGCGCCTGATTTATCCATTGCAATAATTTAGCATTATATAATTCATTTCTTTTCCCAATTTTGCCAGAGACATTTTTTGAAACAAATGCAAAAATCGCTATGCAAAAAAGTAGCATTCCCATTACAACTAGTGTTATTGAATGACTTGTATGAAAAAGAAAAACGCCTAATGCAGACAATACCACTACTTCTGACAACAAATGCAAAGCATTATTGACTAATAGCATGAATTGGTTTGTGTCTGTCTGTAAACTTCTTTGTAATACCGATATATTTCTATTCAAATGAAATGTATAAGGCTCATGCATATAAGTAGACAGCAATTTGATTGAAATATACTTTCTAGTCCGATATGAAAAAGAGAGAATACGTTCTTGTAAGAAGCATAAATATATATTTTTAGCTAAATATATAGCACATATTCCAAGCGCAATTATTACTATAAAATCTTTATCATCTGGTTCCCCGAAAAATCTATATAAGCTCAATATATAAGAATAGTCATTCAACGCACCTCTAGTGTCCATTATTAACGAAATTAACGGCATAATACACGCTACACCAATTAACTCCACAAAACTTCCAACAATCATTAGAAGAACCAAAAAAAACAAATTAGCCTTCTGACTTCTTGTAAAAATATACCTTAATTTTTCAATGTTCTTTTTCATTTTATTCTATCCTAAGCTTTCTTTTTACTTTCGACGCCTTTATACGCAAATTAAGCAGCATCTTATCAGTGGCTTGCAGAATGTATTTTTTATACACATACACTCTTTCACTAAATCCCGGGGCCACGTCTGCTTGGCAATTTTCATATGCATATATTACTTCTCTACACAGAACATCTGCACTGAACATTTCCTCATTAGGGTTATCCACATACTTTTTGGCTGCGTCAATATATCCCATATATTCTTTCTCAGACATATTTTTTAAATATGCATATAAATCTTCTAAAGAGGAATACTCACTATAATCAATGAATGCTTCCTTGGGAATATATAACGAAACATCATCTGCTCCCAAGTATATTGGTACTATTCCACTACATAAGCAATCACATATTTTTTCTGTAACATATCCTCTTATATTTTTAGAATTTTCGAAACAAATAGCAAATCTATAGCCATGATATGTAATACATTTGTCATAGACAGTTCCTTTGTAGCATGGATGTAATAAACTATCCCATCCTGTTCCATAGAAATCAAAATCCTCTTTATGATTATTCTCAAGCCATATTATTACTTTTTCTCTTTCGCTATATAATTCATTTTCATTATCTGACGTCTTATTTCCAGAAATCGAAGTTATTAATTTTCTATCTTTATAATCAACGTCTCCATACCTTTTCACAAAATCGAATGGAATATTTCTTTTAAAGATACGCCTGTTGTCAACCAGATCATAGTTCCATGTCAGTATTCCCCCAAACCACTTAAGCAGTTTAGCATAACCTTCTTTAGTATTCTTTGGTACTACAACTGGAGGTTCAGCAGAACAGTAAAAAGCTCTATCAAGCAAATTACGTTGCATTATTTCCTTATACCATTTGTAATTAACACTAAAAAACAGAAAACAATCTATATCCTCTAGTTTTTCATAGCAATCTATAGTATGAAACTCAATCCCCCTACTTCTAAATGCTTCTGCAAATAATACATGCGTTCCTTTATACCCATCTTCTCTAGGAATATATACGCTATCTTTTTTTATTGAATCATCCCAAGGGACAATAGCAATTCTTTTCATCATTTTACAATCCGTCATTATATAAGTATCCAATCCTTACAATATATGTCTCTAACTCTTTTTGTCTTATTCCATTGCCTTGGTGAAACTACAACCTTTGAATTATTTTTATTCAACCAAGCTGCCCACCAGCTGAACGAGCTGTTAGCAATAATGTTTCCATCACATTCACTCATAAGCAAAAGATCATAATAGTCATTCCATAACGTCGATCTTACAAAATAATATTTTTCATCAGATGGTAGTACATTTTTCGCCAACTTGTCATCATCAGTAAACACAAAAAAAGTAGCATCATTCCAAGTACTTTTGATTATTTCTATTGCCTTGCTATAGTATTGTAAATTGCAAATGCCTCCCATCTTTTCAATGTTATACTTGTTATAATAGTCCCCTCCTCTTATGTGAATAGAAACCGCATGATTACTTTCAGTAATAGTTCTTTCTAGTTCTGTATACTCAACAGATTTAGGTTTTTCTATTTTAATAAATTTATCTAATATAACAGGGCGTATATCATTAAAATATTTAGCAGTTTGCCAGTACCCAAATAAATAGCCGTTTTTTCTAGTAAGTATGCAACGCTTGTATTCCTCTGACTCTTCAACATAATATGGAATATATTGCCTAAGCAAAGGAATCCTTGATAAGATATATTTCCAAATCACTTCCTCATTCTTCTTTTTATAAATATCCACGCTATCCCTTGACGCTTCTTCAAATTCAATACCAAGCAATTCCCTTATACTTTCTCTTTCGGTATTTTCTTCATTAAAGCTATCATAAAAAGATGTATCTACTTTAACATCCGCGCCTTTTTTTTCCAACGCATAGCAAAGTGCATATTGAAACAGTTGGTTTCCTAAGCCCCCCATTATTTTCACGATAATCATTATTTTCTATTCCTTTACTACGCTAATCAATTCCTTCACTTTTTCTTCTATACGGTAATGCTTCATTGCATATGCTCTCGACTCTTGTCCTTTTTCATATACAAATGAAGAATCATTTAGTACCTCGTTTATTCTTTCAGCCATTTCATTATAATTATTAACAACAGTGCATCCTGGGATTTTTTCCGCATGTCCAACATTTGTAGATATAATCATGAGCCCCGATGCTGCTGCTTCACACAGTACAATAGGATATTGCTCTTTTCTACTTCCCATCAAAAAAATATCTGCTTCCTTCATATAATGCTTCATATCCAATCTATCAAGTCCATAGAATAACTCTATATTAATTTTATCTACAAAAGCATGCCCTTTATTTTTTTTCAACTCATTTTTTTTATACTCATTAATCTCACACAATTCATTATAATACTTCTCATCCTGCCCCCCGATCATTCTAAGCGTAATATTCTTATTTCGCCCTGAAAACATCTCCAATGCATGATAAAAAGCATTCAGTACTGCTTTTTGATTCTTATTATCATCATAGTTTGACACATAAATAAAATTCAGGCTATCTTTGTCACAAATGTTATTATTTCTAATATAATTAAAGAAATCATCCTCAACTGCATTTTCTATAATAACGCCATTTGAAAGTCCATATTTTTGAGCATATTCAAATGCACTATTGTTCTCTGATAAGTATATTACTTTATCAAATTTTTTTATGTATTTATAAGCTTGCTTATAGTATCTATACCAATAATAGTTATATTTAAATGCATTCAATCTAAAATGTAATAAATTATCAATCAACGGGTATCTTTCAAAATATGCAGAAGAACCATGATTATATAGTATTTTCTTACAATCAATTTCATCTAAAATAGGAGATAGAAAATCAAACGTCCATGTTTGAACGCATACACATATTAAAACATCTGGTGCAAATTCTTCTATATATTTACGAAGTCTTGCTTTTTCTCCGTAAAACTTGAATCCTTTTTGCTGAATGCCAATTCTGTACACACAGATTCCATCATAATCATATTTATTATTATACTCAGCAGTCAAACTATCTTTTTTTTCAGTTATGACAATAACCTCATTATCTCGTGATAATCCCTTAGCCATATAATCATTAACTAATGATATCCCATTTTTTTCAGGAAAAAATGAATGCGTTAATATCAATATTTTCATATACTTTTCCTTAATTCATTCAGTAAGTACACTATATAATCCGAAGAGTTTTTCTATCGCAGATATACATATGTATCATTTCTAACTATTTATTAAAAACACGTTGCTCACTTATATTTCCTTAAAAAGCACTCAATTTCTTTTGCCATTACCTTTTCATTATTAGTATCACTTATGTATTTTTGAGCATTTTTCGCAATGCTATACCTCAGTTTTTCATCAACGTTAACAGTTTCAATTAATTCTGCTAACTGTTCAAAATTCTCTGGTTCGTATAGCAAAGCAGTCTTTCCATCTTCAATATAATCCATTAAACTAGGCACCCTTGATGTAATTACACACTTCCCCATTGCCATCTGCTGCATTAATGTCATCTGCCCATATGAATAATTAAATGATTTTAAAGGAAGTATAGAAAACTTTGCATCTCTAATCAAAGCCATAAGGTCTTTAATAGGCACAAAACCTATCTGCTCGATATTAGTCAACCCATAATACTTTTCATTTACGTTCCCTACAAGTTTAAGAACAAGATTTTCTGTATCAGCAAGCTGAAATGCCTTAACCAGTGTATCCCAATCTCGCTTTGCATATCCTACGCAGATACAATAGTCTTTTCCACTTTCGTCGCAATTGTCTGAACTATGATTTTCAAGTATTCCATTAAAAAAATCGAAATCCGTTCCAAACTTTATAAATTCAGACTTATCTATAACCCAGGGAAAGTATTTTTTATAATAGTCTCTTTGACTTGAAGTATGATAGATTATACCATCAATAGACTTGCTGGCAAATTGCATCAACTTTAGTGCAAAACCACTTTCAGCTGCACTGTTAAATGCACCAATATCAAAGACGATGTGTTTTGATCTTGTTCTAAACAACCGCCGCCATAAGGCGATTACTATTCCACTTTGCATTCCATGAGACACTATTAAATCATATTTATTAAGCTGAGGAATTGCTTTTATAGCTTGAATAATATAAAAACGTAATTTGTTTTTTTCTATGTTTTCTAATACACCAATTGACCTTATATCAATAATGTCAACATCAGGCTTATCGTTAAAATATCTAAAAAACCAATAATCCTGACCATCTACACAATAATCCGGTGGCTGTTTTTCTAATGGCTCAACATCGCAATATTCAACTTTCCAATTCGGAAGAAAAAGAATTAGCATTAATTTCAACTCCACATTCTAGTAAACAAACTGATAGAAGCACATAATAAACAAAAAAATAAGCGATTTCATTTATCTATTTTCATATACATCCAGTATCCACTTAGTATATTCATTTACATCCATGTAATCTATAGCTTCTAAATTGTTTCTGATTACATTTATTTTTTTCATTGCATCTTTTTCATTCCATGCAATTAGTATCTTATTCTTTAAATCGTCAACATCCCCGCTCTTAAACAGCCATCCCGTTTTACCATCATCAACCAATTCAGGAATACCACCAATTCTTGCACCCAGCACAGGCACAAGTCTTTCCTGGCTCTCCATTACTGAGAACGGACAATTTTCATACCACTCTGACGGATATACAGTAAATAATGCATTGCAAATCAATGCATCCAGTTCAACACCAGATTTAAAGCCAACATTAGTAGCATTTGATAGTTTCTCTATTTCTTCAACATACCCACCATTTCCAGCAAAAACAAATTTAACTTCTTGAAGCTGTCTTGCTGCCTCAATTAACGTCCTTACTCCTTTTTCCACTGAAAAACGCCCAAAATATAAAACATACTTTTTATATGGAAGTTCTATATTGTCAACAGCTTCTTTTACAGCAGAATTATTAAAATGTTCTACAAAATTATGCATCGTGACAGTCTTACTAGCAAATAATGGATTTGTATCCATTTTCTTTTTCATAAACTCAGAACAACAGATAATAGTATCAATATATTTATATACACCATTCCAATTCCAAAAGTATGCTTCCGTAGCCCCAACTATGGACTTTGCAGTTGATCCATGGATACATTTTCCTTTTATACAATTACTAAAATTGCCCCCTATACACTTCTCACAGTTCTCGTGTGTAGCAGGATTATTAAACATATGATTAGGACACAATAATTGATAATCATGAGCTGTAAATACTATCTTACATTTTTTGCCTGATTGTTTTCTCCATTTTACTATCTCGAGTATTATCGATGGAGTGAGCTGATAGTTAAAATTGTTTAAATGAACCACATCTGGCTTAAAATCTTCAAGAACAAGCCTTATTTTCCTTCTGGATTCTGAGCTATAAATAGTTTTTAATGGATATGTAAATTTGCTTAATGGATTACCTCCATGAAAGTCCATATCTGAAGTATAGGCATTAGCAGCATTGCCAACACATCTACCTTCATGCTCCATGCCAAAATACTGAACATCATGCCCAAGCTTTATCAACGCTTCTCCCAATTTAAATATGTAAGTCTCTGATCCACCATTGGGATAGAGAAATTTATTTACCATCAATACTTTCATGACCAGATACCTTAAAGATATAAGCCAACTGTCTCTTTAGCTATATCATCCCAATTGTATTTTCCGCAAACATAGTCAGCTGCCTGAGCTTTACACTTATCAACCACCTCTCGATTGTTAATTAGCTCACTCAGTTTTCTAACTAAATCTTCTTCATCGTTTGTCCTAAACGAAACGCCCTTATCTCTCACAACATCTACATTTTCAGCTATATCAGAAACAAGACAGCAATTTCCATAACTCATAGCCTCTAAAAGACTAAGTGGCATACCTTCAAGTTCACTTGGAAGGCAGTACAGGTAAGCATTACTATATAACTCTGCCATTTCATCACCCTGCACAAAACCTGTGAATATGATTCTATCATCATCTGATGCTAATTTCTTTAAAGACTCTACATACTCACTGGAATCGCTACTTCCACCTGCAATTACAAGCTTCTTTTCTGTATCAAGTTCTTTGAATGCATCTATAATTAAATCAATTCGTTTCTCTCTTGTAAGCCTTGAAAGAGACAATATATAATCATCACCTTTTAGTCCATACTTTGAAGTTATTATATCTGCTGCCTTTCTTTCAGGTCTCTCCACTCCATTAGGAATTAGATTGGTTTCTCTATTATAGTTTTCAAGGAAATATTGCTGTACATGCCTGCTCAAAACTATCATGCTATCAGAAAACTCCACAGCAACTTTTTCTCCAAACTTTATAAATGAAGATGCCATTGATCCCCATTTACCATTTCTTGCCCAATCAAGCCCATGGATTGTTGCAACAGTTTTTATTCCAAACAAGGATGGTATCCACATGAATGCACAAGGACCTTCTGCGTGGTAATGAATAACGTCATAATTTTTAAATGAAACCACTATACTAGCAATAAAAGAATAAACCAATGCAGCAATTCCCTTTTTCTGAATAGTCGGAATTCTTACAATACCAACTCCCTCATATGATTTTAAATTGTCATAATCAGCGAGATTAAACTCATTTCCAGAAACATGATGTCCACTTCTATTATAAGCATCAACTTCATGTCCCATCTTCACCATTCTTGTAGATAGCTCTTCAACTACTATCTCTACTCCACCTTCTCTGCTAGGAATACGCTTATGCCCAATCATGGCGATTTTAAACTTATCCTTATGAGCAGGAATAAAAAGCTTTATAGGACAACTTCCAGTAGCATCAACGATATTGTAAAAGCAATCGCCCAGTATCCATCCATATATGAAAAAATTAGTCGGATCTGTAAAATATCCACCAGTCATCTGATAAATCGTGATATAGATAAAAAGGGCCTTATCTATATTATTACCATGTTTAAAGCAAAAGAATCCTAACCCAAATACACATATTAGAACTAACAGGATACCAAATATGCCTCCCTCAGCGATAATGCGAAGGAAAGAATTTGGAAACGCAATGTCACTATCAATAAGGTTAAGTGCAAACGGCGTATTTCCATTTCCAAATCCCACTCCAAGAAAATATGTTTCATCGAGCACGTGGCCTAGTTTTGCTATCGGAATAACTATTTTTTGGTTGACCAAAGAATCTGTTCCACTAACTATTCCTCTGATACGTCCTAGGTATGTCTGGTTTAGTAATAAGGCTACAACTGTAACTACAGCCATAAACAAAGATGCATTTTTATATCGCTTTAATACTCTATTGTCGCCTTTTTTAGCTTTATGCACATATCCAACGCACAACATGGAAAAGATCGCTATAAATGCACAGGTAATTCCACCTATTCCATATGAAAGGTATAAATCAATTATCATTACTACAGCGCCAACTGCCTGCTTCCAAAAAACTTCCTCTGTCATGATCTGATAAACCAACATAACAAGCACAAGTCCTGAAGCAAAAGCAAGTGCACCAGCATTAATATAAAAAAGTCTTAATCTGGATGCTGCAACTATGCCATCAACAAATTCCTCTGGTGCCCACAAAGCTGAATCCCTAAAAAGCAATGCAACAACTGTCTCCATCCCATGGATCCATACAATTGTCCCAACGAATCTGAACATTTTCCATCTTCTGCAGTTGTAGGCAACGAACACCATAAGTGTGACATTAAGAGCCATCTTTGCGAGGAAAATAAACGAACGATTAACCCAAGTCCATGGATACAAATAAGCCATAATAAATGTAAGAACAATGAATGGCACCAGCAATTTTAGTATATAAGCCAATTTATCATGTCTTTTCCACGCATAGAAAAGAAGCGCAAATGCAGAAAACAAATAAAAAATATCTGTATTGCCACTTCTTCCCAAAATATATTTTGATGTAAATAGAAAAGCCTGTATATACTCCATCTATTCTATTCCGTACCTCTCACCGAATTTCTCTATCCATTCCTTCCTCGGAATAGCTCTGCAACTATTCTTCCCATAAAAGCTTGCAGTCATATAATTATCCACATTATCCGGATCTGCAACAATAGGCATTTGCATTAAAGGTCCCTGCTCGTTATTAACTTCAGGAACGATCACATCGTCCACTTCCTCTTCTGTCATAAGCATTCTTTGAAGTTTCATTTGCTCTTTATAATCATCTGCCTGTCCCGACAGATAATACTCTAAGCATACATAATCTGTATATTTTTTTACCCCATGTCTGCCAAAGAAAGCAATCATCACAACTACTATACTAATACCAATTACAACTACACGTTTTCTTACGCCTTTCTTTTTCGAAACTTGACCATCACTAACTATTTCATTTTGTTCAGTACATTTAAAAGTAGTATAAGAAACAAGATAAATAGCCAAAGCTGATGAGCAAACGAAAAATGTCCAAAAGTTAAAGTTGAAATAACCAGAGGAGACTTCTCCTCCTGCATATAGTCTTGGAGCATAAACACTTGCATTTAAAAGAAAAAGTGTAACCGAAAATAAAACAGGGTGAGAAAAAACATCTTGTATATTAGTTATCTCAGTAGATTTGCCTTTTCTCAATTCATACACTGCATAATAGGTTATAGCTCCAATAAAAATCAAAGCAATAACCACAAATGTTTTCTCAGCTATAAAGTATTCAAATGCATCTTGAACTGAAAAAATAATGCTTTTTACTATCGTTGCAGCAGCCCCGCCGGAAGGTTGTGCCCCATTTTCTAAATCTGATGCACTTCTTACAGCATTTCCCGGTGCTATAACACTGATTACAAATCCTATCATTTCGAGTAAAAAGGGTATCATCAATGCAAAGTCTCGCTTATCCCTATTCTTTGAGATTACCGCCTTGCTAAGCCACATTAGAAAAATCGAAAGGGTAGTAAGTATAATTGCAGGGTAAGTCGCCCCACCTAGCAAAGTAGCTAAAATTATAAGAGCAATCAAATCTATTGTTCCATGCTCAAGTAAATATCTATCCGCTAGTACTATGCTTATCAATGTCATACACATTGGCATAGCATAGTGTACAGAACCTACCCACCAGAAAATAGCCGATTTCTGTGACGGCACAAGCTGAAAAGAGAAAATCAGAAAGATAAGCCCTACTTCAAGCCACAAATACTTTCCAAGCTTCCACCTTGTCTTTATAAAGTGATGTGCAAATATCAAGAAACTGATGACCTGCATAACTACAAATATATATGGAACAATAACATACGCTGAATCAGAAAACACTTCCGGATGAAGGCAAAAAACAAAACAGTCAAACCAGGTTCCTTGCCATCCATACCAAGTTGCGACTGTGGTTTCAGCTGCTGCCTTTATGGCATCCATCACTGACCCCATAGCCAAATATGCTAAATGCGCCCTAGCACCGTAATTATAATCATCCCCTGCTGCACAGTCATATTCTGCGACAATAAAAACAGGAAACAATGAAATAAACAAAATTATTGCAAGCGCAAAACACAGCACTAGGTTCTTCCTTTCGTTTTTTTCGTTCACCGTCATATTTATTCCTTTATTACATATATTTCTTTTATATCCCATAGTTCATCGTCAACTTGAATCAATTCCAGATTTTTCGAAAGGCACTTGCACAAATGTCGTCTAATCATTTCAGCAACTTCTGAATTTGAGCAATGTAAGTAAACTTTATCATCAACAAGCGCTTTCATCGGGTTCTTTATGCCTCTCTGTGTGCAATAATATAATGAATCAGGCGATGGGAATATCCAATTGCCCAAGTATGCCGAATTTTCAAATATGCTCCCATACTTAGCGCGAGTAATACTCACAGGATTATTTGTTACATAAAAATCAGTTAGCATATAAAAATTATCTTTATCACTCAAAAAAGAGTATAGTCTTCCTGTTATATCTGCTTCATGTGCAACAATACTTTTTTCCTTAGTATATCGCCATTCATAAATATTATTCCAAATAAAAACTATTACTGCTATACTCCCTGCTATAATAAGCAATTTCTTTGCCTTTTCACCATTTATATATCTGATAATAGACTTTTCATTCTCACTAATGCAGATATATACGATTGAAAAAACTATTACTGCAACATATGTGCCACACTCCGCTCTCCACATAAACCTGTTTACGCAAGTAAAATACCAATATATCGTATAAACGCAAAAAACATTAAATAAGGCATAAAGCTTTGAATACTTATTCCCCAAAAGAAATAACAACAATATCAAGCAAAATGCTGATACCAATATCAATTTGCTCAACCCAGGAATCCTCTCATGAGCATTTGTCAAATTAACAACAGTCTCTTTTAATGTGCTTAAGTTCAAGTTGATTTGATTATTGTTATGTTTTCTCTCAATATCTATAACGTCATACAGCCATCCCCTGTTATAAAAATCTAAATCGCCAAATATCCACTGATTATATAGTTCTATATCATTGTAGCCAGTTTTTATTTTTTCATATCTTTCCGGGTCGTGATCATAATTAATACTCATATGATCTCTAAGATATGCACTGGCACTGTTATAACTCCAATATTCATTCCATTCTGGATTTATAGCCCTAAACACCATTTCAGAAGCAAGCAATACTACCACAGTCAAAACTAACACTAATGTTCTTACAGCGAAGATTAAAATGTTTTCTTTCTTCAGCTTCTTTCTGTTCATCAAGAAAAATATTGCACAAAAAGCCATTATAAATGGCATCATCATATATAGACAATCCATCCTTGATCCAGCGCCAAATAAGAATAATATAGTTCCTAAAATCCAACACTTATCTCTATTTCTCATCGAAATAAAAACAAGTCCAATGCCACATGCAATCCATAGTGATGCAGTTTTGGTAAACTGTACTGCAACATAGTAATCTCTAGAAAATATTATATTTATCAAAAAGCTCCCCAAAAACGCAATTATCTTTGAATGTCTATAAAATAAAATCACACATAATGACGCAATTGAAATCATACTCAATACTATCATTGTCCAATAATACCAATTTATTAATGGAAACAGTCTATTAAATAATGCAATAGGAATTCCATAGAGTATATTACTGAAAGGAATATAGTAGTTATACATAGGCCCAAAAGCACCTACACTAACTAAATTGCGAAAAGCATCATCATTTCCTGCATAGTCCAGCTCCCCACCTAAAATGCTGATAGAGCACGCAAGTAAAGTGGCCAAAAACACTATAATTATATTATAAGAATCAATACTTTTATACTTATTCATATCATATCGCCTCAAAATGATATATAGTTATTTCCCGAACATATACAATGCATATACTATTCCAGCAAAGTAATGCAATAATAATCCCAAAAGCTCAAATACTATTTTGTGCTTATTACTATATAATCTTTCCCCTTGGAAATACTGTAAAAAACGTAATGTGGCACACAGACAAACTTCAAAACAGTAAAATGGCGGTGTTTGAAACATCGCCATTGACTATTCCATACTTTTTCTCATATCATAACAGCACCTAAATCATCATGCTAACTGAATCACTTATCGACAAATTAAGAATTAGCAGTACTTTTGTATCAAGCTCTGAACCATAAAAAGAAGCATTTAAATTCAAAAGGCTAAATACTCTCACAAAAACAGCCATTATTGCCAACACATTACTATAAATGTGCTTCTCAACATTTTTAATACTACTAATTTAATTTCATGTCCCGGCTGATATATTGGTGCATCCAACGTCAAGCATTGTCTGAGCCTATTATTCCGCCAAACCCTTTTGGCTATTATATCGTTGGGTAATTTTTACTTTCTCGGCTCATAACAAATGCAGACTCACAGGGCATAAACTTACACTTATATTTTTCATCTTTTCTACAACGGTATACTTTTCCGTCGACAAATCATAGCCTATATTTGTTACACTGTCACGATCAAATGAGCTGATTATCTCTCCACCGCATTCTAATAACTTTTTATCATATACAGGCATTATTTTACCTTTTCTAAAGACAATTCCCATATATTATACACGTTTTATCACACATCGGTGTCAGTTATATGAACCAAGAAAGTCTCTAGATTAAGAAGAATATCATCCATCTCTCTCCCAAAAATTTTTAACATCTTAAAACTCACTATACCTTTTTTGCAAAGTTCTGTATAAATATGCCGCAGCTATTGGTATCAGTAGATTTCTCCCAATATACCTTGAAACAAAAGTTGCCTCAATTATTGTGTAAACACCAAGGGAGAACACAATAAGAACAGTCCAAATATCCTTTTCTTTGTAGCAAAGATATATCAACAGCAGAATAAGTATAACTACAACTGTTGCAGGAACAATTCCATACCAATAGTACAATCTAACCCAGCCCATATCAAAAATTCTGTCGCTATTCCTATCAGAAAAAAACTTCCAGGTCTCAACAGCTCCTTCATGGGTCTGTGAATCATAATAAAGATTTGCGATTCTTCCATTTAAAATCTCATCAAGCTTTGCAACTAATTCATTCCCTGTTTGCCAAATCACTTCTCCATTATCCAGAACAGTCCAACGATATTTGCTGGCAATTGCTGCCACAACAGAGATGAGCACGCACATGCCAGGTGAAACTAATCCTGCCAAAATATATACGAGTTTTTTTTCTTTGATCACCGGAATAAATCTTACTATCATCGCAAGAGCAATTGTCATCATAAATATCAATATAATTGTCCTGGAAACACTAAATTTATACAAAACAATAGTACCGACTATCCATGCCAAATAGCTAACAATTCCGGCTCTTTTACCATAAAGCCACAGCCATAGCAGTAAAATCACATACGCACAACCACATAGAGTATTGGGGTGACCAAAGCCAAGAGTGTATCTTCGTTCTACGCTGCCTCTTCCGAAATCTGCATCAACATAGACATCTCCCATAACTCCGATCAAAGATAAAGCTGTAATAAGAATGAACCCTGCCAGACAGAAATAAAACCAATACTTCATAGTCTTCTCAAGGTTAATATCTTTGGCAGCAAACACAAACATCGAAAATCTTAAAAGTTCATTTCTCCCCGTTATCCTGTAGCATATGAAAGTAAAACAAAATGTAGCTATAATGATCAGCCATTCCTTTTTATCATGCTTCATGATCAGCACTGCAATAAGTGTCAAAAGAAATGTTACTCTGAAAACATGACTGATGAAAGGAATTGAAATTTCGCTCTTCTCAAGCAACATAAAAAAAAGTTCAATAGTAAGTGCCACGTAGTACAGAGTATTTGAAATGTTTTTTCTGTCTATCTTTCGGATATTATCCATATCAAACAATCCTTATTTTGTATAAATATATTCTATCCTCTTGATCACTGGATTCTCCTCATCTTCTCCAATGAATCCGGTATAGATATAAAGGTCATAAGTATCGCCTTTTTCCAAGCCAAGTCCAGAAACATCCCAAATATAGTATAAACCATCTATTTTATCAAATTCCACACTCTGAACTGACTGAACAATCTCATCCTGCCCTTTCTGAATCGATAGAACAAAAGTCCCTACGTTTTCAAAAAAGTTTTCCAGTGAAACATGGATTTCTTTTAAATCCTTACGTTTAACAGTAAACTGCTGACTGTAACCGGAGTGTTCTGCAAGCTCATATCCACTGGCAAGACTCTCATCATGCAGATTTTCTGTCTTAGTTGTAAACTTATCAACCGATAATACTCCTGCTCCAAATAGCCATATTAACAACAGTACAGGGATGATTAACTTACTTTCAAGAGATGTAGGCAACTGAATGTCATGTTAGTTCTCCTTACGCTTGTTTTTTGAAAAAACAAAAATAAGCATCATCACAACAAGACTTGTAATAAAAACCCATATTATGAAAGAGAATGGAATGATTTTCTGGATAACTTCAAAACAAAGCATCTTATTCGAAAGATCACTCTCATCTCCGGCATGGCTTACACCATATGTACTCATGGCTCCAAGGTATGCTTTTATTGTCTTATCTGCACAGCTTAGGGCATCTAGCTCAACGTAATATACCACATCATCTTCAAATGTAATATCTTCCGGAATTATATCTATATAATCCTCAAGAGAGCTGTCTGAGATCTCTGTGACAAGTATTTCACTTTCATATAGTGCTTTCCCTGTCTCCTGATTTCCAATCTTAACTGAAACAACACCTTCAGATACATTGTATGGATTACTGAGATATAGCCTTATCCCTACAATTTTGTTTGCTTGGAATTGCTGATGATATGGAACAGAGTCAAGCCAAACAGAAGATAGTCTTGTATTTGGCTTATGAGTAATAACGTCATAATGCTGAGTCGTCATATCTTTAAAAACAAAGGCTGTAAAAATAAAATAGAGTATAACAACAGATACAACTGCTCTATCCAACCATATATATTTTTTATTTTTTCTTCGCTTTTTTATATCTATTCATTAATAAAACCTCGATATTATACTATACCAAATATATGCCAATGTTTCCACAATCACACACATATTGCTCAATAACTAAACAAATAGTAAAATATCCACAGTTTAAAATATATTTTTGGTCTTATAAAACATTAACACTATGACAAAAAACACTAAACGAACAATTCAAATCATCATACTTATATTCCTGCTCTGCGCAGGAATATACTTATTCTTGGGCAAAAATGTCGGTTCATCTTACAATGATCTGGTTACAGATGACGAAACAATTAATGACATTGTCTCTTCAAGAACTTTTTGTGATACTCTTTTTAGCTCTATTATGTTCGATGACCAAGAGCTCATATATGCCACAAATGGCGATTACTATTTCTATTCTCTGATTCAGGGCAGCTCTCATTCATACAATCCTGAAGTAAATGTCATTTCAGATAGCCCAGATCTAAAAATAGCATTTAATAACAGTATCAATTCTGATGACATAGCAAAAAATAATGCTATTTCTTTTGTTGTTTATAATGATTCTTACTATTATAGCTCTGCACTTAAATGCACAACTCTTCCTGTTATTTCTATCAATACTGATTCTGATATTTCTGAGTCAAAAGAAGAATCAACAACTATGAAGTTTCATATATATGATAACAGTATCGGCGCCTCTGAAAAAGTTATTACTTCCGATGGTACTATTCATGTAAGAGGGGCTTCATCACTTATCTATCAAAAAAAGTCATACAGGCTTTCTCTTTCTTACACTCAGAAAAATGGCAACGTAAAAAACAACAAGGTATCTCTTTTAGGTTTAAGGAAAGATGAAGACTGGATACTATACTGCATCTATGATGACCCGGAAAAAGTGCGAAATATTTTTTCTACAAATTTATGGAAAAATTCTGTAGCAACTGACAATTACAACAACCTCGACACTGGAACAGAATATAAGTATGTAGAGCTGTTTTTAAATGGTGAATACAGTGGCTTGTACGCACTTGGCTATCCTATGCAGGCAACACAAATTGGAATAACCAAAGATAATACAAATGCTGTTATGTACAGACGTCTCATGGGATATGAGAATACTCTTCTCCTGGAATCTGATGGTGCACCTTCTTCTTTCAGAATTCAAAGCAAGCACGATAACGACAGTTTTTCACTCTTGCGTGAATATCTGATTCAAACCGACATGTTCCATGATAAGCCTGATGAGCTAAAAGATCTCATCGATATTGATAACGCTATTGATTTCTTTTTATATATAAATCTGATCCAGGGTTGGGATAACATATATAAAAACCAGAACCTGGCGATCTTTAATGGAAACAATTCCCTTAAAGGACTATATATTCCGTGGGACATGGATCTTACATGGGGTTCAACGACCCACTGGGAAAAAGACCCCATCACGCCTGCTACAAATTTTGAATTTGATTATGAAGCCTTTTACGAGTTATTGCAGCTAGAGCCTGAAACAACAATTTCACAGATACAAAAAAAGTATAAAAAGCTGCGTCAAACCACCTGGTCCGATGCTACTGTTCTGACCATGCTTGACTCATACGAAAAAGATATCTTTTCATCAGGTGCTTATCTGCGTGAAAAAGAATGCTGGCCTGAAGGCAGCTACATAAGTGGTTCTCAGTTGAATCTGGATGAATTTAAGAATTATGTACTCGACAGACTATCTGCAATGGATGATTATGTTGATAATCTCACTGTGGATCCTGATTATGAGTATGAAAAGCTGACTTTTGGCAGCGATATTATTTATGATTGCGTATCTCAACTATTTTCTGATCCTAATGAGCTGGTTCTTCTTGAGATAAATAATCCTGATCTTTGGGATGAGGAGTATTATTATGAGCTTCTATCCAAATGGGGAATCCCATCTGATTATGTATCAGAAAAAGTTTCTTTAAAAAGCCAGTTAATTGATCAATATAATGAATTTAATGGTGAATCTATTGCTGAAGACGCATTAGGCCTCGGAGAGTCCACTGACCTTATAATTATGCTTGATAATGATGAGTTCTCATTCTGCAACGATTTCTTCGCCGGAGGGACCTATGAAACCGAAATAGGAAATCTGATCTACTATCAGGCAGATGATGGTTCTTGTGGAGTATACTTAGATGATAAAGAGATAATTACTGAAAATGCGTTCGACAGGGATTTTGATCTCAGAGTAATACACATTGATGCAGACTCCCATGAAGTGACAAGAATTGAGGAACACAAAGTATATGAAGAATAACTATTCAAAGTTAAAATGCATGATCGCCGGGCTATTTTCTGCAAGTGCGTTTTTTATCAGTCTTGATACGCCATCGCCCTATGAATCGCATATTGTATCTCCTTTGATCAATATCATTTTTGAGCTGTTTGAGCAGCTAAATAGTACATTTGCAGGTAATGCTTTTCTGATAATGATAATAGGTCTTGCACTGGCATACGCATACTACAAAGTATTGAATAGCACAGACATAAAGGGCGGCAAGCTGCTGGCGCTATTTTTCTCTGTTATGTACACAGGTGGTAAAGCTTTTAGATACAATGATTCTTTGTCTAGCCTTTGGACTCCGAAATTTAATGTAATCAAGACCCTCATCCTTATAATTGGTTTTTATTATCTGTACCTGGCCATAACCAAATTTACATTATGGGTACTTGATAACCCATGGAAAGTTCAATCATTGCTCGGTTCCGGTACTCTTAGTAATTATAAAATTAAGAGAAAACTGTACTCTCATTACCATAGGCATCCATTTATTTTTATGTGGATACTTATTGTGATAGCCTGGCTTCCTCATCTTATCTGCCGCTACCCTGGTGCGCTCAGCGATGATAACTGGGCACAGCTGAATCAGTATTTCGGTCAAACTCAATTGGCAACCAACCAGCCTATAATCCACACCATGACCGTCGGTATTTTTGTTGAGTTTGGGGTAAAGGTTCTCGGTAGTGCTAATGTCGGGCTGTTTATTTACTGTATTCTCCAGGCCATCGCTATGGCAGCTGTTCTTTCATATACGCTTTTATTTATGAAAAAATGGAATACTCCAAAATGGTTCAGACTACTTGCGATCTTCCTATACACAGTAACGCCTTATTTTACAGGAAATGCAGCATGGGCTATTAAAGACTATCCGCATATGGTTGGATATGTTTTGTGGGGACTTACATTTATAGATGTTATAGTCAGAAAAAAAGACTCTTTCTCATTCAAGGAGGATAAACAACTTATAATTCTGTGGATAATTGGTGCTTTTCTCATGACATCCTATAGAAAAAATGGACTGCATATCTACCTTGGAACCCTTGTTATCTGGATGGTAATTTCCATCGTTAAGTACATCAGACATAAAACAGAGATAAAGATATCTTTAGCCCTTATTTTGATGCTGATCATGCCCGTGCTTTTGTCATCCGGCCTTGAAAAAGGAATAATCAAAGCCTTCAACGTTGTGGAGATAAAACAGCAAGATATGTTTTCTCTTCCCTTCCAGCAAACGGCCAGATACTACCACTATTACAGGGACGAATTTACTCAGGAAGAATATGAAGCTATTGGGGATGTTTTAGATTATGAATGGCTCTATACAGACTACCATCCTGACTGTTCAGATTCTGTAAAAGCCGAATATCATGCCGAAAACACGCAGCAATTGCTTAGATATTTCAAAGTATGGTTTTTGATGTTCTTCAAACACCCTCTTTGCTATATCGAAGCCACATGGAACCAAAGCTATTATGTGTTCATGCCGGATTTCGACAATGTAGTATATAACCAGGATGTAAATGCCGGAATCGGTGTTGCTACAGATGAGCTGAAAGATTACTTAAATCTTCATATACCTGAACCTATCGACGGACTTGCAATTACAATCTGCAGCCTGTACAGAATGCTTAATCAGATGCCGATAATCTCAACCTTAAGCAATCTGTGCGCCTACGTATTTTTGATGTTTGCTATTTCTCTTTTCTTAAAAAGAAATGGTCTTAAGGAATATAGACTAGCCCTCGTTCCTTTGTGGCTTTCATTTATATTTATATTCCTTGCTCCTATGATTGTTGATCAGCCCAGATATTCTTGGGCAATATTCTATTTGATGCCCACTATTGTGGCTATGTATATGCATCTAATAGAGAAAAATCCGATAAAGAAGGGTATTTGATAAGCTTTTTACATTCAAAGCTAAAAGATGTATCATGTTTGATAACAATAAATGTCAGAAATGAATCAGAAAGAAGGATTTAATCTTGGAAAAACTTGCTATAGATGGCGGAACGCCAATTAGAAAAGAAAAGATATATTATGGTCGTCAATGGGTTGACGAAAAAGATGTTGAAGCTGTTTCAAAAGTACTCACAGGTGATTACCTTACTTGTGGCCCCACTGTTACAGCTCTTGAGCAAAAAATCTGCGAAGTAACCGGTGCAAAATACGCTGTATCTGTTTGTAACGGAACTGCAGCTCTTCACTGTGCGTGTATTGCAGCAGGTCTTGGAGAAGGTGATGAGGTTATTACAACTCCTCTTACCTTTGCTGCATCAGCAAATTGCGCAGTATATGTAGGTGCTACACCTGTTTTTGCTGACGTTAATCCTGAGACTTACAACATTGATCCTGATAGCATTGAGGCTCATATCACTGAAAAAACAAAGGCTGTTGTAGCCGTTGATTTCACAGGTCAGGCTGTTGAGCATGATAGGATCAGAGAAATCTGTGACAAACATGGTCTCACTCTTATTATTGATGCAGCTCATGCTATTGGCACAAAATACAAAGGAAGACCTGAAGGCTCTATTGGAGACATTACATGTTTCAGTTTCCACCCTGTAAAAACAGTTACAGCAGGTGAAGGCGGAGCAATCACAACTAATGATCCAGAGCTCTACAGAAAACTCCACCTTGCTTCACAGCACGGAATCGTTAGAAATCCTGCCGAAATGGTAGAAGAGCCGGAAGGTCCTTGGGTATACGAGATGCAGGAACTTGGATTCAACTATAGAATGACTGATTTTCAGGCAGCTCTTCTTATAAGCCAACTTAATAAGCTCGACAAGTTCTCTGCACGCAGAAAAGAGATTGTAAATAAATATAACGAGGCATTTAAGGATATCCCGGAGTTGTTTATTCAGAAAGAGATTCCCGAATCCGATACCACAAGACATCTGTACATTATCCAGCTTAAGCTCGATAAACTTAACTGCACCAGAAGACAGTTCTTTGATGCACTTGCAGCAGAGAATGTTCAGCCTCAGGTGCACTATGTTCCTGTATACTACTTCCCATTCTATAAGAAGAGAGGCTACAAAAAAGGTCTTTGCCCTGTAGCTGAGGATATATACAGAGGAATTATGAGTATTCCGCTTTATCCAATGATGACAGATGAAGACGTTAATGATGTTATCAAAGCTGTAATAAAAGTTGTTAACGCATATAAAAAATAAAAAAGCCCTGTCAGAAATATCTCCTGTGAGTAAAATATCAAGCATATACTCAGCATGATCTAATTCTTTCAGAGCTTCACAAAAATAAGGATGCCATTCACTATTTTCATCCTTAGGTGCATATTCAGTTTTCCATTTTTTCAAAAGATGCAAGTAGTCGGACAAAACACGAAAGACATATTTTTCTGACTCCTCAAATTTGAGGATCAGGGACTTTTCATGAGTGACCTTTTTTCACAGGTGCATGGTAGCTTTCATCATATATAAGATTGAAGTCATCACATATTTTTATTGCTGCGTCCTTAAGCCCCAGTCCAAAATACTTTGAAACAAAATCTACTGCCTCTCCCTTTTCACCACATCCAAAGCAGTAATATCTGGTATCAACTTTCATGCTTGGATGTTTATCGCTATGGAATGGGCAACAGCACATCCCATAGCGGTTCACCCTGATACCATAATACTCAAAGACCTGTCTTGCTGTAATATTTTCGCTTACAGTATTGAACACACTCAACGGCTTATCTCACCTCTGTTCTTTTTCGGGAGATAAATTGTATTGGCATCCCTTTCCTTTATCTCAGCTTTATACTTCTCCAGAAGTGCAAGAGTGCTCGGTCTTGTCTCTTCCATGATTTCCTCAATAAACTTATCCTTCATCTCAGACAATTTGAATGCCTTTCTGACTCTGTTTATGATCCTATCACGAAGCTTACCAAGATTTTTCTGCAAGACTTCCATCTGATGAAACGCATAATCTCTGAGAGATTTATCTGCTGTTCTCTCTGGAACCATAAGCCATTTCTTATGATGTTCAATCTCTGCAAGATCTTCCTCTCTAACCTTGTCAGTGGTTTCATCAACAAGTGTGTCACAGGCTTTATCATAAGCAACCTCAGATACTTCTTTGAGAAGACCTTCAACATCTTCGATCTTTAGCTCCAGATTTTTATTTTCCTGAGTGAGTCTTTCGTTTTCAGCCTGTAGCTTCTCTCCTATCTCCTGCCATGTGTCAATGGTGTCGTAAAGATCCTTGATGTCAGCGTTCAACTTTTCTATGATGTACTCCTGCTTTTCAAGATATTTCTTGCCACCATAGATAGGTTCTTCCTCAACCTCAAGTCCAAACTTTTTGCAGCTCTCCAAAAATAATTTTCTGCATTCTGCATCAAAGCTCATCTTCCTATTGTTGTACTTGCCGGATTTCTTTTCAGGATTAGGAAGTTCAAAACCCATTTCCTTAAGTGCATCTTCCTGCTTGGGCTGACGTTCTCCATATTTGTTTACAACATCAAAGACATGTCTTTCATGAATGTGAGGAGTACCTTCATCAAGGTGAAGAGCCCAGTCAAGGATATGCATATGCTTGCCATATCTTTCCTGAAGCTGATTTAAAAAATCAAAAGTCACTTTTGCAAGGACATCATAATCAACATGCTTATCAATATTTCCAATCTTATAAATTGTTTCCTCAGGGCAAGTCTTTGTACTCTCCCTAAGATCATCCGTTGTCCTGTTCCTCTCCTTATATCTGGCGGCAGTGTTTCTTGCATTCTGCCCTTCAACATAATCTTTGTAGACAAGATCATAAAAACCTTTCTCCACCTCGGTAAAGGAAGGAGTCTCATCAGTCCTTTCATCTTGACGAACTACCTGTCTCGTGATGCAGTCCCAATAGAGATTGTTCTTGGTAAATTCCTTTTTAATCTCCTCAGCCTTATCAAAATCAAACCCTCTGTCATTGTGCTTTGGGTTGTAAGCTCCATGTGATCCTGATCTGCCATTATGGCGTGATACTCGCATAAAAATAATTCTCCTTTGCTCTAAAAAATTTTGTTAACTGTTTCAGTTTTTTCAAAAAACTTGTCCGCGGAAGTGCCGTTTTAAAGCCATAAAACTGGCGTGGTAACAAAAAATACCCAGGTAGGTGTGTCGCAAGCAACTCACCTACCTGGGCGGGATTTCACCCTCGACCCGACAAAGGAGCTCCGCTCCCTTGACCCACGGTTGCGAAAATGTGTGCACTCATTTTCACAGGCAGAGAGAATGCTTCTCTCTGCACTCTTGCTCCAGAGCAAAGAAAAAGAGATTATCTCTCCATGGGATAATCTCCTTTTCTTCGTTCTGATGTTTTTGCAAAATTCCTCTTAGGAGTTTTGACATTTTCTATAAACTGCTTACTTTATTATTCTTCTTTCTATCTTGTTTATTATGCAATAATAAATAAAATACGATACAGCTATACAACTTGTGTACAATACTAATCCATGTAATGACTCACTCCATATTCCCAGCTTATACCACAGTGCACTTTCAACAGCTAATACTAAAGGATGAACTAAGTATAATGTAAAACTGCCTTTACTTAACCAATTTATAATTTTAGAAATAGCAATATTCGATGTCATGTTTTCACATAACACAGAGACAGCAACTAATATAACAAACACAATCTCGTAACTATACCATGACAAAGATGAAATTATCATCCCGATCAGTAGTATCAAAAGATATAGATACTGCTTTGATTCCTTTATCGCTATAAATAGGACAGCGCCAAATAAAAAACAATATAATTCAGTCAATGGATTCATAGAAGAAAAATATTCTATGTGCGCCTCATCAGGATAACTGCTAAGCATTTGCTGAATTGCATTAATCATCCAGTTTCTGCTAAACAATAACATAAACAAAACTGCTATACCAACATAAGTATTTTTAATAACCTTGTATAACCACGGAGCTAATAAATAGAATCCAATAAAGGAACTCATTGTCCAAAGCGCACTATGATTATTCCACATGTTCCAATTATTAGAAGGAATGAAGCAATGTATAAAAAACACATATCGAAAGAAACCTATACCACATTGACCCTTAAAAACTTCACTTAATGTACCTTCATGTATTGCTTTAACAATATCTTCCAAATAAATCAATATAAGGCAAAAGTAGTATGTCGGCAAAATTCTTATCAATCTTGACTTATAGTATTGTAAAACCGTTTTATTCTGAACACTCGAAAAAGCCAAATATCCACTTAAAACAAAAAATAATTGCACTCCTTTTGCTCCAACCCCAAAGTCTTTTCCGATATGTTGCCCAATATGCACTGACAAAACCATAAAAGCAGCTAGTATTCTAACTATATCTAAATTTATATTTCTTTTTGTCATCACTATTGAACTCCCTTCAACACAAGAATTATCCGATCTGCTATGGCTTGCATCCCTTTATCTCCTGGGTGATTTGCTACCCCATTGTGTTCTACAATATGTTCTTCTCCACTTTCGTCATAAACTATAGTATTTAGTCCACAATAATATTCTTCATTATCAGTAATGCCATCCAGTGAAACGTACTCTACATCATTTTCTTCTACAGCATTCATCTTAAGTTCATTTCTATCTCCATTACTCCAAAATCACCAATAACAAGAATTCGAGCATTAGGTGCTTTTTCTCTTACATAACTAATCAATGAGACATAGTCTTCTTGATATGTTGTCAAATCACTTGCATTTTCAGCCAACTGAATAGTTACTAGATCTAATTCAGTGCTTAAATAATGATCTAAGTATTCTAAAGTCTCATCCCTGTCGTGGCTTTGTGTTTCCCATACACTAAAGTTATATGGAACTCCCTTGACGGATTTATTATTCTCTTTCAGATAATCTAAACCCAAATGGTAATAATCATGTTCTGCATCGCATACAGCCATGCCTACTTCATTCCACCAAAAACTTGTAATACTATGAATTGTTATGCTGTTGCCAATTGCCAAATATTTATAACCCTCATCCAACCATTCGACATCTTCCTATGAAAGCGGCTTCACTTCTTCTGACAATTATGATATAGATGCTCGCATTTCCTGTAATTGCTGGCTTTGTGACTTTTCATGTTTTATAAATCGATATCCACAATAACAGCCACATAAAAGAATCAGCACTGCTAAAATTGAAATAATGGCAGTTTTTGTTTTTTTCATATTCCCTTCATCTAAAAGGTGTACCTTTTGAGACAGTAAAAACACTGCATATTAACTTTTACAAAAGGTCTTAAAATGTGCATGAATACAGTATGTTGTGATATAATAACAAGCAGTGTGCATTAAATAGCAAAAAATCCAAAAAGGTACACCTTCTTGGATTTTTTCAGTTATCTAAATATGTGGAATTCTTGTACACTTTAGCTTTGTAGTAGAATGTGGATCTTGGCATATTGCACTCTCTAGCCGCTTCTGCAACAGAAATTTTCCCTGACTTCCATTTCTGATATACATCATGGAAGTTCTCCGGTAACTGTTTTGGCGGTCTACCAAACTTATATCCCCTTGCTTTTGCAGCTGCAATACCTTCTGCCTGCCTCTGATGAATTGTTCTATACTCGCTCTCTGCAACATATGAAAGCAAGGCAAGAATCAGATCACTGATGAAAGTCCCTAGCAAATTCTTTTCTCTTCTTGTATCAAGGATTGGCATATCAATAACAACTACATCAGCACCTTTTTCCTTTGTGATAACTCTCCATTGATCACTTAGATCCCTGTAACTACGACCAAGCCTGTCAATAGATTTGATATAGAGAACTGAATTATTATCAAGCTTTCTGATCATTTTCTTGTACTGGGGTCTTTCAAAGTTCTTTCCTGAAAGTTTATCAAGGAAAATATTCTTTTCAGGAACTCCCATCTCCTTCAAGGCAATGATTTGCCTGTCCTCATTCTGTTCTCTTGTTGATGTTCTGGCATAACCAAAGATTTTTTGTTTTTCTTCCATTCTGCAAATCCCTCCTTTTTTGCATTAAAAAAGGCAACCAAGATATTCTCTCGATTGCCTAAAAACAGTACTTATTAAATTGTTATGTGCGATTGATATGCTTTTTCATTATTTAATTCAATTTGATTTTCTCGATAAGATAACTTTCAAATTCACATTCTTTTGACGAAGAGTAATACTCTTCTATGAAGTCGTAATCATCGTCCAGTATCTCAAAAAATCCATCTACATGGCACACAAGTGTTGTGAGAACAACATACACACAGTCAGCATCCGGACACATCTCTGTTACTGTATTTATGAATGTAGCATAGTCAACACTGTAATCATACTCAGGTTTTCTGATAACAAATGAAGCTTTGTCTTTGGTAAACGGATCATAGATTGTATGTTTTGAATCTATCTGAGCAACTACAGGAGTATCATAGCCTGCGGAAGTAATGAATATTACTGCATCCTCAGGAAGCTGGTTTATAGCTTCTGCTGCCTCTTTTCCACTAGACAGATACATATCAGGATCCAGATCCTCCATAAGAAGATAAGCATCTGAGTAATTCCATGCTCCCAGCGTGATTGCTACAACAAGTATCAGCACTACCGGTTTTCCTGAACCAATATACTCATAAAATCGCCCCTGAGCCAAATAAGTAGTAATAATTATGAAATACACCATATATAACCATGTAAGTACACGGTGATTTCCTGTTCCATAAACAAAAGCGTATATATACAGCTGCCATAGTATTCCAACAACAGCAATAACAATTGGTGATCTACTATAGCTATCATAAATGAATAATATAGCAACACAAACTAGCGCCATCAACACGGCTACAAGAACATACCCTCCATAAAGCATTTGAAGGCCAAAATTAAGCTCTTTTAATAAATACTGTATCGCTGTCAAAAAAGCAATTCCTGAAGCTGAATTTGTCTGTGTAAGTCTAAATTCCCACAAAAGAAAAATAGCACTAAAGAGCGTTATAAACATTCCTGCTGCCGGTTTGATCAGCCAACTCACATCTTTTTTTTCTCGTTTGAATTCAAGAATCGTTTCTATAAACCAGCACACTCCGCATGCCACAACGAAACCGCCCATAATGACAATGGTCTGTAATAGAAGTGCCAATAATATGCCAAACAGGATTGGACGTTCATTCTTTTTATTATAAATGGCTGTGATAGAGATCAGTAAAAGTGCTGCTAAGCTGTAGCTTCTTGATGGAGCTACATAAAAGCCGACAAAGGTTGGAGATAATGCCATTACTGCCTTTATCCACAAAGGCAGATCAATCCTAAAGATCAAAATATAAAGCGCTGCTGTAACAAATAAAAGCGCAATATACTTCATTATCTCAATTGAAATTCCAAGTTTTGCAAAAGGCATCAATACTAAAAACCATAATATGGGATGTCCCTCGTAGCTTGTTATTGTAAAAATGGAATCAGCGGTAAGTTTACAATCTTTGGCAATAAGCCATGCTTGTGTCTCATCGCGCCAATACTCATGATTGAGCACAAGATACAGATTAAAGCAAAACAACACCCCAAACAAAATGTAGTTCAATATCTTCTTATCTTTTTTTGAAAACATATCATTAGCAATACTCATATCTATAAATTTCCTTTATCTCTTTCTTCCTTGGAAATACATTTGCTTTACAACTGCTTCGCCACTGCCTTCTTTATAAACAATAAAACGATACTTTCCCGGAGAGTTAAATTCTTTTCCCAGAACTGCATCACCATGCCCCAATTCCTCTGATTCGAGATATTCTCCGTTATAATAAATATCAACACGTACTTGTGTATCTTCAGCACAAAAATAGTTGATTTCCCAATCAAATGGCATATTGGCTTCAATATCGGGGCTTGTAAGAATATTGCCTTCTCCATAAGTATGAAGAAATCCATCTGAATCTATAAAGCCGTCTGACTCATATCCATGTGTCGTTGGCAAATCCACACTTCTCACACCATCTGCTATGTAAGTTATTCCATCGATAATATTTTTATCTGAGATCATTATCTCATATTCATCTATTCTGCCAAGAGATTCATAATTCTCCTGAATGTATTCAGGCATCTCATCCCTTACTCTGGCTATAATAGCATTTTTCTGCCCGGCTACAGAATTATCCTCCCAAGATGAGAATTCATCCCACCCGCCAACGTCACCGTTGGGATAATACGATTTATACTTTCCATCTTCATCAATCAATAATAATCCTGCTCTTATCTGCTCCTCATTATAAATATATGCAATTTCAATGTCATGTTCCTTAAGTACCTCGATTATTTTCCCTTCTCTTTCAAAATCCACCTGGTATTGAGATCTCTCCCCTTTAAGCCAGGCTCTAATATCCGTTGGAATACTAAAACAACTGTCAACAAGGAATAACATAGCTATTGCTAAATACATGTAATTACGATATTTATCTTTTGATTCCGAAAGCCATTTTTCAACATGTATCGCGGCACATATCATAAGAGCCGCTGTACCAATAAGTTGGTATCTATCTCTTGATGGGATAATTATTAAAATAATAAAATTACAAACAAATACTGAAATCAATAGAGACTCTGCTAAATCTCGCATGTTAAGATTAGTTATATCTTTTTCTCTCCCATACTCTTTGAGACCAAAAGCTTTGGGTATAAAAAACAAGCCACAAAGAATAATAGCTATAAGTCCCCACCTAAGTGCCACTGAAAGCCCTTCAATTGAAGCTGCTTGAACAGGATGTATTGGAAAAGCTCTAAAATTACTAAAGAAATCAGATATTGTATGCCCAATAGCATCCATAAAAGTCGTGTCATTGTTGACAGAAAAGCCATCTGACTTAATAGGAATATTAGCTGCTTTACATAGAACCATCCCTATTACACTAAAACCAACAGCCGACGCCATATGGATGATGTTATATCTAAACCTTGGTTTTTCATCATTTAAAAAGCTTTTAATAAATAAGCACAACAATACTGGGAATATTCCGCAAACAAATACATACACACCTGAGGAGAAGGCTGTCAAAAATGTTTCAAAATAAAGAAGGATGAACAATAAAATATTATCTTTTGAACGCCATTTGTTCTCAGGAATAGTCAGGGCTGTGATCAGCATAAGTGGTACAAGAGCTTTTATTGAATACTGAGAGCCACGGATAAACATCATGTTTGGATAAGCAAGTGTGCCAAAATCATAGGTTGTGAATAACAGACAGAACGTAATAAACTTTGTTGTTGCCTTAGCTCTGGCATTATCTAAAAGCTTGTTAACTACAAATATCCAGACTGCGATATTGACCATATCGCTTAAACCATATGCGTAATAAACATTACCAGTTATCTTGTAAAAAAGAACAGCTAATAGCATTGGACAATCAAATTCACCTGTTGTGGTATAAACCCAATCAGGTAAAAGAATCCGGTTATGATCTCCCATTTGTTTTGCATGATACAAAAGCTGTGCATAATCCTGATCAAGAGCCTTCGTTACATTAAAAAGGTTGCAATACGCAAGTATCCCCAGTTCAAATACTACTGCAATAAAAAGCATTAGCTCTGCATAAAACTCCAGTTTATTACTTTTGTATTTATCTTGTAATTTCCCAAATATAATACTTGGATTCATAACGCGTTTCCTTCCCACATCTTATATACTAATTCTGATAATACCTGGCAGACCATATCAATATATGCACAAATGTAACTCATTGTCTCTAAATACCACCTGGTCCTCTGAGTACATTCCCCAGTTCTGCGCCGCAAAATACTCTGCCAACTCGGGATCCTGTTCACCTTCAACATAGTTTCTGTCAAGGTATAGGTTAATTGATGTAAGCCTGCTCCATCCACAAGACTGGGCTCTGGCCATCATCTCTGAATCTCCATAACCTGCATCCCACCACATCCTGTCAGCATCTGAGTAAAAACATATTGTATCAACCTCGTTGCCGGTTTCATCCTCATATTGTCTTATCTGTTCTCTGATAATCTGAGCATAATATCTGTCAGCTTCATTACACTGATATCTCTCAACAAATACCTTTTCAAAGCTGATAAATTCTACGATCAGGAGTGTAGCAATTACAAACATTGCAATTGCTTTTGAAAAACAATAAAGTACTTCGCTAATTCCTGATATCTTTGTAATTTTAAACGACATATTCTCATTTCCAAATGCTCTTTTTTGCGTAAGGTAAAAGAAATAAACCAGTACAATTCCAAACAGCATTCCGTAGGAGTGAGTCGTTCTAGGAGATGGAATTGCTGAGTCTGAGATAGCAAAAATTATCAGACTGACTATTATTGTCCCCGCCATCAGATATAAGAATGAAAGCAGAACTACCATTTTTCTCTTTTGTGCCATCAACACAGACAGGATTGTTATTGCGCATATTCCCAAAGTCCAAAGGGCAAAATATCCTTTTCCCATATGGAAGAACTTATTAAAGGTGATTTCTTTTGCCAGGCTTACCATGACACTAATTGCATGTGCCGGGCTAAAGCTGCCCTCTGATCTGTCTATCACAAGAATGTATTTTGCAGTGATAAACGCCGTTCCCATGGGAATAGCATACATAAAGCCCACATAGAGATTTTTCTTTATAAAATCCACGAAATTCCCACTATTAAAAAGAATAAGCGGAAGACACAATATTACATAGACCTGTACACTTGTCTGATAGATAAATACCGCGTTTAAGAGGAGTATAACAATACCGATAGTTCCTTTTACCCAGCCTTTAATCACCGTGTTATGACTCCACATGTATTCTGTAATGTACATAGCAATGACATTAAGAAAAATTGTGAGTATGAATAAGCCCTTTTCCTCGAACAGGAAATATTCGATGATCAGTGGATTAGCCAATATCAAAAATGACAGGATCGCTGACAGTTTTTCGGACGCAAGGTACTTGTTATAAACTCCGGCCAGAACAGTTACTGACAAGATCATGAACAGCATTGCGCAAAACCATGATAGATGATACAAAATTCCGGCAGACAGGTTCATATTTTCAAGTATATAGAAAATCACACCTTTCACTGGCCTTGCATTCTCATAAAAACTAAATACCCATGAGCCTTTATCCATATAGCTGGCATACGCATCTGTTGAATATTCAATGGAATAATCAAAGCCAAAATATAACAAACTTAATATAGATGAATAAATGAGATATGTCTTATTGTTAAGAACAAGCTGCTGTATTTTTTCTATAAATCTTTTCAAGGTAATTTCTCCTGTTATGTTTAATTCACAGCTTTATTTTACACAAAATAAGTGAGAAGTATAGACTCCTCACTTACTTCAACTACCATTTTTGTTTTTTAATTATGAGCCCCAATATTAAAGTTCAAAGTTTCCGTTTACGTCGCCGTTTACTACGTAATAAGCTCTTCCCTCTTCAGGCTTAACATAGATATCAAGAGACTTAATGTCCTTCTTACCATATGCCTTCTTAGCAGCAGAAACGAGCTGATCCTCTGTTACTGCCTTGTCGCCAAACTGAAGTTCAATCTTTGTGTTTACTTTACTAGCTGCCATTTTTTCTTTTCCTCCCCTTATTTAAGAAAGTGAATTGTATCACAGATTAGTATACTACCAATTATTTCTGCATGCAATTGCGAGAACTACGCCAAGAATGATTATTATTATCGAAAAAATCTTCATCCACTTATATGTCTCGGGTTCCTCTTCGTTGTCCTTATTCAGTTCTGCTATTGTGAAAAAGACCACCCCCGCTATAAAAACAATAGCTGCAAAAACAGCAAATAACTTATTCATCACGCTTCCCCCGAACAATTTCTTCTTAAAATTCTGCTCCTAATATTATACAATAATACTAGGTGTTTATCATCTTTTACCTGATGGGAGGGGCAGCGACATCATGTTCATTATTCCACGTATAAAACCTAGGTATAGTCTAAAAGAAGTGATCGAATTCGAATCTGATCCTATTCAGAGAAAAGAGAAAACCAGAACAACAATTATACTGCTTGCCGGTTTTATCATATATAGTATCATTGCCTCCATCCCTGCATATTTGTCCAAATACAAGCACGGACTTGTTACCAATATCAGCATTGCGGTACTTTTCCTTGTTCTTGGTATCGTTCTTTATAAAACTCAGCAGCATATCATAATAACCATCGTTGGTTCGTATATGCTCTCAATTATTCTTTTTATACATCTTATCATGGAAACTGACTGGACCATCGGAATGGATGCTTTCTGGCTCTTTATCCTTATTATGCCCTTCATCACGGACTACCTGGCCGGTGTGTTCTTTGGAACCATCAGTTCTCTTAGCGGATATTTCCTGAGTATTCTTCTGTTCAAGACTTCTCTCATTGGCTATCTTCAGCCCTATGGAAAAAACATGATTGACTGGTTTCCAATCATATACATCGTAGTTATGGCTGCTGCCGCAGTCATGGAGTATGAGCTCACCATGTTCCAGATGCACAAAAAATCTTCTGACAAAGAGATTGCCTACTATCAGAACGCCCGCAGCAGAAGGCTTCAGGAGCAACTCTCAATATATGAAAGTAATGAAACAACTATAAGAAAATACAAACACGATATAAGACACCACCACAGAGTCCTTATGGGACTTATAAATGATGGCAAGATAGAAGATGCTATAGCCTATCTTAAGGACTTTGATTCAAAGCTTGATGACGTCACAGTAGTATCTTATTGTGACAATCAGATTGTCAATGAGTTCCTGACTATTTACGGCGCAAGATGCCAGAAGCTTGGCTTTAAGCTCCGCGCCAAGGCCAATGTCCCGGCAAGGATTCCTGTAGAGTCTACTGACCTTACAAGTCTCGTCGCCAATGTCCTGGAAAATGCCATAGAAGCTCAGGAGAGAATTCCTGATCCGTCCAAAAGAAATATTCAATTTGAGCTCACCTATGACGGCCGAAAGTTAAAGCTCTTATGTAAAAATCCAAGCATTGTAAATGCACGTTTTGACGAGGATGGACTGCCTATAAGCACAAGAGCAGTTCCAAGTGGAATTGGAACTGCTCAGATAAGGTCTGTAGCTGAAAAATATTGTGGAGTTGCCAGTTTCATTCAGGAAAATGGCAGCTTCGTTGTTCGCGCAGTTATGACTTGTATGTAGCCTTAAGTCGGTTATGTAATCCTATAACGGCAACTATAACGTATACAGGGCCATATAAGAAAAGATATCTTTGCTGCGACTCAAAAATAAGAACAAACATTGTTATTCCCACAAGACAAAGAGCAAGTGATACATTCGTTTTATCTTTTAACTTAAAGAAAAGCATAAATGGAATCATTCCAAGCCATATGATCTGCATAAGATTCAAATAAACCGGATGTCCTTTATGAGTTGGAAGGGTGAAAAATCTTGCCCAAATATTCCATGGTGCATCTTCTAAAAGCGGATCATCAACAAACTCATCTCCTGCAAGTCCATATCCATAAGAGCCATCATTATAGTCGATAATAAGCTTTTTACTATATAGCTTAACTACTCCCCAAGGACCAAGACTCTTAAGTCTTATCTTTATCTGTTTCTTTTCCTTAGAAATTCTCTCATCGTAAGACTGTATGTAATGTGAGAAAGTGTCATCATCGAAATTAAAGGTTCCGTCGTATTCCTCGTTCAGTCCCATCATAAAATAGTGATAAGGTGTAAGTTCCTGCTCTCTGTCGCACTTGCTGTCAGTATAGAGTTCAAACATTGTGGTACTGAATCTAAAATCTTCACATTTAATAAAAAGTGGAACAAGGAAAATCACGTTAAGTGCAAAAATCGCCAGATCAAGCAGCATCTGAGCTCTTTTCTTTTCACTAAAAGATGAAACAAATAACGCACAAAGCTCTGCTATGTAAGCCACAAACGCTGTTGTCTTTATCTGATATCCCAAAAGAGCTACAGTAAGGAGCACAAGCCATTTTACAATCTTTTTACCTGTAGTATCATCAGGCATTATCATGAAAAGCCACAACACCAGAATAGGAAAAATAAGGCCAAAGCAATCTGTATAAGCTACGATTACCCACGGACTCATAGTTACGAAGATACTGCACAGCAGATATCCGAAGGTAGCTGTCTTTTTATCCTCAGTGATCCTATAGATAATGTCTCTTACAATAAGACCTGTGAGCCAAAAAAGTATGCACTGAATAACTACCACAATTCCGTAAAGAACTGTCCTATTTGTGATACCAATTGCTATTGATACCCTGAAAATGCTTGAAAGAATAACAAATATAAGCCTGTTATTGGGATTTTCAGAATAATACCCCAGTTCTGTATCGTTTCCAAAAGCATAATTCAACGTATCACTAACTACTGTTCCTGCATCCCATCCTGTCCTATACAGTGAGCATATAGCCATTATCACTGTAAAGATAAGAATTATTAGCGGTAGAGTAAATCTATTTTTAAAAGAAAAATTGCTTTTATATATAGCTCTGCCTGCTACAAGCATCAGGATGATTCCCACAGCGAACAGGATCACATTTGGAGCCACAAAATGTCTTTTGTGAAACTCTGAATAATCTACAAAATTTGCAATCAAAAGCAACCCTATCACATACACGATTGTTATTGTATAGATCACTCCGATTATCTTATTTAATACTCTTTCTGCCGAAGACATATTTATTTTTCCTCCAATGTCCTGTCACTAAAATGCCAGTTGATGGTGTCGACTATTCTCTGTCTGACCATAGCAGCAATTTCATTTGTTCTCATATTTTTATACTCATCATAATGGATCGGTTTCAGGTAGTAAACAAAAGTCTTGGTTGGACCAATGTGCTCATCTGAATTGTAGACCTTATAAGAGTCCACAAGTGCAACAGGAACAATAGGCACTTTTGCCATCTGTGCCACTTTAAAGCTGCCTGCCTTAAATTCCTCAACGATGTTTCGATTATTCTCTTTATATCCACCTTCCGGGAAAAGAATAAACTTCCTGCCTTTTTTTAACTCCTCTGCCATCTCTTTGAAAACTGTAAGAGTTTGTCTGGGATCGTTTAGGATAAGTCTTTTTCCTTTAACAAGTCCCAAGAACTCAGCTACAAGAATAAGGTGAGATCTCTTTTCATCCATCACGAAAGAACATGGCTTTTTGTGGCTGGTAAAGATTCCCAGTACATCGTATTTCCCCTGATGATTGGGATAGAGCATGTATCCGCCATCCTCAGGTAGATTCTCCTGTCCAAAGCTTAGAGTCTCATATCCTGATGACCTGTTCATCTTAGTTATCATCTCATTGGCAAGGGCATATCTCTCTTCATCTGTATGTCCATCTACATTAAGAAGCCAAATGCGGGCTTTCGCGACATAATATATTATTCTGTGAATATTTATCAGTATTGTGTGGTAAAAATTACGCATTGAGTTTTTCCATAAGGGATTTAAAGCCATATTTTTCGAACTGTTCCTTGGCTTTATCCACGTTGATGTTTATCTTAAAATCGTCTAACTGCTTCTGGAAGTCATAATCTCTTCTGATCATAGCAAGGTCTTTTGATAAAAATGCAAGATCTCTGTACTCAATAAGAGCCTTCATAGGGCTTCTTGATATTCCAAGGCTCTCTTTCCAAAACGCCCCAAGCTCTTTTTGCTTTTTGGCATCGCCCTCGCAGGAATCTATCGCTTCATAAATGCCCTCAACTGTGCCATATTCTGCAAGAAGCGGCATAGCAGCACTGCTAACGCCCTTAACTCCTGGGATATTATCACTGCTATCGCCCTGTATTCCCTTAAGGTCAGGTATCTGACAAGGCTTCACGCCGTATTCTGAAAGACACAGTGGTGGTGTAACTTCAAAAGCCTTATCCGGAATCTTCACCATCTTACTGTTCCAGCCATACTCCGCGCTGTATTTAGCCTGCAGTTCATCAGCTGTCTCCTGCTTGGTCTGAATGAGCCATACTCTTGTATAGTCACTTACAAGCTGAAGATAATCGTGATCCTTAGTGATGATGTAGGATGGAATCTCTTTTTCAAACTTCGAAACAACGCTGCCAACAATGTCATCAGCCTCGTACTTCATGTCGTACATGACCTGGAATCCCATATCCTCAAGGAGCTTTTCCATATTTTCAAACTGCTCTTTTAATGGTTCAGGAGTCTCGCCGCGGTTACCCTTATAATCAGCGTATTTTTCCCTTCTGAAGGTATCCCTTGTCATATCAAAGGCAAACATCATATGGGTAGGCTTCTGCTCATCAATGATCTTCAGGATTGTACGCATCATGCCGTACATTGCATTGGTGTACTGTCCTGCATCATTGTGCATTATCTGAGAAAAGAGCTTTTCTTTTTTCTCAGGGTCTTTTTCAAACAGGAGAGCCTTCGGGAGGTTACCGTAGTAATTGGTAACCAGCATCGAGCTTCCATCTATCAGGATGAACTTATTCTGTGACATCTATATCATTCCTTATTTTTTGATTTGTACTAATTTTGTTTTTACGTGAATTAAATCTTACATACCTATATCCGGATTTTTTACTTTGAAGTCTCATATTTGAAAAGTTTATATCCCCAGAATATGAATGCTGCAAGGGATGCAAGTTCAGCAAGTCTCCAGTGCCATGGCTCTGTGAACTTGATTGTGATAGTTCCACTAAATCCGGCAGGAATGTCAACTGCAAGCTTATAGCTGTCTGCCCTGTAGGTATTAAGCTTTTGGCCATTGCCCTTGGCTGTATAGTATCTGTATCCCCACAAAGGCGCTTCAACTGTAACTGTTTCACCTGTTGGGTTATCTACCTGGGCTGTGATCTTAAGACCATTTCTTGAAATAAGAGATGCTGTTGCCTGAGTATTCTCATCCCTTATCACCATATCTGTCTCTCTGGAAGGAAGCGTATCATCTCTGCCTGGGAGAATAAACTCTGCATCAGATGTCTCAATAAGAAGAGTCTTGTCAAACATGGTGATCTCATTAGCTTCAAGTGAAGTTTCCTTATAAAGCTCGCCGCCATGATAAATGCAGGTCATAAGGATTATTGCACCTGTGATCAGCGCTACGCTCTTTCCGGCTTCCTCTTTTGTGATCTCTTTTAAACTTGCTGCAAGAATAAAGATTGTTATTGCAGCCACTATATCAAGGATATGCCATGGATACTGAATCTCCGCAAAGTGCTCGAAAACGCCTGGAAGTCTATCCTTAAAGATAAAGTATACCTTGTTGTTAAGACACATATAGAAAAGGAGTGCATTAAACAGCACGACTCTGATATATACAGATGTCTTTTCCTTAAACTTTCCTGAAAGAGCTATGGCGATTCCAAGGGCCATTATTGCTATAAATCCGTATCCGATTCCTGCCCAGCCGCCTGAGTCTTTGGACTTATCTGCAACTTCTGTAAATATGGTCACCATCTCATGGCCACGCTCCCAAAGGATGTCAGAGTAGTCATTTCCTCTCATATCCTCAAAGTAATCAAGAAGAGGAACAACGAAAAATGCGCTTGAAAGGAAAGTAAGGCCGCATGCCTTGAAAAGGTCCAAAAGAACCGGTTTCTTAATAGTCTTTTCTATCATAAGAAGGCAGAAAAGAGGAATTGTAAATGCAAGGATATAAGGCGTAATTACATGATTTGCAACTACAAGAGCAATTCCAAATGCAAGTGTGATGTAGCCGTATTTCTTTTCCCTTGTGTAAATATCATAAAGTCCCAAAACGACCAATGGAAGGAAGGTGTAAGCACCATATTCTCCAACTGTTGCGCCTGTGTAAACTGCCTGGAGTCTGAATCCGTTGAGGGTAAAGAATCCTGCGCACAAGAGGGCAATGTAGTCGTTTTTTGAAACGCGTCTGCTGGTGTGATATGAAATCCAAGCTGTCAGCACGTTCATAAGGAAAATGTAGAACTTATATGCAAACTGAACGCTGAATCCAAGGAGCACCAATATAGCTGAAGGATATAGGAAAACATCGCCGTAGCCAACGCCAACCGCGTATCCATAGTCATTATCCCAACCGCTTTGGATCTTAACCGGGAACTGACCGCTCTTAAGTCCCTCAGCAAGGAATGCGATTCTTCTGAGATGGTAGAAAATGTCATCTCCGAAGTATATCTTTCTGTAGAAAAGCATAAAGCTTGAAAAGAAGATGATAAATATCATTCCTGCAATAACATATGCTTTTTTATTAAGGTACTCTGCTGTTTCTTTCTTTTTGAACAGATACAGGAAGAGAACTAAATCTATGAGAAGCAAAACGAAGAAGAACTTCGCAGTCTCGTGAAGTACAGTCATTCCTGCCATGTAAGTAATGGTCACACTGTTTACAAGGACGTAAAGGTCGTCGCCTGTAGCATCCGTCTCAGGTCCCATTCTCACTGTGAAGTTTGTACCATAATGAACCCAGGAAAGATTGCTTGTAGAAGTATCTCCCGATGGAATTGCTGTATGATCGCTGCTCACAAGGTTTGCAGACTGCGCAGCTGTTGGGTCCCCGGAAGCCAGAAGCGTGCTGTAATTGGTATGCCAAGTGCCTCCGTTACTTGAACAGTCTATTGTTACTGAATAGATTCCCTTTTTCAAAAAGACATCCGGTGTATATACTACACTCCCCGGCTTACTGGAATGATCAGCATAAAATCCGGGCTCAGTTACTGTTGTTCCCGTAGCCTCATCATAATATGACAGGATCAGATCATCACTTATAAAAGAGATTTCTTCATGCCTGTAGAATCTTAGGGCATTAACCACAAGAAGTACTAGCTCGAGAGCTAGTACTCCAATAATTAAATATTTTTTGTTTTCAAAAAACTTTTTCATTCAAAAATATCCTCGCCAAAACGTACTTTCAGTTGGGCCTTGATGGCTCTAACAGTTCCTTCAAATCCAAGTTTGCTACTGTCAAGACACAGGTCGTAGTTCATGGCGTCGGTCCAGTTCTGCCCTGTGTGGTGATGGTAGTACTCGGCGCGGTATTTATCCTCTGTTGCTATGTATTTCTCCAGCTCTTTTCCTGTTAGTGGCTGAACCTTGCCCGCCTGCTCCATCAGGAAATCATGTGGTGCATGGACAAAAACACTTAGCACATTTTCGTAATCTTTTAAAACGAAATTAGCCGCACGTCCAATTATAACACAGCTTGTATTTTCTGCCAGTTTCTTTATGGATGCAGCCTGAAGATTAAAGAGATTGTCCTCTGATGTATATTCCTTGCTATCAGGCCCTATAACCTCTCCCTTATACACATTCACAGGAGTGCGAAGAAAGCCTCTTTTTCTGCGCTTTTCATCAACCTCCAGAAAAAGGCCTTCACTGATGCCACTTTCCTCTGACGCGATCTTACTAAGTTCCTTGTCATAGTAGTGAATGCCCAGTTCATTTGCCAGCATTTCTCCAACTGTACGTCCGCCACTGCCGTACTGACGGGCTATTGTAATGACGATGTTTTTTTTCATATTTATTCCCCCAGGTATGCAGATTTTATAGATTCATCATTAAGAAGTTCGTGAGCATCCCCCTCTTTCACGATGCTTCCGGTCTCGAGGACGTAGGCTCTGTTAGCGATGGAGAGTGCCTTTTTAGCATTCTGCTCAACTAGGAGCACTGTCACTCCATCCTTATTAACATCTTCAATGATGCTAAAGATCTCGTTTACAAATATAGGTGAAAGTCCCATGGATGGCTCATCCATAAGGATAATGTCAGGGTGTGACATAAGAGCTCGTCCCATGGCAAGCATCTGCTGCTCACCGCCTGAAAGAGTTCCTGCAAACTGGCTTTTTCTCTCTTCAAGTCTTGGGAATCGCTTGTAGATCATCTCAAGAGTGCTCTCAAATTCTGCCTTATCATTTCTGGTATAAGCTCCCATCTTGAGGTTCTGAAGAACAGTCATCTCTGCAAAAACTCTTCTTCCCTCAGGAACCTGAGCCATTCCAAGACTGACGATCTTATGATTTGGAATCTTTGTCAGCTCTTTTCCCTGATATAAGATGCTGCCGCTATCGGCCTTTATAAGGCCTGATAAAGTGTGAAGGGTTGTTGTCTTACCGGCTCCGTTGGCACCAATAAGGGCAACGATCTCGCCCTTATCTACATGGAAAGAAATTCCCTTAAGAGCCTGGATCACACCGTAATATACACTTAAATTGTTTACTTCAAGTAAATTTGCCATATAATAATTGCTCCTTCGTCAGGTTCTCTCAGCCTAAGTATGCCTTTATAACTTCCGGATCAGCCAAAACCTCTTTTGTTTCGCCCTGGCACAGAACACGACCAAAGTTGAGCACTGTAAGCTTTTCGCATATTCCTGAAACAAGCTTCATGTCGTGCTCTATGAGAAGGATAGTCATATCAAACTCTCTTCTCACGAGGGCTATTGTCTCCATCAGTTCTTTTGTCTCATTAGGATTCATGCCTGCTGCCGGCTCGTCAAGTAAAAGGAGCTTAGGATTTGTCGCCATAGCTCTGGCAATCTCAAGTTTTCTCTGCTTACCGTAAGGAAGATTGGACGCCAGGATGTCTTTTTCCCCATCAAGGTCAAATACCTTTAAAAGGCGAAGGGCCTCCTCTTCCATCTCTTTTTCTTTTGTCTTGTAGCTTCCAATGTGGAAAATGCTCTCAAGCAGGCTATATTTAATGCGTTCAGAAAGGCCAACCTTAACATTGTCTATAACTGAAAGCTGCTTGAAAAGTCTGATGTTCTGGAAGGTTCTTGCAATTCCTGCGTGATTGATCTCGATCGTGTTTTTCCTTGTAATGTCCTGTCCATCAAGCTTTATGATTCCTTCATCTGGCTTATAAACGCCTGTAAGAAGGTTGAAAACTGTTGTTTTTCCGGCACCGTTTGGTCCGATAAGGCCGTACAGCTCGCCTTTCTCAATCTTCAGATTAAAATCTCCAACTGCGCGAAGACCACCAAAAGAGATGCTCAAATTGTTTACTTCAAGTAGTGCCATTATGCCATCTCCTTTCCGTTCTTCTTAAGGAGGTTGCCAAAAGTTCTTTTCCTCCACTCAATTACCTTAGGTGACCAGTTGACGATCATCATCACGATGAGAACGATTGAGTAAATCAGCATTCTGTAGGTATTGAGACCGCGAAGAAGCTCTGGAAGAAGGTAAAGTATGCATGCTGCGATCACGCTTCCTCTGATATTTCCGATGCCGCCCAAAACCACGTAAACAAGGATCATGATCGATGCGTTGTATCCAAAGTACTGTGATGAAGCTGTAAGAGTTGTGATGTTATGTGAGAAAAGAACTCCTGCAGCGCCTGCAATTGCAGCTGAAATCGTAAAGGCCATCATCTTGTATCTGGTGACATTGATTCCTGAAGCCTCTGCAGCGATGTAGTTATCTCTGACTGCCATGATAGCTCTGCCGTCTCTTGAATTGATGAGGTTGAGTACCACAAAAAGTGAGATAAGAAGGACTGCGATTCCTATGGCAAAATTGGAATCATGTGGTGTTCCTGTGATTCCCATAGCGCCGTTTATAATAACCTGTCCATCCTCTTCCATGTTGAGTTCCATAGCGTTTTTCATAGAGAAGTGAAGTCCATGGCTGTCTACTCCAACGTAAAAAGCATTGATGACGTTTTTTATGATCTCACCAAAGGCAAGAGTGACGATTGCAAGGTAGTCGCCCTTAAGTCT